>CAKZPB010000061.1 GCA_937138395.1 uncultured Pseudomonadota bacterium
AAACCTAAAACCTAAAACCTAAAACCGTAGTTAATAACGAACAACGAATCAACCGATATCGTTCAAGACCGACGATAAACCCCGCTTCGCGGCATCGACTGAAAAGTGCTGTTCCACGTTTTGCCGGCCGTTTGCGGCGATGGTTTCCCACAGGGCCTGGTCGTTATACACACGAACGACTTCACGAGCGAAGTCTTCGGCCGTGTCGGCCATTAGCACGTCATGCCCATGCTGCGTATACATGCCTTCGGCTGCGCAGTGCGTGGCAACCACCGGCAGGCCGTGGCTCATGGCCTGGTTGACTTTGCCTTTGACCCCGGCTCCAAAGCGCAATGGCGCCAGTGAAACGCGAACGCTGTTCAGGTACGGCTCGAGATCGGCGACAAATCCGTGCACGATCAGACCCGGGGCGCGCAGTTCGCGAATGGATTCCGGCATCTTGCTGCCAATCAGATGCAGCCGGACATCGGGCAGCGCTTCGCGAATCAGCGGAATCAGTTCATCGACCAGCCAGCGCGCCGCATCCAGGTTGGGCGGATGCTGGAAGCCACCGACGAACAGCAGGTCCTTGCGGTCGGCCCAGGGCTTGCCCGGATTCTGCAGCGAGTGGATATTGGACACGACCTGGATGTGTGATTGAGGCCTGAGTTCGTGCAGCAGGTCGGCTTCGAACTGGCTGACCACCAGCGTCGCATCGGACTGGTCGATCAGCTTCAACTCGTCGCGCCGCGTGTGCGCCGCGGCGCGCGCGGCCGACGCACTGCCGGTCAGCTCGGCCTCGCGCTGCTCGCGCAGAAAATGCAGGTCGACCGTATCAAAGATGATTCTGGCCCCAGGGCAGCAATAGCGAATCAGCTTGATCAGTGGCTTCAACACGTAATGACGGCTGACCACGACCAGATCGAGATCTGCGCCATGCGCATCCAGCCACTGCTCGATGTCATCCAGCCAGGGTGCGGTCAAGACCTCGATACCGGCTTGCTGCAGTCGAATCGAATCCGCTCCGGCCCACGCCAGGTTGGACGGCATGAAGCTGGTCTGATAGCCAAGATCCTTCAGAATGCGCAGCAAGGCCAACATGCGCACCGAACCGGAATCCTGCTTCGGCGTCGGCGTGACCGCATCCACCACCAGCGCGCGGCTTGAATACCGGTGATAGCGTAAATGCCGAACCGAATCGGGTCGGTCTTCGCGCAGCTGCTTGGCCGGCTGACGCTGTAGATGCGACTGCCAGCGCTCGAAGAACTTGTCGCGATTGACGGCCTGGTATTGCTTGGTACCCGACGATTCGTCGGTGCCGGAGGTGACGCCCTCGAAGTGCACGACCGTGGACGCCGGTTGATACAGCACCTTCAGGCCCTGCTCGCGCACCCGGAAACACAGGTCGGTGTCCTCGTAGTAGGCCGGACGATAGTGGTTATCGAACCCTTGCAGCGATTCAAACAACGCGCGTGGAATCATCAGGCTGGCGCCGGACACGTAATCGGCTTCACTGACAAAATTGAATTCGGGCCGGTCGGCCTCCTGATGCTTGCCATAGTTCCAGCCGCTGCCGTCTGAAAAAATGATGCCGCCGGCTTCCTGGAGCGTGCCATCAGCGTAGACCAGGCGCGACCCCACGACGCCGGCGTTGGGCTCGGCCTTGAACAGATCGACCATTGCCGACAGCCAATGATCGCTGACCTGCGTGTCATTATTCAGAAACAGCAGGTAGTCGGCGCGGGCGGCTTCGGCCCCGCGGTTGCAGCTGCCGATAAAGCCCTGGTTCTGCTGGTTGTGCAAGGCGGTCAGGCCCTTGCACTGATTCAGCCAGCGCTCGGTTGGATCGCTGGATGCATCGTTGACGACGATAATTTCAAACGGCAGGGCTTCTTCGACCGACAGCAGGCTATGCAAACAGGCCGCAGTGTAGTGCAACTGGTTATAGACCGGCACGATGATACTGACCACAGGCTGCTCGACTGGACGAAAATGAACCGGGTCGGCCACGACGTCCGGCTGAGGAATGGGCGTATCCGAGGTCGTGATCGGCTCGGAAACCGGCGCCGGCTGCTGCAGCATGAACAAGGTCTGCTTGAGCCCGCGCAGTCGCCAGTGGTGAATCAAGCGGCCAAAAAGGCGGGGCCAGTTCAGCGGGTTGATCAACTGACGCATCGCCGGATTGGTCAGCAGGCGATTGGCGACCCGCAGCGGCCGGGTCACACGCCAGGATCGGCTGGCAAAGACCTGGTCCAACTCGGTCTGCACGCGCTCGCGTTCA
>CAKZPB010000062.1 GCA_937138395.1 uncultured Pseudomonadota bacterium
TGATGGCATTGATCATGAAGACCACGCAGACAATCGTGAACAGCGCAGAAAACGGCCCAAGGCCAACCGGTCCGATTTGGTCACCGAACGGCGCGCCGAGGATATGCACATCCAGCCCGCCGCCAAACACCATGATCGAGGCTACCGCCATCTGGACCAGTAGCCGCAGCGTGGCCGAGATATCGGCATAGTCATCCAGCACGCCGAGCAACAGCAGAATGCCCATGCCGGTCAGCAGCGTCCAGTAGCTCGACCAGTCGAACGGAATGATCAGCAGGCCAATCATGAAACCGCAGCACAAGGCCAGGCCGCCGGTCAGCGGGGTCGGTTTGAAATGCCGCTTGCGATGACAGGGCTTGTCGATCAGCTTCAGCCGGTGGGCCGGCACTTTCAGCGCAGGAATCAGCAGGCCGGTTACAGCCAGCGTGGCAAGCAGCGCAAACATGATGCTCGGATCAATACTCATTGGATGTCCCCCTTGGTGGATTGAATGGGCAGCACGCCGTCTGCCAGTGGTTTCATTGCAGGCCCGGCTGGTTCAGAGCGGGCGGTTTCGGCTCGTTGGGAATGGGCTTCCACCCGGCTATGACCGTGCGGCGGCTGCAGCACGACGCCAAGATAGATGGCCAGCACGACCTGGGTGCCGGGAATGTGCCAGCTGAAATCGCCAAGGCCGACCAGTGCCAGCGCAATCAGGCCGGCATACAGCGGCAGTCGCTCGCTGCTCAACTTGAAATTGCGGACGAGCGTGACCAGCACCGCAATCAATAGACCGGCCCCGACCAGGCCCATTTCGACCAGCCACTGCAGCAGATCGTTGTGCGCGTAGTCATACCAGCCGGTCAGATCGCCGGGCTGGAACTGTTTGAATACGGCCTCGAACCCGCCCAGACCAATGCCGGTCAACCACCACTGTATGGGCACCTGGCTGATCACCTGGCTTAGCACCACCAGCCGGCCTTCGCGCTCGATCGAGGTAACCGCGAGGCGCTCGGCCAGCGGCGTCAGGCCATACCAGGTGGCGGCGACCAGAATCGCCAATGCCACCAGCAACAGCGGCCAGAACACCACGGCACGCGTGCGCTTGGCGCGGTAACGCGTCCACAGCAAAAAGGCCATCAGCAGCCCGGCGATACCGGCCGCGCTGCCCAGCCGTGAGGCGCTGCCGAGTAGGGCGGCACCGATCATTGCGCCGCTGATGACACTGGCAGCCACGCGCAGCTCAAACGGCATGCGGCTGAGCAGTCCAATCGACCGGCGCCACCAGATGGCAATGGCCAGTGGCCAGATCAGCGCCAGGTAGGCCGCAAACAGGTTGCGGTTGCTGAACGTGCCGTGCACGAAATCGGGGTTGTTGCGCGACCAGATGCCGAGCACGCTGTCCGAGCCGCTGGCGTGCGCATACAGGCCATACAAAGCCTGCAGCAGGCCGACGGCCACAATGGCCAGCCACAGTACATCGCGCTGCGCCGAATGCAGCGTGCCGGCCAGCCATGCAATCAGGAAGAGCGCAAAAAAGGTCGACCAGCCGCGCAGGCTGGCCGCCGGATTCGGTGACCACTGCGCCGGCGTTGATTCAGTCTGGTTCCAGAGCACATCCGGGTAGGGTCCAAGCGCCTGCGCCAGTGCGCTCAACGGCAACACCTGCAGCACCACCCACAGCGTCATGGCCAGCGCAAACAGCCACCAGCCCAACGGCAGCACCCGGCGTCGATCAGCGCTGAAATTCTGCAGCCCACCAAGCATTGACACGAGCGCGGTCAGCCCGGCGCCCAGCACCAGCACCAGACCGCTGGCGGTCAGCGTTGATGGCGTGCGATGCCCCATCATCAGCGGCAGCGTCACGACCAGCGCAATCAGCAGCAGCGTGGTCAGCCACGGCTGCAGACCGGCCAGTCCCGAGTTCGATTTAGTAGCTGATCGCGCCAATTCTCAGGCCCCCACGGTCTGGATGAATCAGAAATTCTGCGCGCCCGACCTGGATCTGCTCGGGTCCGTTTGCTGCGGCAATTCGTAAATCAAGCTCGGTTTCGACCTGCCAACCGGCCTGCGCACGCTGCATGCGCACCACGCGCAGATCCAGCTTGCGCGATTTCGAGCGCTGAAACAGGTCCTGGTAATACGCGGCTACTTCGGCTTGGCCTCGATGGCCACCATCTCTCGGCTGGCTGCTCGCAAACAGCGTCATCAGTGCAGCCAGGCTACCGGCCTGCACGTGCTGTTGATAGCCGGACAGCACCTGGCCAACTTCGTGTTGCGCCAACGGCCCCAGCAACAATGTGCCGGGCTCCAGCTCAGGTGCAGCAGCCGGCTCGGGCACCACGATCGCCGGGGCGGTATCGTCGTTGGGCGCTTGTTCAGCCACGGCCTCCGGCGTGGTTTCAAGGCGCGCCTCGGCCAGGCGCACGTTCGATGATGCAACCGCCGGCGCTGCATCACGGCTTGTATCGGCTTCGGTCTGCGGCTCTGCCGGCAGGGTCGGCTCCAGCCGACGTTCGCGTGCGGCGTCCGCTGCTGTTGACGAGGCAACGCGCTGCTGCGGAGCCGGTGCAACCGGCGAATCTTCAGGCGCGTTATCCTGCATTGAAGCAGCGATATCCACTTCGGCTTTACTGCTGTCTGAAGCGGGCCTTGATGCTGCTGCTTCAGGTCCGGGGCGCGCAGTCCGGCCGCTACGCTGTTCGGTTTGCATGGGCCGGCGCGAGCGCTCGCCAGTCGATTCAGTATCAGCCGGGGTCTCCGCTGCCGCTACCGGCTCGGCCTTCTGCTGATCGACGCGCCGCAGCTGTGGATCCCACGACTGCGGATTTTCGGTCAGACCGAGCGCTGCCAGCTGCTCTTCAACGCTGGGCCCGAACAGCGGCTCGCCAGGGGTGGTCGTGGTTTCAAGAACCTCGGCCGGTGCTGCCGCCGCGGCTTTTGCCGGTAACGCGTCGGTTGCATCCTGGTCGGCCGGCGACTGGTCCCGGTTCAGCAGCACGGTCGACCGTGGCACGTAGGGCTGGCCAACACGGGCTTGGTCCTGCTCCGGTACCGTCAATTGCGCCATGCGCTGACCGGCGCCGGCTTCGGCTTGGCGCGATGGTTCAGCTTCAGTCGACCCCGTGGGCTCGGCTGGCAGCCCATCGTCTTCAGCGGTGTCCGCCAACGCTGGATCGGGGATGGACGGACTGATCGCCGCAACCGGCGTTGATTTCGAGGCGCTGGGTGCCAGGTACAAGTTTATGACCGGCAGCATGGCCAGCAGGGCCAGTAGCGCAATCAACTTATGCCCCAGCTTCGGATCGCGGCCAAATCGACCGCGAAGCTGCAACAGCAGTGCGCGAACAGCCGATCGCATGCCGGGTCGACGCGGGCGGCGTCGCGGTGGCGCCGGGCGCAGCGGCCCCGTCGGCGCTGTGGCCGAGGGCGGCGCTGAGGCTGTGCCGGCTTGTGCACGGTCGTCGTCGAGCTCGGCATCCGGGTCCTGCTTGAAGCGGTTGTAGGCGTGCAGCACCGACTGCGAGCGCTCGGTCAGCCAGTCGGCCAGGTCCGGAAAGCGATCCGGATGAAACGCGCTGGCCAGCCGTCGAAAGCGTTTTTTGCGCAGCTCGAGCGGCTGATCCGGACTCACGCCGGCTGCTCGGGCATCGAGCCGGAAGCGAGTGAACAACGAACGATCGAGCTGCTGCAGCACCAGCAACACCAGCACCGAATCAAGCTCGTGCTTGCCCGCCGTGTCGGCTGCTTCGCGGTTCGCGCTATTCAGCCAGCCGATCAGCGCCTCGATCTGCTCGAGCTCCAATTCCAGCTGTTGGCCGCGGCGCAGCCGATCGAGCAGCGTGTCGAGTGGCGCGCTCATGGCGCGCGCTCCGTTTCGATTGCGGAAGCCTGCTCGGCCGCGGACGGACCGGCAAACTCATGCTGGGCCACCGAACTGATCGGGTTCAACGGCAGCGGTATCAGGCTCAGTTCATCCAGCCACAGCCGGCCGTCGATGTTGCGGTCAAAAGCCTGGGTCGGATCACGCCGTAGCGTCAGTCGCACCACGTTGCTTCCAGCCGGGGCGGTGAACTGGATCGACCATGGTTCCCAGTCCAGATTGCTGGCGGGAATCGGCAGTCGTTCGCGCAGCTGACCGCCTTCGGCTGAAAGGTCAAGATAGGGCAGGGCGCGCGTGGTCAGGCCGTCGGCAGTCCAGAAGCCGCTGAGCTGGTAGCGCTGACCGGGTTCGACCGGAATGCGAAGCCACGGGGCCGTCAGCCGAATATTTTCCTTGCCGTTGAACGCAACGGCCAGGCTGGCCGGAGCCTTGCGAAAATGCTCGGTATCGCGCTGAACCTGCACTCCGACCGGCAGGCGGGTCAGCCGCCAGTTCAGGCCGGCGCTGTCGCCCAGTTCACGATCAAACCCACCGTTGAACAGGCCACCGCCACTGCCGGATTCGCGTTCCGACCAGAGCCCGGCGGCACGAACGCTTTGGCCGCTGTCGAGCAGCAGGTCGATGTAGTCCAGAAACAGTGGGTCGTCAATGGTCGGTTGCGTTTCCAGTCGTTGCCATACTGCATCGGCCAGCGCCAGGTCCTGCTGGCGTCGCGCCACTGCCATGGCCTGTTCGAGAAATTCCCGCCCGTTCGGCAGCAGGCGTTCAAGCAGTTCGTCCGGCGATTCGATCCAGCGCGCGCCGATAAACAGTGCGCGTTCGGTGTCGTATGGATGCTGGCGTAACCAACTCGAAAGCTGCTGTTCGGCCAGTCGGGTGCGGCCGGCCTGCAGCGCAATCTGGGTCGAGCTCCACAAGGCATCGCGTTGTTCGGGCTGCACCGCGCGGGCAATGTCGAGCGTGCGGTCGATGCGCTCGCCCGGCGCTTGCGCGGCCATCTGGATGCGGGCCAGGTTCAGCCACTGCAGTGAATCCAGCGGATAGCGAGTTGCGCTTTGATTCAACATGCGGGCGGCCGTGGCCGGGTCGTCACGCCAGCGTTCGCCGCCATAGTAGGCAAGATAACGCCAGCCATAGCCGCCCCAGGGTTGCGGCCAGTTCAGTTGTTCGGGTGCGGTGACCGGCGCAATGCTGCGCGCCTGTCGAAGATTGAAATAATCGGCGGCCATCACGTACAGCGCCATTCCTGCCAATGCCAGCACCACTGTCAGTGCCAGCCAGGCCTGAGGTGTAGCTGTAGCTTTCGCGTCTCCCATCGCCTCGCCCCGTTCGCCCTTGAATCAGGCGATCTGGCCGATCGATTTGCGCTGTTCGGCCTCTTCGTCCTCGTCGCTGTGTTCGGCGTAGTTGTAGTAATACGACGAGTAGTAGGCGTAGTCCGGGCTGTCCAGGTTCACCGCATTGAGCACCACGCCGAGCACCGGTGCACGCACCTGGGCCAGGCGGCGCATACTGGTCTTGATGCCTTCTTTCGAAGTCTTGCCGGCCGACGTCACGACGACCACGCCGTCAACAACGCGCGACAGCACCATCGAGTCGGCCAGGCCCAGAATCGGCGAGGTATCGATAATGACGTGATCGAACGCGCGCGTACTCATGGCGATAATCTTGTTCATGCGCGGTGAGCTCAGCAGTTCGGCCGGATTGGGCGCCTGGTTGCCGCTCGGCATCAAAAACAGGTTGTCGACGTCGGTCTCGACAATCGAGGCGGTTTCCGAGCCTTCACCGGGGTTGCTGGCAATGCGGTTGGTCAGTCCGGGGCTCTGCGGCTTGCCGAAATCCCGGTGCAGGCGCGGCTTGCGCAAATCGGCGTCGATAATCAGCACGCGCGCACCGTTCTGGGCCATGACCGTGGCCAGGTTGATGGCTGTTGTGGTCTTGCCGTCGCCCGGCTCGGGGCTGGTCAGCAGCATGGTCTTGGGCATGCCCTCGGGGGTCGAGAACATCAGGCTGGTGCGCAGCGAGCGAAACGCCTCGGACACCGATGATTTCGGAAAGCGCGCGCTGTAGTGGCCGACCGCACGTTCCGGATAATTGTGCTGGCGGTTGTCGTCGCGCATTTCCTTGGCCTTGACCTGCGGCACCAGGCCCAGCACCGGGCGACCGGTCAGCAACTCCACGTCCTCGGTCCGGTGAATGGTCGAATCGAAGAACTCGAGCACCAGCGCCAGGCCGACGCCGCCCATCAGGCCGAGCACCAGCGCAAGGGCCAGGTTACGGCTCAGGTTCGGGCTGAACGGCGCGCCAGCCGCAATCGCGTCATCGATGACGGCAATGTTGTTTTCCTGGACGCCGGCGGCGACGCCGACTTCCTTCATGCGCTGCAGTAATCCGTCGTACAGCTCGCGGCTGGTCTCGAATTCGCGCTTCAGAATGTTGTATTGCACGGCCTGCTGGTTCAGCGCCAGAATGCCGGCTTCGCGATCCTGAATCGCGCCTTCCAGTGATTCGGACTCGGCCGACAGGCTGCTGTAGTTGCTCAGAATGTTGCGGATGGCCAGTTGGCGCTGTTCTGCAATCTGGTTCGAGATCTGCTCCATCTGCTGGCGCAGTTCGACCAGCGTCGGATAGTCTTCCTTGAAGCGCTGCGACAGGCTGGCGTATTCGGTGGCCAGTTCGGCGCGCTGCTGCCGCAGCTGGCGGATTTGCTCGTTGTCGTTGACCAGGTTGATGTCCTCGGACTGGCCGTCCTCGATCATGCTCTTGAAACTGCCGAGCCGGACCAGCACGGTTTCGATTTCATTCAGCCGGGTATTCAGGTCTTCGAGCGATGAATTGGCCATCCCGATGCGCTGGTCCAGGTCGGCCACCTGGCTGCGCTGGGCAAAGTCGAGCAGCGCCTGGTCGGAGCGTTCCAGCGCAATGCGCATCTCGGCCAATTGTTCTTCGAGGAACAGCCGTGCCTGGCTGCCGGCGTCGAAGCGACGCTGCATGGTCGAGCGCGTGTACTCCTCGACCACGGCATTGGCCAGCTGCGCGGCAAAGGCCGGGTCAAAGGCCTCGACGCTGATGCGAATCAGCTGTGAGTTGCGCACCGGTTCAATCGTCATTCGGTCCATCAGGCGGCGCGCGGCCGCGGCAATAGCACGCTCGCGCTGCTCGGCCTCGTTCAGCCCCTCGATGCCGGACGCTTCGCTGCGGTCACCGAAAGCATTCATGACCGTGCCCGGCAGGGCACGAAGTTCGCCAATCACGCTGCGCTGACGAATTTCACCGGTCAACTCCGGATGGTCTTCGACCTGCTGACTGCGCACGACCGATTCGGCCAGCGCACGACTGGACAGAATTTCCAGCTGCGTGGTGTAGAAGGCCTGCATTCCGGCCGTGCCGCCCTGGTTGGCGGTAAAGTCTTCGTAGTTCAGAATGCGCGCAGACTCATGCTCGACCTGAATGGTCGCGGTTGACCGGTACACCGGCACCATCAGAATGGTCGACAGAAAAGTGGCAACGACAATAATCATCAGCACGCTGAGCACCACCCAGCGCCGCTTGACCAGAATGCGCCAGTACTCGCGCAGGTCAATCGTGTCGTCGTCTTCCGGACGCACCTGCAACGGGTCGTAGGCTGCGAGCGCCTGTGACGGTTCGTCAACCGGTTTCAGATGTCGGCCCGGCGGCCCGAGATAGCGACCGTCGCTCATGGATTCCCCTTGAATGTTTTGCGTGTGGCGCTACTGCGCCGGTTGTCTACTCTGCCTTGTGCAATCAAGCATTGAACGGCCATTACAACGGCCTGAAGCCGAACCAGGCCAGCTGACGCAAGCCTTCCCAGGTTGCGGCCAGCGCGGTTCGCATGCCGTCGTTCTCGACGACAACAATATCGCCGTCATCCAACTTGATATCGTTTGACGGCGAACTCCGAATATTGTCCATGGCTACGGTTTCCTGAACCCACTCATTGGTTTCCGGATTGCGGCTCAGCACGTGTAGCTCCGATCGTGTGGCCTGAAACTTCAAGCCGCCGGCCATCGCAATGGCCTTCAGTACAGTCGTATCGCCCTGCATCTTGAACACGCCAGGCCGCTGCACGGCGCCCTCGACAAACACAGACCCGGCGCGTGGCACGTTGATCAGCGCCGACTCACCCAACACCACGTTGTACTGCTCGCCTTTCTGCATCAGGTCTTCAATGCCGACAATCAGGTTGCGCGTGCCCAGCTCACCGGTCGCCGGGTCGCGAATACGGTCGGTCAAGTACACATTGCGGCCGGCGTCGGCACTCAAGCCGCCGGACATGGCCAGCGCTTCGAGCAAGGTCACGCGACGTTCCGTGCCGTAGACGCGCGGATTGGACACCGCGCCCACCGAAGTGAACTGCTGCGAGCGAAACTCGGTCACGACAATGCTGATCTGCGGATTGCGCAGGTAGCGCTCTTCGTAACGATTGGCCAGCACACGCTCGGCCTCGGCCAGCGTGTAGCCGCTGATATCCACCTCGTTGATCAACGGCAGGCTCAAGCGACCCAGGCCATCAATGCGATAGTCACCGGACAGTTCATCAACGCCGAAGATATTCATCCGGATCATGTCGCCCGGGCCCAGCCGGTAGACCGAATCGGAGGTGTCGGTATCGACCGCCATCGACAGCAGCTGTTGATTCAGATCGGTCAGGTCCGAACTGCTGGAATGCTGGTTCTGAAACTCCTCGAAAGTCATGCCGCTGTTGGTCTCGCGCGGCCCGGCACAGGCCGTTAACAGCAGCGCAAGGCAAAACAGCAAGCAAAGCCGCAGGCTGCGGCTTTGCAAAACAACGGATGGTGTAGTTCGGTTACGCAACGCCAGCGCCCTCAAGAAAAGTGATGGACTACCAATGGACTATCTATGGACTCACGGGGGGCACCGGTTCAACCGGCTCGTCGTCATCCGTGGCGTCGTCGACAATGCTTACTGCGACCACACCGGCGCCGATAGCAAACAAACCGCCAAGTACCCGGCTGGCGCCAGTCGCACCACCGGCCCCTACACTGGCAGCCGCTGGTGCCGCACTGATCACTTCGATCGCACGCATCTGGCTGATGGCACCGGTCTGCGCATCGATAAACCGGATTTCATAGCTGCCGGGCCGGACTGGCGCGGTAAAGCTCAGCGTTTCACCTTCGCCGGTGCTGACCAGGCTCTCGAACTGGTCTGCATTGGCACCGCTTTCCGAAATCACGACATAATCACCTTCTGCAGCAGCCGAGCTGGTCCAGTCCACCGTAAACGGTTGGCCCGAGCCCACTTCACTGGGCGCGTTCAATGACACCCGCGGCGGCGGTGTGCCGGCTTGGGTGTTGATGATTTCAGGGCGGTCAAGCAGGCCCACCGATTCACCGGCCGAAACCTGATAGCGCACGGCCTGGCCGTTCTGAACAAACAGCTCACCCTGCTGCACCATGACCGAAATATTGCCGTCCTGGAGGCGCTCGACCATGCCGACCGATTCCGGGCCGGTATTCACGTTGACGGACTGCACGCCCTGGGACTGCGTGGATAATGAGAAATTACCGGCCTGAATCGCCAGTTCGTTGGCGGCACCCGGCAGCGCATAAACCAGCGTGCCGGATTCAATCGTCGCCTGGAGTTGGCCCTGCTCACCGACCGTTATGGTGACTTCTGCATTGGCCGTAAAGCCAAACCCGCCACCGTTGCTGAGGTTTAGCGTTGCAGGCGCACCGCGAGTGCGAATCGTGTCGCCGGAAAACCAGGTGTAGCCCGGCTCGTTGATGCGCACGAACTGCTGAGTATCCGCAGCGCGAACTTCAAACCGGCCGTTCGACTCCAGCTCCCCCAACGCAGCCGCAAACGACGGAATCGACATCAATGCGGCACCAACCGTGACCGATGCAACAAGAAACTTATTAATAAGAGTACTCATCCAACCTTCCCCCCGGGGCTACCGGAAATAATTAAAAACGTTACGGGTTCCACTACCTATAAACTAACTTCCTAGCAGGTCAATGTCAACGAGGATTCACATCTTTTCCGGCAATTATTCAAGCACTTGACGAACGATTATCATCCCGCCTGGAGTCCGCCCCAACGATGAAGGTTTTATGAAAAAAGAAAATTAAGGGTTGTTCGTGAATTGCCCCGGGTTCCTTGGACAAGAGATGTTTTGGGTTTGAGGTTTTAGGTTTAATGTTTAAGGAAAAGTCAAAACCTAAAACCTAAAACCTAAAACCTAAAACCTAAAACCTAAAACCTAAAACCTAAAACCTAAAACCT
>CAKZPB010000063.1 GCA_937138395.1 uncultured Pseudomonadota bacterium
CCGGCTCGTTCCAACAACTTCGGAATGGCCTTCTTGAACGGGAAAAAGCCTTTCTTGGCGTGCGGCCAGGCGGCCGCGTCCCAGTCGCGTCGGTAGCGATGTAACTTGATGCCCTGCTGCTCGAGCGATACGGCCAAATCCTGCAGTGCCGTGTCGATCGGGCCAACGGGCGCATCCGGCGTCACAATGCATTCGGCGCCGCTGCGCTTTGCGTGTTCGGTGAGTTCATCCACCGTGACATCCTGAACGAGATTCACCCTTTTGCCCGTCGTGTTCTTGATGGATTGCACGGTGTCCTCAATGGCGCCTTCAAGAAACGTTCGCGCGTTATCGCCGAACGGCCAATCCGGTTTGCCAGCGAATGATGATGCCAGGAGGATACCGGTGACTTCGACGTTGCCTGGTAAGTGTTCAGCACCCGTCAAGTCCTCCGGATGCAGCAGCAACAGGGCTGGTGTTGAACGAGGAATCGGGTCGAGTGGCGCAATCGGTTCTGCGGCATAGGGCTCCTCTTCGCGAATCGGCGGTGCTTCGGTCGCCAGCCCGGTCGGCTGATAACGTTCGTCCGTATACTTGGCGATATTGTCGGGCCGCGCAAGATAGGTCTTGCCGCGCGTTTGAATTCCGGCCACCCAGCGCCAGCCCAAGGTATTGGAGGCCGGGTCCGCATCGACCAGGTTGCGCAGAAAAAAATCAGCACCCAGCGTCCACGGCAGTTTCAGCGTAAAGATCCAGATCGACGCGAACCACATGCGCGCATGGTTATGAAGATAGCCCGTTTCGACGAGCTCGTTGGCCCAATCATCAAGGCATTCGATACCGGTCCGGCCCGACTCCGCTTCAGCCAGCGCAGTGCGAAGGCCACTGTTTTGCTCGACGCGGTCCCGGTCTTCATCACGTTCGGCCAGGTAATCGAACCAGACCTGGGGCCGCATCTGTAGCCAGCCTTTCCAATAGGTACGCCAGAACACTTCCTGGATGAATTTTTCGGCCTGCTCGGGTGTGTGCTGTTCCAACACGGCGGCCACGACTTCGCGTTCCGTGATCAGTCGATAGCGGATGTACGGCGACAACATCGAGACGTTATCGCGCAAGCCAGGCCCGGGGTCAGTGTTGCGTTTCGCGGCATAGGCACGTCCAGCGCTCGGCACAAAATTTTGCAGTCTCTGCAAGCCTTGTTGTCGGCTAGCGGAAAATAATTCGGATGGCTTAAACACGGTTATGGGTTTTTTTTATTAGGCACTAAATCATAGCGCTAGCTGCGCAAAAACCATGTGTAAGTTATTAATCGCTTGCAGGTACGCTCCAACAAATTCAGTGGCCGCACGACCCTGTGAGGGCCTGCAGTCAGGCACCTATTAATCAGAGTCCTTTCAAACCTGTTGGAGCCTGGAGACAGGCACCTTAAGAATCAGTGTCCTCACGACCCTGCAGGCGGTGATTTAGGTTACCAATACAATCAAACTGCAAACTCACTTCTGTTCCGCCTTCATCAGGTGAGCTGATGCTTAATTGACCTGCCACCGCATCTGCGCGCTTTTGCATCGTTTGCGTGCCAAAGCCATCTGTTGAAAAACAATCTTGAATACCAATACCAACGCCATCATCGGTGATGGTTAGTCGATAGCCACTGTCCTGTTGAGTCAGGCTTACCGTAATGGTTTCGGCTTGCGCATGTTTCAGGCTGTTTTGTATGGCTTCTTGTATTAGGCGCAGAATATTGATCGTTAAACTGGGTTGCATAGGGATCGCTTGAATGGTCGGATCAATTTGCCAGTCTAGCTGGCAACCGGCGCGGTTCAGTAATTGCGTATAGCGTTCTTTAAGCCTGGCCATTGCGGCCAAAAGCTCTTCACCGGCTGGGGTTAGCGCATCCAACACCAGCCTCAGATCAGCCAGAATCTGATCCAGCTCGTGGTTCACGATCGACTGATCCAACGGCTCATTGCGATTGGCCGCCAGCAAGCCAACCAGCTGACCGCCTACGCCATCATGCATATCGGCAATAATCCGCTGACGTTCGGCATACAGCGCCAGTTGTTTTTCCTGCTGCAGCTGCTGCTGCGATGCGCTTTCAAGCGCCAACGACTTTTGCTCCAGTAACCGTTTCAGTTCCAGGTTCAGGTCCTCGCTGTTAAACAATGCATGCGCGACTCGATGCACCAGCACGCCACCAAAACCAATTGCCATGAATACCGACGCGTAGTGCGAGATAAAGAAATCGCGGAACAGCCAGTGCTGAGCATCAAACACCACCATCAAATCATGTATTCCCAGTACCAGACCGAGCAGACTGCCCACCAACAGCCAATGCAGATACACATGCCCAGTTTTGCCGAGCGCCATGGCCAAGAGCGTGGTGATGTAGCCGATCAATAGCAACACCATCGGCAGGCTGGTGAAATACGTCAGGCTTAAAAACGGTCGATATTCGTGGCGCAAAACCAGCACCAGGCCGATGCTGAAAATAAGCCCAAAAAAACCAACAATCGCCATTTCCAGCCGTCTTCGACGCAGGCCCAGAAACTGATGAATGAAAAATACGAACGCGCAAATAAAGATGGCACGCGCGAGTAGAAACGACCAGATCTGCAGCTCGAAATGAATCACCTGGGTATCGCGCATAAACAACAGCAGATAGTAGGAAAACGCCAAAAACGCCAAGCTTAGCCAACCGTACTCGTTAAACTGCCGTCGTACCATCCAGATCGTGCCCATAAAAATGGCAAACACCAGCGTGACGGTGAAAGAAATGCGGATCAGACCATGTCGAAACGTATCAAAGTAGCGAAAGCCAGGCTCTAACGTTTCTTGCGGGCCCAGATAAAACTCACTCAGCAACAGCGCCGGCCCAAAGCCGATCAGCTCCAACAACAATTCATTGGGCTCGTCGTTGCGGAGTAATTCTGGAGGCACCGGGATGAACAACGGTCTATTCACTTCCTCGGCGCGATACGACTGCCAGGGCGCGCGCACCGCAACCTTGTTGATACTCAGCTGTACATCGGCTGAAAGCCTGGGAATAAATACCGCTAATTGATCTGAATCGTCTGCTACCGCAAACGGATGCCGAATGCTCATTCGCCCAGGCTCGTCTTCTAACCGACCCTCTTTTAATGAGCTCACAAAGGTCAACGGCACCATGGTCGGTGGAGCATCCGCGCTGACTAACTCGACCTCACTAATCTTATAGTCGTCAATTTGATGGAATAAAAGGCCAAGATTGGCAATTAGCAGCAGGTAGATCGCACCACACAGCCACGGAATAGTTTTACCCAGCAGCCTGAAGCGGCTCATTTAACGATGTTCATCTGCCGCGCCCTGAATACCGCCTCGGAGCGTGAGCTGACTGAAAGTTTGTTGTAAATTTCCTGAGCGTAGCTTGAAACCGTATGCAGCGTAATGCTCATCTGCTCGGCTATTTCTTTATACGTTAACCCACGTGCCAGCAGGGTTAAGGTTTGATGCAGCCGAGGCGGTAATGGCGTTTGCATCTGTGGGCCGGTCTGATCCGCTTTGCCCGTGGTATTGCGAACATGCTGCATGATGCACTGTGCCACCGAAGCACTCAGCGGAGGTATGCCCTGCACAATATTCATCAACGACTGCTGCACATTCAAGCTGCTGTCGTGCTTAAGCAAATAACCGTTGGCGCCAAGCTGTATCGCATGAAGAATGGTTTGCTCATCGCTAAAACCCGACAGAATCACGATTTTGCTCTGCGCCGCTGACTCGTGCCGGGTAATCAATAGCTCTAATCCATTGCCATCCGGCAGCCCAACGTCAAGCAACACCACCTGCGGTTGGCTGGAGAGCAGCAGTTGCTTGGCTTCATGCAGCGTTGAGCCGGTAAAAATCGTCCCAACTAGGCCCGACTCAGCTAATTGCTTTTCTAGTTGTGTCTGCAGCCGCTGATCATCTTCAACAATCAGCATGGATTCGATTACGACGGTCATGACACGCCCTGCCTAAAGCCGGTTTTTCAGTCAGCTCCAGTGTAAGTGTTTCAACAATCCTGCGTGAGCTCATAAGTGTTCTCTAGACCCGGGGCAGTCCAATCATAGGCCAGAAGTGTCCTCTAGACCCGGGGCAGTCCACTAGTGAGGGTGACGTCATCACCAACACCGCCACCATCAACCTGCCCGGCGAACTCGTCGATGCCGATCCGTCCAACAACAGCGCGACCGATTCCGACCGATCCGGGTTATTTGCAGATAGTTTTGGGGTCGAGGTTTAACCCAGCATATTAAGCACCCAAAGAGTGTCAACCCCCAAATTATTGGGTGATGCTGCTCAAACTATTTGAGTAGGCTGATGGATGGGGCTTTTAATTGCTTGAGATCACCACTATGCCAATTCGTCCGTCGCCGCTTTCCACCGCCATACAACT
>CAKZPB010000064.1 GCA_937138395.1 uncultured Pseudomonadota bacterium
TGATCAAAAGTAGGCAAAACTCTTTCCGCGACTTCACCGCCCGGCTGCGCCGGGTGCCCTGCAGTGCTCGATGCGGGCGGGGCGTAAAGAACTCGCTTCGCTCAGACACCTTTTCACCTCGATCCCCCCGCCTCTCCGCGCTTCGGCGGCTCACACGCTCACCAAGATCAAAAGCAAAGTCGAAACCAAAAACCATACCTACCCTTCATCCTGCAATGGGCTGGAATCTTGGCCCCCAATCGCTTTTGGAACCAAACCCACTCAAAAGCCGGGCTTGTAGGCCCATGAGACTAAGCAGTTGCAAGACAGTCTCCGAAAAGCATAAACAACAGCACGGGACGAATGATTGCCCCGATCCAATAGAAAACACTCCCGGTGGCTGTTGAAAGCGCGGGTTTTGGGGTACTTTTTTTCGCAAGACACAAAAAAGTACCTCGCATCAGCCGGCGAAGCCGTGCGGAGAAAAGCTTTAGATTTTGATGTTAACAAGCCAACAAAATATGTCATCAGCTCACGCAGTGAGCGGCGGAATGATTTTGACTTTGTGCAAATCGGACAACTAGTTCAAAATAAAAGCCGAAAGAATAGAGCTGAATTTCAGGGATAATCATGAACATTTTTTCGCAATAGAGCTCATTGATGAAACTACGCAATATCGAAGTCAAGCTGCCGGTTGCTGATCCGAACGCTTTGCAGCAGTCCATCGAGCAGCTGGCCGATGGGCCCGCTGAAACACTGCACCAAACGGATACCTATTTCGACGTCGGTCCGAACGCGTATTTGAAAATGCGCGAGGAGAATGGGCGGTCCACGCTGGTTGCGTACCGTCGTAGCCGGGCGGCGGAACTGAGGCCCTCCGACATCAAGCTGAGCGTCGTCGAAAACGGCCCGGACTTGATCGAGACCTTGGCCAAGGCTGCACCGGTCATCATTACCGTGATCAAAAAACGTCGCCTGTATTTTCAGGGGCAGACGCGCATCCATCTCGATGAGGTCGAATCACTTGGCTGGTTTCTGGAACTGGAAGTTGTGCTCCAGAGCGATCAGTCGGATCAGGACGGCCTGGACATTGCACGGCAACTCCTGACGGATCTGAAGATGGATCAGGTTTCACCCTGCAGTGACTCGTACCGCGACTTGTTACTTCGCGTCGGGTGACGATTCGTGATGTTCGATGCGATTCAGTCGCTCGTTGATGGCCTTCAATTCCGCCAACAGTTCCTGACGCTGCAGCGCCTCTTCGTCGGCATGAATTGACTGCGTCGCGCTGACAATAATCGCGATGAACAGGTTCAGCACCATGAAGCTCGAGATCAGAATGAACGGCACGAAAAACAGCCAGGCCAGCGGCAGTTCGTCCAGCATCGGGCGTGCAATACCCGATGACCATGATTCCAGCGTCATGATCTGGAATAACGAGAAAAAGCTCTTGCCCAGATTGCCCCAGTACTCCGGGAACTGCTCGCCGAACAGCATGGTGCCCATAACGGCAAAGATATAGAAGATCAGTACCAGCAGCGCGCCGGTCCAGCCCATTCCCGGCAGGGCGCGCAATAGTGATTCAATAATCTGGCGTAAGCGCTCGACCTGGGACAACAGTCGCAGCACGCGCAGGATGCGCAGCGCCCGAAGTATTTCCAACGGCCCACTGGCGGGTATCAATGCGATCCCGACCACCAGGAAATCAAACCAGTTCCAGCCCGAGCGAAAAAAACGCGGACCCAGCGCTACCAGCTTCAGAAGAATTTCAACGACGAAAATCGACAAGATGATGGAATTGACCATCTGAAGTTGTGTGCCAATCCGGTCCATCAAGGCCGGCGAAGTTTCCATGCCGAGAATAGCGGCGTTGATCAGGATCAGCGCAATAATCGAGTTTCTCGGGCCGGGACTCTCGATCCACTCGGCCAGGCGCGAACGCCAGTTTGATTTAGTCCTCATCGGCTGGATCCCGTGCCTGGCTGGCCTGCATGGCTTGCAACCAGTGATGGCCTGATTTCATCTGTTTGCTGAAGGCCGATTGATTCTGTTCGGCAACGTGGCTACGCAACTGCTGAACGGACGAGAGCAGCCCATCCAGCACGTCCAGCTCGTGGGGATTGAGCTGCTGAATCTCAAAATATAAACGGTCATTCTCAGCAACCACGTCCCCTGCAATAGCCAGCTGGCGCTTGAATGTGGTCGATGAAATTGCGGCCAGCTGCTCGGCCTTCAAACCCGACTGAACCAGGGTATCGGCAAACGCGATATTCAGTGCGTGCGAAAGGCCCAGCACCATGGCCATCAATCGATCGTGCTGATCGAGCGTCACGTCGACTTGTTCGACCATGGTTTCTTCAAACAATGCTCGTGCGGCCCGGACGGCCTCGGCGTTGCCGACGTTGCTGAACAGTATGTGCCGACCAGCCAGCAAGACTGTATCCGGGCCAAACATCGGATGTATCGAGCACAACCGGAGACCAGACTCAGCACCGGCTCGCAACACTTCGACCAGCGGCGCCTTGACCGAGGCGATATCAAAAACCAGAGCAGGCACTGGCTGCTGCTCATGCAGGTCCGTCAACTGCTGCAGAATCTTGCGGCTTGCAGCAATCGGTGTACAGATCACGACGATTTCAGCGCTGTAGCTACCGCTTTGCCAGTCTGGTACGTCAGCAAACGCGCTGGTAGTGGCGCACCAGGCTGGATCCGAAATTTGCACCGCAAAGCCCTGGCTATCAAAATAGCGCGCCAACCACTGACCCATCAGCCCTGCTCCGCCAATCAACAGTACCCGCTGCCCCGTCCCACGGGCAGAACGACTGATGCGCTGCTGTTCCTGGCGGGTCAGCGAGGCCTCGATCAGGCTTTTCAGCAGCGACTCGGCCAGATCGGGTTCCAGCCCAACCTGTTCCGCTCGGGCACGCACGCCGTCCAGCACCTCGCGTTCGCGTCGATAGTCCCGCAGCTGACGGCCCTGGTGCTGCTTGAGTTGACCGATTTCAGATACCAGCCGCTGGCGCTCGGCGGCTTGATCGATCAGTGCCGCATCGATTCGATCCAGTGCCTCTCGAAGCTGCTCCAGCTTTGTACGATCCGTCATGCGCGGCTCATGAACTCGCGGGATTCGGTATTCACTCGAATCTTTTCGCCCGTCGTGATGTAGTCCGGCACCATGATCTCCAAGCCGGTTTCGGTCGTCGCCGGCTTGGCTGATTTGCTGGCGGTAGCGCCTTTCAGAACAGGTGCGGTATCTGATACTTCCAGCGCTACCGACTGCGGCAGCTGAATGCCCACCGGACGGCCCTCGATCAACAAGACAAAGATATTGCCCAGACCTTCGGTAATAAACAGACGATCATCGCCGATGGTCGATGCCATCAGCGAGTATTGACTGAAATCCTCATCGTCCATGAAGACCCATTCGTCGCCGTCCTGGTACGAGTAGGTGGATTGCCGCCGCAGCAGGTCGGCCTCTTTCAGCATTTCATCGCCTTTCAGCGTCAATTCCTGGCGATCGCCTTCAGGTATGGATTCCAGCTTGAAACGAAACAGCGTGCCGCTGCCCCTTGCAGTGGGGGCAGATCGGTTGATTTCGCGCACGGTCCAGACCCGCTGCTGGTGCTCGACGACAAACCCACGCTTGACTTCACTGGCTCTTGGCATTGAAGAGTGTCCGAAAACAACAAAAAAGGGCCGCTATTTTAGCGTTATACAAGATCCGGAACACAGTCCAAACCCTGTTTCGTCTACAGGCATAATGCCGCAGGGCCCACTACTTCGATACAAGATGTCTACCAGCACGAATCGCTTCAGCTTCAGGCGCGTATTGCTCACCAGCACGATCTCGCTGGCTGCGCTGCTACTGGCTATCTGGTTAGGCGGTCGCTGGTACCTTCAAGGCAGCGTAATGACCATGGCTGGCGAGCAGGCCCTGGCCAGCCTGGACGCGCCGGTCGAAATCCTGTTTGATGAACGCGGCATCGCCCGCGTCTACAGCGAAACCGATGCCGATGCGCTGCAAGCCCTGGGCTGGCTTCATGCGGGTGAACGACTATTCCAGATGGAACTGATGCGCAAGGTCGCACGCGGAGAAATCTCGGAAATTGTTGGCGCCGCCGGCCTGGACAGCGATCGTCTGCACCGCAAGTTTGGATTCGCGCAGCGCATACAGCAGCAGCCTCCGGCACTCAGTCCAACGACTGAACGATTGGTCCAGGCCTATGTTCGCGGCATCAATCAATATATCGAGCAACAGCCCCTGCCACCCTCGTTTCGACTGACTGGACAACAACCGGAGCGCTGGCAAATCAGCGATGTGCTGACGCTGGCGTACTATCAAAGCTGGTATCCACTGACGCTGGTCGATCGGATGTCTGAGGCCTGGCGCAGCGTGGCCGATCTGCACGGCAATGCCGGTTCCGACTGGCTGCATTCACTGCCGGGGTGGGGATTGCCAACCGTGCCCACGCTGCGAATGACCGAAGCCTCGAACACCTGGGTCGTGTCTCCGGAACGCTCGGCCAGCAATCATGCGCTGCACGCATCCGATCCGCACCTGGACTACACAATGGCCCCCGGGCTCTGGTACGCGGTCGGCCTGCATTCGGACGAAGGGCTGGATGTTGTCGGTGTAACCGCACCGGGTTTGCCGTTCATTGCCATGGGTCATAACGGTCAAATTGCATTCGGATTTACCGTAGCGCCAGTGGATTTGTTCGAGTGGTACCGGATGCCCCTTGCGCACGACAATCCAAACGCCTTGATCGGTCCAGACGGCCAGGAACCGATACTGACCCGCAATGAAATCTTCAGGGTGCGCGGGCTGGAGCGTCCAATCAAAGAAACGCTGGAGTCCAGTGCGCGCGGACTGGTCATGGCGCGCAGTGAGGACAACGTCACGCTGATGCACTGGGCGGGCTTTGACCTGCCGGTCTCCGATCTGATTGAACAGGCCTTTGCGCTGAACAAGGCGCAGAATTTTGCACAGTTTCGCGCGGCCGCCAGCACTATGGGCGCCTTATCAGTCAACTGGAGTTATTCCGATCGTCAGGGCAATATCGGTTATGTCCAGAGCACCCCGATCCCGAAGCGTACGCATCAGCAATTTCATCAAATCCTGGACGGTCAGCAGCCGCAATATTTCTGGGCAGGCTACCTGGCCCCGGAAGAACGCCCCTACGCGCTGAATCCCGAACAGGGCTGGCTGGCCAACGCCAATAACCATGCTGCGTCGGCCACTGAGGGGCTACCGGAACACCTGGGCTGGCCGATGCCGGGTTTCTATAAGCATCTTCGGATGCGGCGCGCCGTGGACTGGCTGGGTAGCGACACGACCTTCGACGCCGACATGATGCGTCGGATGCAGCTCGATCAACAATCCGAGCGCGCGATGAAGTGGAAACAGCTGCTGGCAGACAGTGCGGCTAGAACAGGGCGAAGCACGCTGGCCGAAGAGCTGACCCGATGGGATGGCGTAATGGCTGTCGAATCGGACCTGGCCGGCCTGTTTGCGCGCTGGTGGCAGTTTCTGCCGCAGCAACTGTTCGTGGATGGCCCCCTGCCCGACTGGCAAACAGGCCGAACCCTGCTCGACGACTGGATCAATCGACCGCCCGAAACCTTCCAGCTCGCTGCACAAGGGCTAGCACGTGCCTCCGACCTTGCACTGGATGAAGCGCTGAAGCACGGCGTACGACCGCTGGGAACAGTCCAGGACCTGACCATCGCCCACCCGCTGGCAAACATCGGCATTCTGAATGCCTGGCTGGACCTGAGCCGTGGCCCGATACCGATCGGCGGTGGACCCGGCAGCTTGAACGTGACCTATCATCGCTGGAACCAGAACCAGGCCCGGCTTGCGGCTGCCGGTGGGGCCAGTATGCGCTTCGTGATGGACTGGCAGAATCCGAATGGCTTCACGCTGAACCTGACCCTGGGCCAGTCCGGACACCCACTGAGCCCGCATTTCGACGATTTTCTGAGTGACTTCCTTACAGGGACGCCCTGGGTAGTGCCGATGGATCGAACGCTGGTCTCGCAACAGGCCGCTTCGCGAATGATGCTGATACCGCCCGATTGAACCACTGGCTTGGACACGAGAGAAAAGCCGCCAATGCCCGGGCCTCAGGCAGGGTGTACCCGATACACTAAACAGCACGCGCTACAGTTGAAATCGCCCGTCAAAAGAACAATATCAATGCCTGGTACAGCAGATAATAATCATCCGCATTTAACAATTGTTTGGTATTGTTTCGTATCAATAATCATGAGTTTCTTCATTATCAACGGAGAGTTTGATGAACGACCGCTTTAGAAATGATTCGTATCAGGCCACCCAGGCTGCCACCCTTCCTGCAGGTGGTGCAAGAACGATGGATGAAGGCGCCCGGAAAGTATTGCGGAACACCTGGAACCTGCTCGCGATGACGCTGCTGTTTTCAGCAGGTACTGCAGCGTTATCCATGAGCCAGGGTTGGCCGCATCCGGGCATCCTGATCACGCTAGTGGGCTACTTCGGTCTGCTGTTCCTGACCTATGCGCTGCGGAATTCGGCATGGGGCCTGGTGAGTGTATTTGCATTGACAGGATTCATGGGACTGACGCTTGGACCGATCATCTCGGCCTACGTCAATATCTTCAGTAACGGTCATGCGCTGGTCATCTCTGCCTTCGCCGCAACCGGCATCTCGTTTGTGGCGCTGTCGGCGTTTGCCCTGACGACCAAAAAAGATTTCAGTTTTCTAGGCTCTTTTTTGTTCGCCGGTATTCTGGTGGCATTTCTCGCCGGCCTGGCAGCCTATTTCTTCCAGTTAAGCGGTCTGGCGCTGGCTGTGTCTGCAATCTTCGCAGTTCTGATGTGCGGCCTGATTGTTTTTCAGACTCAGGAAATTGTGCGTGGCGGTGAGCGGAATTACATCATGGCAACCGTGACATTGTTCGTATCGATTTATAACCTCTTCACGAGTCTGCTGCACCTGTTCGGCTTCTTCTTCGGCGAAGAATAAACCGGATAGCTTCAACAAATAAGCTTCAAAATAACCCGGCTTCTACGCCGGGTTTTTTGGTGGAATTCAGCAGAATTGCAGATTTGCTGCGTTCAGGCCGGACTGGTAAAATATCAATTCACAGACAACCAGTCGCGCGCACCGCTCCGATTGCTGCAACAGGACCATTTTCTATGAGCTCAACCATCATCCAACATCTGAATTCACTACGCCAGAGCGGCGGCGAAATTCGCACCATCGGGCTCCCTGATGACGTCATCGAGCGCTTTGCGGCGTTGGACAAGCGGCTGGTCGAGGCCGTTGAGCAGGCGGTCAGCGTTGCCGAGTGCTGGCAGAGCTTGTACCCCGAACTGTGGGCAGCCGACGACGAAACCCAGCAGGCCCAACTGCAGGCCGGCTACGTCAACTTTTATGCCGATGACGCCGTCAACCCCTATGTCGCACTGGCGGCCAAAGGACCGTGGATAATTTCGAGCAAAGGCGCTGTGCTGCATGATTCCGGTGGCTATGGCATGTTGGGTTTTGGTCATGCGCCAGAGGCCATCATTCAGTCGATGAGTCAGCCGCATGTCATGGCCAACGTAATGACCCCAAGCTTCAGCCACCTGCGATTTGTCGAAGCCATCCGCGCTGAACTAGGCCACACCCGGGAATCAGGCTGTCCATTTGACCGATTTTTATGCATGAACTCCGGTTCCGAGGCGGTGACCGTGGCCGGTCGGATTGCCGATGTCAATACCAAGTTGATGACCGATCGCGGTGGCCGCTATGAGGGTGCCAAAATCAAGCGCTTGTCGCTCAGCGGTGGTTTTCATGGGCGCACGGATCGCCCGGCGCGCTATTCCGATTCGACCCGCAAAACCTACCGGGCGCACCTGGCCTCGTTCCGCAATGACGACAGTCTGATGACCATCGAGCCGAACAATGTCGAGCAGCTCAAAGCAGTATTCGACTGGGCGGATCAGAACAACGTATTTTTTGAAGCCCTGTTCATGGAACCCGTCATGGGCGAAGGCAACCCCGGGGCGTCACTGACGCCGGAATTCTACGCGCTGGCTCGCGAGCTGACGCAGGCGCACGGCACGCTGCTGCTGATCGATTCGATTCAGGCTGGTTTGCGCACTCAGGGCACGCTGTCGATCGTCGACTATCCGGGGTTCCAGCATCTGGACGCCCCCGATATGGAAACCTATTCCAAGGCACTGAACGGCGGCCAGTATCCGATGTCCGTGCTGGCCATGAACGCCCATGCCGCCGAGCTATATCGGAAAGGCGTGTACGGAAACACCATGACTGCCAATCCGCGTGCGCTGGATGTCGCAACCACGGTCCTTCAGATGGTGACACCGGAACTCCGCCGGAATATTGTCGATCGTGGACAGGAGTTTGTCCAGAAATTCAGCCAACTAAAGGACGAACTGGGCGGGCGCATCACGCTGGTTCAGGGTACGGGCCTGTTGTTTTCGATCGAGCTGGACGGTACGCGCTACAAAGCCTATGGCAGTAATTCGACTGAAGAGTATCTGCGCTTGAAAGGCATTAATGTCATTCATGGCGGCGCTAATTCTCTGCGCTATACGCCAACATTCGGCATCACGTCGGCCGAAGTGGATCTGATCGTTGATGCCACGCGCGACGCGCTGCTCAATGGGCCAGTCAAACAGGTCGATCAAGCGGCCTGATCACGGCCGGCCGGCATGGAAGCATTTCAGCCGCGGCGCAAGACCCTTTTGCAGGGCAGATACAACAACCTTTAAACGGTTCGCACTGCGGCTTACATCAGCCGCAGCATGTGCATCCACGCAAGACACCACGCGCCCAGCCCAATCAGACCGAGCACATCACCCGAAACGGCTTTCAGGCGGTCGACTGAAACAGATAAATCAGGCTTGCGAACAGCCTGTGATAAGGATTTTGTGAAAAGCAGGTTTTGCATCGAACGCTTCCATCGTTTTGACTGGAAGCCAGTAGATCAAATGCCCTTCTCATTTCATGAGAAATGATCACATAGTCGGTGATTATTCCTCGCTGGATTCGAGATCCAGTGAATCCTGCATCTGACGCGCAGTTTCATAGCGCACATCATGGCCCTGAACCAGGTAGTAGACGTATTCACCCAAATTCTTGCAGTGATCGCCGATGCGCTCCATGGATTTGGCCACCAGCAGTGCATCCAGTATCCGTCGAATCTGGCCTGCATCCTCCATCATGTAGGAATAGTATTGCCGGAAGATGGTTTCATATTCCTGGTCGACTTTTTTATCCTGATTTTTCAACTCGATGGCAACTTCGGGTGACAATCTCGTAAAGCCGTCCAGGCCCTGCCGCAGCATATCGAGCACGGTATGGCCCAATAATTCCAGCTCGCGATAATCGTTGCGCGGCCTTGAGTAATCCGCCAGGCTGATAGCCCAACGCGCAATTTTTTCGGCCTCGTCACCAATCCGCTCCAAGTCGGAGATGGCCTTGATAATGGCAAAGATCAGGCGCAGGTCACTGGCGGCGGGCTGTCGTCGCGCGATCACCAATGTGCATTCCTCGTCCAGTTTTTTTTCGATCTGGTTGACTTGGTCATCAGTATCGATGACCACTTGCGCCAGGGCCGTATCGGATTCAATCAAGGCCTGAACGGCCTGTCGTAGCATCTGTTCGACGATGCCGCCCATGGCCATCATCTGCTGGCGCAGATGTTCCAGCTCATTGTTGAACTGACGTGATATATGTTGATCAAAAGTGCGTTCTATCATATTGTTTAACTTATATATTCCTGAAAGTACAGGCTCATTAGAGCCAAAGCCCACTGATACTCAGGCTACCACTGAAGCGCGAATGCTGCTCGATGGTTAGACCGCAGGTGCCGCCAGGGGTTTGTCTGGAACAGATCGCTCTACATTTTCATGGCTGGGTATCAGCCATAGCGCCCGGTGATGTAATCCTCGGTTTCTTTCTGCTGCGGGTTCGTGAAGAGCTTGGCTGTGTCGTCGAATTCAACCAGCTCACCCAGGTACATATAGGCAGTAAAATCCGATACGCGCGCGGCCTGCTGCATGTTGTGGGTAACGATCAGAATCGTGTAATCATGCTTCAGTTCGGCAATCAGTTCTTCGACTTTGGCCGTTGATATCGGATCGAGCGCCGAACAAGGTTCATCCAGCAGGATCACTTCGGGCTCGATGGCAATCGCGCGGGCAATGACCAGACGCTGCTGCTGGCCGCCGGACAAGCCGAAGGCATTATCGTCCAGTCGATCCTTCACTTCATTCCACAAAGCGGCCGAGCGCAGCGCGCCCTCGACGACTTCAGTCAACCGGCGTTTGTCGTTCACACCCTGAAGGCGCAAGCCATAGGCCACGTTTTCAAAAATCGATTTCGGGAATGGGTTGGGTTTCTGAAATACCATGCCAACCCGGCGTCGATGCTCAGCAACGTCGACGGCCTTGTCATACACATTCTGCCCGTCGATCAGGATTTCGCCTTCGATGCGACAGCTGTCAATCAAGTCATTCATGCGGTTGAAGCAGCGTAACAAGGTCGATTTACCGCAGCCGCTCGGGCCAATGAAGGCCGTGACACGGTTGTCGGGAATTTTCATGTTGATGTTCTTCAGCGCCTGATCGTTGCCATAGTACAAATCCAGGTTGCGCACATCGATGCGTACCTTTTCGGACTCGATATCCAGCGACTGGCGGTTGTCGCCAAATACGCCAGGCGCGATGGCGCTGCCGCCGGTCGGGGCTGTATTACTATCGTTCATATCAATCACCTTGGGCGCGGTATTTCTCGCGCAGTCGATTGCGAATTGCGATCGCAGTCAAATTTAAAATCAGAATCAGCAGCACCAGCGTCAGTGCCGTGGCATAGACCAGCGGCCGCGCGGCTTCCACGTTCGGGCTCTGGAAGCCGACGTCGTAGATATGAAAGCCCAAATGCATGATTTTTCGCTCCAGATGCACGTAGGGAAATTCACCATCAATCGGCAGGCTCGGCGCGAGCTTGACGACCCCCACCAGCATCAGGGGTGCAACTTCACCGGCAGCGCGCGCTACCGCCAGAATCAATCCGGTCATCATGGCCGGAGCCGACAGCGGCACAACCACTTTCCAAAGCGTTTCCCACTTGGTTGCGCCGAGCGCCAGCGAACCCTCACGGATGGTGCGCGGGATGCGCGCCAGGCCTTCTTCAGTCGAAACAATGACCACCGGCAAGGTCAACAGTGCCAGCGTCAATGAAGCCCAGAACAGCCCGGGTGTACCAAAGGTTGGCGCGGGCAAACGCTCCGGAAAAAACAGGTTGTCAATGCTGCCACCGAGCAGATAGACAAAAAAACCAAGTCCAAATACACCGAATACAATGGACGGCACGCCGGCCAGGTTGTACACCGACACGCGGATGGCCTTCAGCACCGGCCCCTGCTTGGCGTACTCGCGCAGATAAATCGCAGCCAGTACGCCAAACGGCGTGACCAGTACCGACATGATCAACACCATCGTCACCGTGCCGAAAATGGCCGGGAAAATGCCGCCCTCGGTATTTGCCTCGCGCGGAAAACCCGTCAAAAACCCATGAATGCGCTGGACATAGAAGCCGATCTTGCCGCCCAGTCCCAGCGCGTTGTTTTGCGAGGCCATGACGATATTGCCGAGCGGAATCCGGACCTGTTCACCATCTGCCGTGCGCGCGACCAGGGTGTCGCGCTGGAGCTGCTCCAGCACCTGATTTCGCTCGCCCTGTATGTCGATGAACTGCGCATCCAATTCGGCCCGTTGCGCAGCCATATCGGCTTCTGCTTCGGCCAATGCGGCTCCACTCACGCCATCGAATTCAAGCCGGCGCTGCTGGAGCCTCAATCGTTCCAGGCCGGTATTGATGCGCCCGATTTCACCTTTCTCGATCGCCTGGACCTGGTCGTACAGATCATTGGCCCGGTCAATCGCAAGCTGCAGGGTTTGCCAAAGCGCTTCACCCTCGACGGTGCGCCCTTCGTATTCAAGCGCCACTGCATAGCCGAAAAAATTACCCCATTCCCGGCGCTCCAGCATGATCGCGTCAACCGGATAGCGCCATGCGCCCAAATCGCTTTCGGCAAACCAAACAAAATCACGCCCGGTGACATCCCGGTTGCCCAGTTCGAACAGGTAACGCGTTGCCAGCACCTGGTCTTCGGGTATCGCCATCCCGGCCTCTCGCATACGCACCGCCGGCAGCGTTTCGGAGTCCGCAATCGCACCCAGAATGGTCGTGGTCTGCCCGTTGACGTTGGCCGTTGTCTCAATCAACTCCGACGGCCAGAAATGGCCGAAGCCACGCACGGCAATCAGCGTCAGCAGTCCAACAACCATGATCAGGGAGATCGACAGGCCGCCACCAATCAGCCAGATCCATGGATCACCCGACTTGAGCCACAGTCGCGTGGTCTGATTCTGCGGGATGCTGGGCGTAGCTTCTGTCGTGGCCATGCGTGCGATTCCCTAGAGGCTGCTGTAGCGTGCGCGCAAGCGCTGACGCACCAGTTCGGCGACCGTATTGACAATAAAGGTCAACGCAAAAAGAACCAAGCCGGCCAGGAACAGGATTCGATAATGCGTCGAGTCGACCGAGGTTTCCGGCAGTTCAACGGCAATATTGGCCGACAGCGTGCGCATGCCCTCGAAGATATTGAAGTTGACGATCGGGCTGTTGCCGGTTGCCATCAACACGATCATGGTTTCGCCCACGGCCCGCCCGAAACCGATCATGACGGCCGAAAAAATACCGGGGCTGGCGGTCAATAGAACCACGCGCGTCACCGTTTGCCACGGCGTTGCACCCAACGCCAGCGAACCCTGCGTCAAGTGCCGCGGCACGGTGAAGACCGCGTCTTCTGCAATCGAAAAGATCGTCGGGATGACAGCAAAGCCCATCGCAATGCCGACAATCATGGCGTTGCGCTGGTCATACGTAATGCCGATATCGGTAAACCACTGGCGCATCGAGCCATCAAAAAACCAGACTTCAATCAGCGGAGACAAGAACACCATCAGCCAGACCACCAGCACGATGACCGGCAGCAGCACCACGGCCTCCCAGCCTTCGGGCAGCATCAGGCGAACGGCACGCGGTAGTCGACTGAACAGCCAGGCGGTAAACAGGAAGGCCACCGGAAGACCGACCAGGATGGTGAATACCGCCGGTATGTGGTTTTCCAGGAACGGCGCCAGCCATAGCCCGGCCAGAAAGCCAAGAATGACCGTCGGCAGCGCCTCCATGACCTCGATCGTCGGCTTGACGTAGCCGCGCAGGCGAGGCGCCATGAAGTAGGCCGTGTAAATGGCACCGGCAATGGCCAGCGGCATCGCAAACAGCATGGCGAAGAACGCGGCTTTGAGCGTGCCGATTGTCAGTGGAATCATTGAATACTTGGGCTCGAACGCATCCGAGCCGGAAGATGCCTGCCAGACGTATTCGGGATCGGAGCGGCCTTCGTACCAGACCTTGTTCCAGAGCGCCCGGAATGACACCTCGGGGTGCGCATTCCGAACCCTGTAGCGGGTGATCTGTCCCTGGTCGTCTTCGACGATGAGCTGATCATCGACCGGTGACATGCCCACCGATCGGAGTGGCCGGTCACTGATTTCTTTCAGAAACAGCGTGCGCGCCGACGTGCCGAAATGCAGGCCAAGTGCTCCGCTTTCATCAACGACCGCAAAGCCCTTGCGCGTGTATTCGGGCTGAATTCGTGTAATCGCGGCATCATGCGATTTGAAATCACGTACACGCTGGAGGTAAAACACGTTGTCCGCGACGCCCTCGGATTCATCGCGCACCAGAAACCACTGGCTCAAGTGGCCTTCTGATGTGCCAATCACCCAGGAGAAAGTGCCGTTCAGCATGCGCAGCTCGGTGATCTGCTCCGCGCCTTCGACCGCTGATTCACGATCACGTAGCACCGCCTGGGCAGGCGTCGAGAGGTCCCAGTACAATAGTTCGCCATCGTCGATAGCGCCAATCAGCGTCCACAGGTTGGCACTCAAGGCCAGGTGGGTCAAAGGTTGGCCGGCCGGCGGCAGTGACCAGCGCTGGCGTGTAACTTCGGTATCACCGGTCAGAAAATCCGTGCGCGTACCAAAGCGGATGAACTGCAAACGGCCATCGTCGGTTTCTGCAACGACCCCGGTGTCATCGCGTGACTTCTGGATCGCCAGTGCCGTAATGGCACGGCCCTGCTCATCAAGCAGAATCGGATTTTCACCAAGGGGATACTGAACATCCGGCAGCACCTGGCGCGCTCCACCTTCCGGGAAATCGAGGCGAACCAGATGATCAATGACAACAGCGGTCCCGTCTGAAAGGCCAAAGGCCGCACGCCTTGCACGAGGTTCAGCCATCGCAACACTGGTGACTTCAACGCCAACCGGGAGATTGAGCTGATATTGATTCAGCACCTGACCGGACTCCAGGCTGAAGTACGTCAGCGTGCCGGAGGATGAATAACGTATGCCGACCTCGCCATAGCGCTCGAGCGAAAGCCGCACGACCGACTCGACGCCCGAAGGTCCGGCGGGAGCCGAATAACTGGTGACTTCGTTGACCGAGGCTCCGCGCAGTAACGGCAGTACTTCGCTGAACAGGTACACGAAGATCAGGGCCAGCGCCATGACCACGCCGCCACCGCCTGCACGCACCAACCACCGCGCCAGCGTATCGGCACGATAGCGGTTCCGACGCCGACGCGCCATGATGTCCTGACTTGGCAGCGCACTAGGCCGTGATTTGGCCACGTCGAGCGGCGTGCTACTCATACTGGGAGTCCATTCGCGAACCGAGCCAATTCCAGCTGCCCAACCCCTTCCATTAAAGCTTCAGTTCGTCTCGAATGCGTTGCGCAACACTGGCAGGCAGCGGGATGTAGCCATCCCTTGACACCACCTGTTGGCCGCGCTTGGACAGCACCAGCTTGAAAAACTCGCGCTCGAGCGGTCGCAGCGGCTCATTGGGTGGCTTGTTGACATACACCAGCAGCAGCCTGGACAAGGGATACTCACCGGAAATTGCCGATTCCGGTGAGGGCGCAATGCAATTGCCGTCGCCATTCCGGTCCAGTGCCAGCGGCTTGATGCTGGCCGTCATGTAGCCGATGCCGGAATAGCCGATGCCGTTCAACGACTCGGATACGCCCTGGACAACCGAAGCGGAGCCGGGCTGTTCATTGATGCCTGGCTTGAAATCACCGCCACACAATGCGTTGTCCTTGAAAAAACCATAGGTTCCGGATACCGCGTTGCGGCTGTACAAGGTGAAATCACGGTTGGCCCATCCGCCCTCGAGTCCAAGCTGACCCCAGCGCTGGATGTCGTTGGCCGCTCCACAGCGGCGGCTGACCGAAAACACCGCATCGACCTGCGGTACGGACATGCAGTCAATCGGATTATCCCGGTTGACGAAAACCGCAATGGTGTCGATTGCTGTGCCAACAGCGGTTGGCGGGTAGCCAAAGCGATCCTCGAAGGCCTGGATTTCGTTCGACCGCATCGGCCGGCTCATCGGTCCGAAATTGGATGTGCCCTCGGTCAGCGCCGGCGGTGCGGTAGACGATCCGGCGCCCTGAATCTGTATGTTGACGTTTGGATAGATCTTGGCGAACTCTTCGGCCCACAACGTCATCAGATTGTTCAAAGAATCGGAACCAATCGACGACAGATTGCCCGACACGCCCGACACGGGCTCATAGTCTGGTAATGCAGGATCGACTTCGAATTGTGCGTGCGCAAGATTGAACAGCGCTGAACACCACAGCAAGCCAATGAATACAGCAGCGTGCTTCATGCGGACTCCTCGAAAATGAATCTGGCAAGCGTATCCGCGTCAGGTTACGAATTCATGAAATCAATCGAAAAAAATATGCTGCCAGCGCTGTTGGGTATGACTTGACAGACCGAGTCCCGCCCACTGATCAGGCACGCTGCGCGTCATTCGTTTCGCTGGAGTCTGCCACCCCGGGATCAATCGGATCAAGCGCACGCAGCCGCTCTTCTGCAAAAATACAGCTGAAGGTACTGCCTACGCCGGGTTCTGATGCGATATCAAGCTCTGCTTCATGTCGCTGGAGCACATGCTTGACGATCGCCAGGCCCAGACCGGTCCCGCCCTGGGGACGGCTGCGGGAGGAATCCACCCGATAAAATCGTTGCGTGATGAACGGCAGATGCTTGGCGTCAATGCCAACACCGTTGTCCTTGACGCTGAAGCGCGCGATCGCATCGCCGTTGGCCAGCTTCTCGCGCTGCCAGCGGATCAGCACATGACCATCGTCTTCGGTGTAGCGGATGGCATTGAACACCAGATTCGAGAATGCGCTGTAGATTTCGTTATCGACCCCGGCCAGACCCAGGTCCGGATCAACATCGGATTCAATCGTGCATTGATGGTAGGACTGTGCCTCGGCTTCAGACTTGATTCTCCGAATCAGATCGGGCACCTGGACCGGCTGTTCTTCAGACTCGGCCGGCTCATCAGTCTCCAGCCTGGACAGCTCCAGCAGGTCATTGATCAGGGTCGTCATCCGACGGCACTGCACCTGCATTTCATCGAGTGGCCCATCCCAGACCCCGGGGATCTGCTCATCATCACTCAAATTTTCCAGATACCCGGCCAGCACTGTCAGCGGCGAACGCAGCTCATGCGAAGCGTTGGCGACAAAATCACGGCGCATGTTTTCCAGGCGCTTGACGCGGGTGATATCGCGCAACAGCAATAGATATTGCCCCTGACCATAGGGCACGGCGCGCACTGCAAGCCGCTTGCCGATGTCTGAAGGGGAATCGATTTCGACCGAGCGACCGAAATCGGCGGTCCGCATGTAGTGGTCGAACAGCGGCGCACGCAGCAAGTTGGTAATAGGCTGACCGATGTCCTGGTTCCCAGCCAGTTTCAGCAGTTTGATGGCCGCATCATTGAACCAGGTAATCCGAAGGTCGGAGTCCAGCACAACGGTGCCATCCGGCATGGCCGCGGTCGATTCCCGAAACTCACGAATCACCCGGGCCAGGCGCTTCTTGCGCTTGTTGTAACGTCGCTGAAGACGGTAGTAGTTTTCGAATACTTCGCCCCAGACACCCCACGATTCAGGCGGCTGGGTTGTGCGGCCTGTCCGGAACCAGCGATCCAGGCGCTGCATCTGCCGGATATGCCGCAGCGCAACCAGCGCCATGGCCAGCGCCACCCACCAGCCCAATCCGATATCCAGCCACAGACTGCTGATCAGCCAGGCCAGCGCAGCCATGACCAGCCAGAAGGCCAGCAGCATGAACTCGGCGATCCACGCAGTGCGCATCAGCCGTCGAGGTCGGACGAAAACCGGTATCCGGCCCCTCGTACAGTCTGGATGAACCGATCGAAGCCGAACTTGGCCAACGCCTTGCGCAATCGCAGCACGTGCACGTCCACCGTCCGCTCTTCGACGTAGACGCCGCCACCCCACACGTGATCAAGCAGCTGCGAGCGCGTGTAGACTCGATCCTGGTGGGTCATGAAGAATTTCAGCATCCGGTATTCGGTCGGGCCCAGATCAATCGGCTTGCCGGAAGCGAGTACGCGATGGCTGGCCAGGTTCAGTACCAGCTCGCCGGCACTGACTTCGTCGGAATCGCCTTCCGGTGCCGAGCGACGCAGTACGGCCCGCATGCGCGCCAGCAGTTCTCGCGCTGAAAACGGTTTGGTAATGTAGTCGTCCACGCCACTGTCGAGCCCGCGAATCTTGTCATCCTCGGTGGATCGTGCGGTCAACATGATGACCGGAATCGAGCGCGTCAGCTCATCCCGGCCCAGGCTTCGCGCCAGCTCGATACCGCTGGCATCGGGCAGCATCCAGTCGAGCAGAATCATGTCGGGCCGATGATCAATCACGTGCACACGTGCCGACTGGCAGTCGACGGCCTCGAGCACTTCGTAACCGGACCGCTTCAGATTGAACGCAATCATTTCGCGTATCGCCTGATCGTCCTCGACAACCAAAATCTTCTTATCCATGATCAAGTCAATCCGTTTTCAGCGTATTTGAACAATGCGATATGACCAGATTGTGACAGGGCCGGATTGCAAATGCCATTCAGCTCAGCGTTCAGCATAGCGCTGCTGCATCGACGAAATCAGGTCGCGCACACGCTCACGCAACGCCTGTGGCGATTCAACCACCACGTCGTCGCCGTAGCGCAGGATGTCCATGACCAATTCGCGGCTGGAACCAAACGGCAGCTTGAGTCGAAGTTGACCGTCGTCAAGCATTTCCTGCTGCTGGTCCGGATGCCAGTGTTCCTCGGCCGCCCAGCGGGCCGCCTCGGCTGAAAAACGCAATTCGGCAATATGCTCTGCCGGGCCCGAAAAAATACCGTAGGCCTGATCAAAATGCTCTTTCAGTGTCTTGGCGGGCAAGTCATCTGCCGACTCATCGAGCGCGTCCAGCTTCAAGATGCGCTCGACGGCAAAACTGCGCAGGCCTTCAGCACGATGACACCAGGCATCCAGGTACCAGCGGTCGCGATAGGCAGTCAGGCGCTGTGGCGAAATCTCGCGCTCACTGATGTCGTCACGGCGCCGCCCGTGATAGCGGATGGCCAGCCGCTGGCGCTTGAACAGCGCCTTCAGCAGGTCCTCGAACAGGCGCCCGGGCACTGGACGCCCGGCATCGTGACGAATATGAATGCGCTCGGGATGGGCAGAAAAATCAATGCCTTCCTGATCGATCAGCTGCGTCATTCGCTGCTGCAGCACATCCAGTTCGGCCTGCAGCAGACCGGGCTGCACGTTGGCCAGAATCTGGCGAGCCGTCAACAGCGCCTGCAATTCTTCCGGGCTGATCCACAGGCCCGGTAATTCAAAGGTACCGGCCAGCGTTCGGTCATAGTAAAAATGCCGGGTTTCGGGGTGCTGCTCGAGTGGCGCACCCAGCACATCGCGCAATTCGGCCAGCAGGCGATACAGCGTTGCCTGGCTGCAACCCAGTTCGTCAATCAGCGCCTGTCGCGAAATGGGGGTCCGGCGCTGGCGCAGAATGTCGTGCAGGTGGTAGAGCTTCTCGCGCCGCGACATCGGCGGACCTCAATTGGCAGGCAGCAAGCACCGCTTGCAGCGCCCATAGACTTCGATCACATGCCGCTCGGGTTGAAAACCGGCCGCAGCAGCATGCTGGCTCAGTTCACTGCTCAAGCGTTGATCAGGGATCTCGAGTACCGCTTCGCACTGTTCACAGATCAGGAAATAGCCCTGGTGCGATTTTTGCGGGTGAAAACAGCTGACAAAGGCATTCAATGACTCGAGTCGATGGATGAAATGATGTTCCAGCAGGAAATCCAGCGCGCGGTAGATCGTCGGGGGCGCGGCCTTGGGCTGCTCGGCCTTGAGTTGATCGAGCAGATCATAGGCTTTGACCGGACCACCGCTTTCCAGCACCAGCTCCAGCACACGGCGTCGTGTCGGCGTTAAGCGCAGACCATCCTGCTCACAGCGCTGCTCGACTTCCTTGATGACCTTCTGGAGCATCTTGTGAGTGTACCGCAGCCCTGAAAGCAGTGGGTTGAGATGATGCAAATGGCGAGGCGTTATTCAGCTGCCAGCCGAGGCGATGCGCGCGTCGATATGCTCCAGCGCGTGGTCAATTCGGCGCAGCGCGCGCGCTCGACCCGTCAGCCACAGCGTGGGGCCGATGGACGGTGACCGGCCGTGCCCCATCAACGCCACGCGCAGCGGTTGACCAATCTTGCCCATGCCAATATCCAGCTCGGATGCCGTGGCCTCGACGACCTGGCCCAGGGCATCCGGATTCCATTCGCAGTCCTCGAGCAATTTGCGCACGCGTTCCAGCGGCGTCCGGGCTACCGGCCGAAGGTGCTTTTTGGCTGCTCCCGGCTCGAAATGCTCGAAATCCTGGTAAAACGATCGACTCTGTTCGGCCAGATCGGTCAGCGTTTCGAACCGGTCACGCTGAACACTCAGCAGGTCGGTCAAGCTTGGCCCGGCCTGCAGATCAAGGCCGATTCGTTCCAGGTGCCACTGCAACTCCGGCAGGATCTGATCATCTGCTGCCGTCTTCAAATAATGCTGATTCAGCCAGTTCAGTTTTTCGGTATCGAACCGGGCCGCTTTCCGGTTGACGTTGTCGATCGAGAACAATGCAATCATCTCGTCGATGCTGAACACTTCCTGGTCACCATGCGACCAGCCCAGTCGGATCAGGTAATTGATCAGGGCCTCGGGCAGATAGCCCTGCTCGCGCCAGGCCAGTACGCTGACCGCGCCGTGCCGCTTGGAAAGCCGCGCGCCATCGTCACCGAGAATCATCGGCACGTGAGCAAATTCGGGCGGCACCTTGCCCAGCGCCTTGTACAGATTGACCTGACGCGGCGTATTGTTGATGTGGTCGTCCCCCCGGATGACCAGATTGATCTCCATATCGAGATCATCGACAACAACGGCGAAATTGTAGGTTGGCGACCCGTCCCCGCGCTGAATGACCAGGTCATCGAGCTCTGCATTGTCCACTTCGATCTCACCGCGTACGCGATCATCGAATCGCACGCTGCCCTGATCGGGGTTACGAAATCGAATGACTGGCTGCCGTTCGGCCGGGAAATCATCAGGCGGCGAAGTTCGATCGCGGCAGCGGCCGTCATATCGGGGTTTTTCACCTGCCTCCATGGCTTGTTCGCGCAGAGTTTCCAAGCGTTCCTTGGAGCAATAACAGCGATACGCCTGGCCGTCATCCAGCAGTTGCTGCACGGCCTGCTGATACAGCGGCATCCGCTCGGACTGAAAAAACGGCCCCTCGTCCGCTTTCAGTCCAAGCCAGTCCATGCCGTCAAAAATTGCCTGGACGGACGCCTGGGTCGAACGCTCGCGGTCGGTATCTTCGATGCGAAGAATAAACTGCCCCGATGTCGAACGGGCTGCGAGCCAGCAGAACAGCGCCGTACGGGCTCCGCCAATATGCAAATAGCCGGTCGGGCTGGGTGCGAATCGGGTGCGGATTGGCTGAGAATGGGTCATGGTTCGAGACGCTGTCGGAGTTCAATCAAAAACGGGCGGACCCATCGTTGCTGTACTGACGGCAAAGCAATTGAGTCCAGTCGGAGACGCGCAATCATAGCAGATTGTGATTGATGCGCCGATGATGCGTCTGCGTTATAACTAGGACGTGGAACAGCCGATGAAACACAACAAAATCAACATGCAAACAACTGCACGCCCAACCATGGTGAGTTCGGTTTGAATCTTCTGCAGTTGGGCCATTCGCGCTACAGGGAGACGCTTCGTGTTTTTCGAGGGCGGATTCAGCTGCGTCTGCTGCTCGCCGGGATCGTGCTGGTGCTGCTCACCTCCGGTCAGCACAATCTGACCGCACTGGAAAAAATCCAGGAACGGGGACGACTGGTCTTGTTGACCATCAACGGTGCAACTACGTACTACCTGGGCCCCGAAGGTGAAGCCGGATTCGAATATGATCTGGCGCGGGATTTCGCCGATTACCTGGACGTCCCGATTGAAGTCATCACGCGCGGCAGCGTCGGCGAGTTGGTGCCGACACTGCGCAGCGGCCTGGGTGATTTCATTGCCGCCAATCTGTCGCAGACCCGCCAGCGACAGCGTTCATTACGCTTCGGCCCGGTCTACGATGAAGTGCATCCCGTGGTGGTCTACCGGCGGGGCTCCAGCCGCCCCCGGTCTCCTGAAGACCTGCTGGAAGGATCACTGGCCGTGATGGGCGGCACCAGCTACAACCGTTTTCTACAGCAGTGGAATACCGCGTTCGGCCTCGAGTGGGAGGCACGCGAGGGCGACAGCATCGAGGATCTGCTTGAAGCGGTTTCTAACGAGTCGGTTGACTACACGATTGTCGATTCCAATATCTTCGATCTGAACCGGCGTTTCTTTCCAGCCGTCCGGATCGGCTTCGAAATCGACGAAGTGGAACGACTGGCCTGGGCGACCGAATTGTCCGATGACGACACCTTGACGCAAAAAATGCGCGAATTCTTTGCCCTGCCCGACCATGCAACTCGCATGGCAGACTTGCGCGGCCGCTATTATGAGCACGTCGAATTGTACGAAGCTGTCGGCACGTTTCATTTCATGGAGCAGATGCGCGAGCGCCTCCCGCGGTATCGTCCGCTATTTGAGGAAACGGCCGCCGAGCAGGAACTTGACTGGCGCTTGCTGGCCGCAATCAGCTATCAGGAATCGCACTGGAACCCGGACGCGGTATCGCCCACCGGTGTGCGTGGCTTGATGATGCTGACCCAGCGCACGGCGCGACACATCGGCGTCGAAGATCGGCTCGACCCGGCCCAGAGCATCGAAGGCGGTGCGCGCTATCTGAATTCCTTGATCGAGCGTTTACCGGACCGGATCCAGCATCCCGATCGCTTGTGGCTGGCGCTGGCTGCCTACAACATCGGCTATGGCCACATGGAAGACGCGCGGCGCCTGACACAACGCTACGGCGGCGATCCGGACCGCTGGGTCGATGTGCGCGAGCGCCTCCCGTTACTGACCCAGGAACGCTACTTTTCCGAAACCCGCTTCGGCTACGCGCGCGGCTACGAGGCCCTGCACTACGTCGAAAGCGTGCGCACGTTCTATGAAATTCTGGTCTGGATGGAAGGCCGTGAGCACCCGCTGATCGTTGCGCAGGATTCCTCATCCGAGCGCTTGTAGTGCCTTGATTGTTCAATCGGCGTGTTTGAGTCAGGCTGAAACCGGCAAACCCGGTCTGCTAGTGATCCAAAGCGCTGCAGGAACAAGTTCGCACTATTCCCACTATGCTTCAGGCAGTTGTCATGTCCCGTTTTGCTTGTGATTTATCTCCGCTGTACTGACCGGCCAAGGCCATAGGTTGATTTTCGATTGCCCGGCGGTTCACAACAGGCAGGCCAGGATGGGCCCTCATCGCATACCCGGACGAATCGAATCAGCCTTGGGTCAACTGCTCAGCTGGTTGATAACCTTCTACTTTCCGCGCATGAATAGCGAATCCAGCTGCTTCATATCCAGCTGCACCCACGTCGGGCGACCGTGGTTGCACTGATCGGATCGTTCCGTGCGCTCCATATCGCGCAGCAAGGCATTCATTTCGTCCAGATTCAGACGGCGATTGGCTCGGACCGAACCATGACAGGCCGCGGTCGACAAGAGTGCGTCAATCGCCGATTCGATCCGGCGGCTGTCGCCGAGTTCGATCAAGTCCGACAGTACGTCGCGCACCAGGCTGGCTACATCGGACTTGGCCAACAGGGTCGGTACTGCTCGAATCAGCATGCTCTGTGGGCCAGCCAGGCTCAGCTCGAAACCCAACCGCTTCAGGCCTTTGCTGTGCTGTTCCAGGGCAGTAATTTCGGCGCTGCTTGCAGCCACCGTTTCCGGCACCAGTAGCGGCTGCGAGCGTATTCGATCCTCTTGCCAGGAAAGCTTCATCCGCTCATAGACGATGCGTTCATGCGCCGCATGCATATCCACCACGACCAGGCCGTGCTGATTCTGCGCCAGCACAAACACGCCGTGCACCTGGGCAAGCGCAAATCCGAGCGGCGGCACTTCCTCGCCACTCGTCGCCGGCAGCGATGCACTGGAAGACGTTGCCACAAGGTCTGCATAGCGCTGGATCTGTTCGCGGACCGGCAGGCCAAGCGCATTCTGATGGGTTGTTTGGGGCCACTCAGGCCGGCTGCTACCGGCTCCGGCTTGAACAGCACTGACGGCAGGTTCGTGCCCGGCGCGGCTTGAATCGTCGGCGCCGGGTCGAGTCTCCGACAGCGCCCGATGAATCATCGAAAACAGAAAATCGTGCACCAATCGACCATCGCGAAAGCGCACCTCGGTTTTCTGGGGATGCACATTGACGTCGACCTTGGCCGGGTCCATATCCAGCATCAGCACATACGCTGGATGACGACCTGAATACAGCACGTCTGAATAGGCCTGGCGAATCGCATGGGTGACCAACCGATCACGCACCAGCCGGCCATTGACGAAAAAAAACTGCAGATTGGCCTGACTGCGCGAAAAGCTGGGACGCGCGATCCAGCCGTGCAGATGCAGGCGGTGGTTGTCCCGCTCATGCTGCGTATCGACCGTGAGTGCAGCATCGATAAAGTCACTACCGCATACGCTTTCAACGCGACGAAGTCGATCAGCCTCGTCCGACGCTGCAGGCCAACGACGCAGCGCGCGGCCATTGTGAGCCAGTTCGAATCCGACTTCGGGGCGCGCCAATGCAATGCGACGCACAAACTCATCGATGTGGCTGAATTCGGTGCGCTCGGTTTTCAGAAATTTGCGACGCGCCGGTGTGTTGAAGAACAAATCGCGCACTTCAATCTGGCTGCCCCGCGGCAGCGCGACGGGCTCGGGCTGCCCGGCTTGTCCACCTTCACTGATCAGTCGAAACGCGCTGTCATGGTTGGCCGTCCTGGAAGTCAGGCTGAGCCGTGAGACCGAGGCAATACTGGCCAACGCCTCACCACGAAAGCCCATACTGGCCACGGCTTCAAGATCCTCCAGGCTGGAAATCTTGCTGGTCGCGTGCGGGCTCAGAGCCAGAGACAGTTCGTCCGGCTCGATGCCCTGCCCGTCGTCCGTCACGCGAATGCGTCGCTCACCGCCGCCGTCGATTTCGATCTGAATGCGCCGGGCGCCGGCATCCAGGCTGTTTTCGACCAGTTCCTTGACCACCGAGGCCGGACGCTCGACCACCTCACCGGCGGCAATCTGATTGACCAGGTGCTGCGGTAACGCTTGGATCGGCATCAAACCATCCTTCAAATTCGAGCGCGCATCACGGGCTGGCGTCCTCGGGTAAGCGCAGTCGCTCAACGACCTGGCCGTTGATGACGTGCGACTGGATGATTTCTTCCAGGTCGTCTTCGTCGATATAGGTGTACCAGACGCCATCCGGGTACACAACCAGCGCCGGACCCAGTTCGCAGCGATCCAGGCATCCGGCATTGTTGACCCGCACCCCGCCGGGCCCGGCCAGATTCAGTTCCTTGATCCTGGCTTTAGCCCAGGCTCGAAGCTCGACAGAACCACACTGAGCACACCATGGTCGTTCGGCGTCCTCATCGCGCTGGTTGGTGCAAAAAAACAGATGGTGCTGATAATAAGACATGGGTTGATCAGTCGAAGCTGTAGACCAGATTGATGGTACTCAAATAATCCGTTTTATCGCGACCGGCGTCCACATCGGTATTGTGCCGAACCGAAACGCCGGTTTTCAGCGACATCGCGCTGTTAATAGCCACTTCCAGCGTGAGCGCATTCTCGAGGAAGGTATTGGAGGAGCCTGATTCGACAAGGAAAAGGTTCCTGAGATTGGCGGATTCGGAAATGGTCCAGATATAGTCCAGGCTTCCTCTGGCAATCAGTTCGGTTTCACTATCGCCGGTTTCGCGCAGTTCGCTGTAGCGCACACCCGGGCCAATTTCACCGACCAGCGTGTGCGCGTCGCTGTCGATTATCCTGTAGCCATAACCCAGTGCAAGCGATGCTTGATACTCGAACGACGTGAAGCGATCACGATCATAGCGCGCAACGCCCAGAATGTAGCTTCGATCGCTCAGACTGTAGTTGGTCTTATTGGAAGCCAGGAAGCGGCTGGCGTTCAACTCGCCTTCATTTTCCGAACGTAAATAGCTGATATTGCTCTGATTGGTCCAGCGATCCTGGCTGTAGATGAATTCAAGCGCAGCATTGATCGTTTCGGTATCACTATTTCCACGCGCAAAGACCAGACCCAACTCGCCTGAACCGGTCCAGTCGGCCTGCGCAAGACCGGATTGAACTGCAGCAGCCAACAATGCCGCAAGAAGCATAGGTTTCATAAATACTCCAGAATTTTGATGACCAATATCGGAAGCCGATCATATCAAGCCCACGTTCAAGCTGCTTGTTTGACGCAAGCCGAGTACTATATCGGGATCGCCAATCGTTCAATAAACAACCATGAATGCAGTCGATCAATTGATTTCTCAACTCGATAAGGCACTCCGTGTTTCACTTGCACCTGCGCCGGCAACCGAGCGGGCTTCACCCGCTCAGGATGTACACGATGCCGATCTGACCGCCGAGCAAATGCGCAGCGTTGCGGGCCTGATGCGCGTCAACCATACCGGCGAGGTTTGTGCCCAGGCACTGTATGCCGGTCAGGCAGTCACTGCCAAAAGCGAACGTGTCCGCAAGGAAATGGACCATGCTGCACTGGAAGAAGAAGACCACTTGTACTGGTGCGCACAACGGCTGGATGAACTGCACAGCCGTCCCAGTCACTTGAATCCGTTTTGGTATGCGGGCTCGTTTGCCATTGGCGCTGTAGCCGGCCTGGCCGGTGACCGCTGGAGCCTCGGCTTTGTCGAAGCGACCGAACGTCAGGTCGAATCACATCTGGCCTCGCACCTGGATCGACTGCCGGAAAACGACTTGAAGTCGCGTGCGATTGTCGAGCAGATGAAAGTCGATGAAGCCGAACATGCCGAGCTGGCCCGCTCATCGGGTGCAGCGACCTTGCCCGCACCGGTTCAGAAATTCATGGCCGTGACGGCAGATATGATGAAGTGGGTGGCCTACAGAATCTAGCCTCAGAGACCGCCGGGTATTGAACGCGCGGCTTACAAGTTGCGCCCATAGAACAATTCCTGCGTCTCTTTCTTGAGTCTGCGTTCGATCTTGCGGCGTTCGGCTGTGGGTAAGGCATCCGCAGAAGTTGCAAACAGGTAATTATCCAGATCAAAGTGCTTCAGGCGCATTTTGGTGTGAAACAGATTGTCCTGATAGACATTGACGTCGATCATTTCATACGCAGTTCGGGTGTCCCGGCTCAAATAGTTCTGAATCGATGTCATCTTGTGGTCGATGAAATGTTTGCGACCACGCACGTCCCGGGTAAAACCCCGCACTCGATAATCAACCGTCACGATATCCGACTCGAAGCTGTGAATCAGATAGTTCAGCGCTTTCAGTGGAGATATCACGCCACAGGTCGCAACATCGATATCGGCCCTGAAGGTACAAATCCCGTCATGCGGGTGAATTTCCGGATAGGTGTGAACTGTGATGTGGCTCTTGTCCAGATGCGCCAATACGGTCTCTGGCAGTGGACCCGGTGACTCATTTCCAGCCGCCTGTTCCGGCGAGACAGGTTCTTCTGCGATCAGCACTGTGACGCTTGCGCCCTGTGGATCATAGTCCTGGCGCGCAATGTTCAAGATGTTGGCGCCAATGATGTCCGACACATCACTGAGAATCTGAGTCAATCGTTCTGCGTTGTAGGCTTCGTCAATGTACTGGATGTAGGCATCGCGCTCCTCGGGTGACATTGCATAGCAGATATCGTAGAGATTGAAACTCAGCGCCTTGGTGAGATTGTTGAATCCGTGGAGTTTGAGTCTTGGCTTGGCCATGTCAAAAGGTCATTTCAGAGCGGGTGGGCTGGGTTAGAATCATTGGTTCGTGGTGATCGGTCAAGACGCCGTCGCTGTGCATTTTGGGCAAGCATGATAATTGTGAATCGATTTACAGATGGCATTTTTTCTTGCACTTGCTCTATGGATTGACGTAGCCGGCTTGCCAATGCACAATGGGACGGTAGGCATGCAGGCCGTATCAGACAAGAACAAATCATCGTTTTAGCCATAATCTGATTACTTAGGAATACCCATGCGTGAAGTTCAGTTCTACCCCGTTGACCGAGTGGCCATGGATCACTTCCTTGAGCTGTGCAAACGTCAGCATTTTCCCGCAAGAGCAACGGTTGTCCGTCCCGGCGACTCGGGCCAATCCCTGTGGTACGTGGTTGAAGGGTCGGTGACCGTATCAACCGAAGGTGAGGACGGACGCGAACTGATTCTGAGCTACTTGAACCCCGGGGATTTCATCGGCGAAATGGGCCTGTTCATGCGTCCACGCCAGCGCGAAGTGCTGGTGCGCACGAAAACCAAGTGCGAGCTGGCCGAGATTTCCTACAATCAACTGCGCGACGCGTTGGATAATGAATTATCCGAACACGCGCTGGAAATCATGACTGCGATTGGCGCCAAGCTCGCCCAGCGCCTGCTGCAGGCACGACGCAAAGTCGAGCACCTGGCCTTCCTGGATACCCAGGGCCGCATTGCCCGAACACTGATTGATCTTTGTGGCGAACCGGATGCCGTATCGCACCCGGATGGTACTCAGATTCGAATTACACGACAGGAACTCTCCAGAATTGTCGGCTGCTCTCGCGAGATGGCCGGGCGCGTCATGAAAACCCTGATTGAAGAAGGCATGATTGAAGCGTCCGGTAAAACCGTGGTCGTGCTCGGTACCCACAAAGGATCCACTGCCGGCTGAACGCCCTGGTCCGGCATTCGATTGTTTGCAAGATCGATCCAGGCAATCAGCCTGTATTCTGCAGCCCCTGACTGATGCCATGAACGGTCGAAATCAACGCTCGCTCCAGTGACGTATCGCTTCGATTGCCCTCGCGCCACCGTTTGAGCAGATCAACCTGAACAAAACTCATGGGATCGGTGTACGGATTGCGCAGCAAGATGGAGCGCTTCAGCGTTGGATCACTGTCGAGCAGATCGTTCTGCTCTTTCAGCATGCATATCCAGTGTTTGCAGCGGTCGAATTCGGCCTGCAACACCGGAAAAATCTGTTCCCCTGCCTCGCCTGCAAGCCTGGCGTAGCGAGAGGCAATATCAAGATCCGATTTGGCCATCGCCATCTCGGCGTCATCGAGCACGCTGCGAAAAAACATCCATTCTCGACTCATAGTGCGCGCCCGCGCCAGATCAAGCGTGTCGATCATGGCCTCAAGGCCGGTACCCAAGCCGTACCAGGCCGGCAGCGCATGGCGGCTCTGGCCCCAGGCAAACACCCACGGAATTGCGCGCAGTCCCTGAATACCAGCGTCGGCATTACGCGATGCCGGGCGCGAACCAATGCGCAACCGTTCGATGACATCGATCGGCGTCGCGTTGCGGAAATAATCGACAAAGTCTGGCCGCTCATAAACCAGGGCCCGGTAACAATCGCGGCTGTGCGTGGACAGTACCTGCATTGCCTCCTGCCATTCGCTGGATTCACCCGCCGTGCTTGTATCCGACCGCTGGTCTCGGGCCGTGGCCTTCAGAACCGCACCCGTCATCTGCTCCAGGTTGCGCATGGCGATCGAACGCAACGCATATTTTCGATGAATGACTTCACCCTGTTCGGTCAAGCGCAGATTACCGCCAACGCTGCCCGCAGGCGAGGACAAGATGGCACGGTGAGTCTTACCGCCGCCGCGACCGATACTGCCGCCCCGGCCGTGAAACAGACCCAGTTTCAATTGATGCTGATTGAACAACTCGACCAATCGGCTTTGTGCATGCTGTAGCGACCAGCGGGATGCGACCAGGCCACCATCCTTGTTGCTGTCGGAATAGCCCAGCATGATCATTTGACGCTGATCGCGCTGTTTCAGCAACCCGCGCCATGGCTCAAGCTCAAGCAGGCCGGACATGACCTGCTCGGCCGCCTGAAGATCATCGACCGTCTCGAACAACGGCACGAAATCCAGACGCCCGTCCGGGATACCGGCACGGCGCGCCATCCACCAGGCCGCCAGCACATCATCGGCATTGCGGCTCATGCTGACAATCAGGGTCGAAATCGAACGCTGGCCAAATTCGGCGTGAGCAGCATGTGCTGCGCGCAGCAGCTCGATGACCGGGTGACTGCCCCGGGCTTCGCCTGGCGAAGCCTGTTGGAGCTGATCCAGCAGGGTTTTCTGACGCGCCTGCCAGGATCGCTTCGGCCACTCCGGATCCTCCAGCTGCTCGGCCACGGCGTCATGCAAATCGCCCGAGTCAATGCGCAAATCGAGTGCAGCCAGGTGAAAACCAAAAATATCGACCCGTCGTCGCAGTCGATTCAATGGAAACAGGCCGGCATGCTGGCCGCGGTGTTCGGCCAGACTGTCAGCCATCAGCTTCAGGTCGTCAATGAACTGGTCAACGTGTTCATAGGCTTGCGGCCCTTCGCTCGACGTTTCAGCCAGACGCCTGGCGAGATGATGGCAAAACACCCGATACGGCATCTCCCGATGGCGTAGTGGAATCTTCAACTGATCATCCGACCAAGTGCGCTGATAGGCCTTGATCTGCGCCGACAGCGCATCGGAGACCTGTACTCGCCCGATGGACTGGCTGAGCAGGCGATTCAATCGCCGAATCTCTCCCAGATAGTTGCCGATGACCTGGGCGCGCTGCTCTGACAAGGTGTTGAGCACTGTATCCGGACCGACATTCGGGTTGCCGTCCATATCACCACCGACCCAGGAGCCGAAGCGAAGAATGGAAGGGAAATGCGAAGGATCAAGATCGGGACCCCACACCGCCGTGTACGCCTCGGCGATGGTTTCATGCAACACGGGTGCGACTCGATACAGCACGTTGGCCAGGTAATAATGGGCATGCTCGGCCTCATCGGCAACGCTCGGTCGATGTGCGGCTTGCTCGGCCGTTTGCCATGCGATCGTCAGCTCCATCCGCACCCGGTCAATCAAGCGCTGGTCGGCACGCGCATCCAGGTTCGGGTCAAACCGCTGAATCAGATAACGTGCCATGCGCTGTTCTTTTTCAAGAATGGATCGACGCGTGGCTTCGGTCGGGTGAGCGGTCAGTACGGGCTCGATACAGGTTGTCTTGAGCGCCTCGAGCAGTTGTTCTGCTCCCATGCCGGCTTGATTGAGCTGTTCAAAGATATCCTCCAGGCTATCGGGCTGAGCCTGGTCGCTGCGCGCCCACTCGCGCTGACGGCGAATGCGGTGAACCTGTTCGGCCAGATTGACCATGCGAAACCAGATCGTGAAACCGCGCACGAAATTGACGGCGCCGTCAAGCTCCTCGAAGTTGCACAATGCGGTCAACTCCTGTCCTTCTGCCTCCTGATTTCGCCGCGCGATGGCTGCCGAACGGGCCTGTTCGATCCGCTCGAACAACGCATCACCGCATTGTTCGCGCAACAGCTCGCCCACCATGCTGCCCAATACGCCCACGTCAGCACGCAGGGCTTCGTGTTCTGGTGGAAAATCAATCTGTTCGCGTTTCATGCGGCGTTCCTGGTTCGTGATCTTCGGTGGGCAAGTCAGACTCGGATCAGACATTGTTTGATCAACAAGCGATAGCGTATGATTGCCGACTTGTTGAGTGTACACGCGAGCGACACGAGAACCGATGAATCTGCCGCTGCCGAACGATCCTGATCAGGACACCCAACCCTATGAGTCCAGCCGCTATGCGTCGCTGGTGCTGAATCTGGGGCGCGCGCTGCACCGCGTCGGATCGCCGGCCCATCGACTGGAAACCGCGATGCAGGTCATGGCCGACCGGCTTGGACTACAGGCCGAGTTTTTCTCGACGCCAACCGTGCTCATGGTCAGTCTAGGTGACGGCAGCCAACAGCAAACCTATCTGGCCCGCGTCGAGCCGGGCGGGACCGATCTGTCGAAGTTAGCCGACTTGTCCCGCGTCATGGTCCAGCTTGAACAACGTGAGCTGGATCCACTCGAAGCCAACCGCATAGTCGAGGCCATCGATCAACGGCCTGCTCGCTATCGTGGTCTTGCACTCGTGCTGGCGTATGCACTGGTGTCTGGTGGCGTCGGCGCGCTGATCGGCGGCGGCATTCGTGAGTTGCTGCTGGCCGCGGCCCTGGGCGGTGTTACCGGCCTGAGCGTGATCGGCCTGTCCCGCCTGGTATTGACGGATCGGCCGGAGATGATTCGCCTGTTGTCGCCGCTGGCCGCCATGCTGGTCACCTTCCTCGGGTTTGTATGGTGTGGCCTGGACGGACAAACGGCATTGATGCCATCGATTATCGCCGGCATCATTACGCTGCTTCCAGGCCTGGACCTGACTGTATCTGCGCGCGAACTGGCCACCGGCCATATGGTTTCGGGCGCTGCACGGGCCGCATCGACGCTGATGATCTTTGCTTTATTGGCGTTCGGCCTGATGCTCGGCGGCTCGATTGGCCAATGGATGGTCGGTCCGGTTGAACTGCTTCAGGCCAACCCGCCGACCGGCTGGCTGATGGCCACCGGATTCGGGCTGGCTGCGCTCGGCTTTACCGTCCTGTTTCAGGCCCATTGGCGCGACTGGATCTGGATGCTGCTGGCCTGCCTGGTTGCATCGACTGCCATCGGCCTCGGCCGAATGCTCGAATCCCCCGTGCTGGCTGCGTTCATGGGCGGCATTGCAGTTGGCCTGGTTGCCAATGTGTTCGCCCGCGTCAGCAACAAACCCGGCTCAATCATGCTGTTACCCGGGCTGATCTTGCTGGTACCGGGCAGTATCGGCATGCAGAGCCTGACCGCCCTGCTCGACCGAAACGTGATTACCGGCATCGAAACCGCATTTCTGGCCGGCATGGTCGCCGTTGCGTTGACCACCGGCTTGATTCTGGCCAGTGTACTGGTGCCGCCCAGAATTAATTTGTAAGTGGTCATTCTCAAGACAGATCCGGACGCGTTCGGCAACCGACCGGGCATGGCTTTGCTGCCTTTGATCTGGAATTAGCGCTTTTCAAAAGATGCCAGGTAATAAGCTCGAATCCAGAACTATCCAAGTAGCAGGGCCTTCAACCAGACCCGGAGTAAGCGCTGAGCCGGCTACGCCGAACGGGTTCTATGTCCGCGCCGGTTAAGGCATGCTTTGACAAGAATCAATTGATGCATCATCCATCTGCGGATCGCCGTCACTGTGGACTGATTTGCACCCTATTTCAAGTACACTGCACCGATGAGCTCAATCGATATCAAGAAAAACCACAGCCTGTCGCTGGACGATGCGCAGAAGATCGCTGACGACCTGGCGCAAGATCTGGCCGAGAAGTTTTCAGTGGTCTATCACTGGGACGGCGATGTGCTGAATTTCGAGCGTACCGGTGTTGATGGTGACATTACCGTCAACCAGGACATGGTTCACGTGCGCGCCAAACTGGGGTTTTTTCTCAGCTATCTGAAACCTGCCGTCGAACGCGAAATCGAGCGTTATCTTGACCAGCACTACAGCTGACCGGCATTGAGTATGTCGCACAGCATCGAACCGAGCATGATCATTGGCGCCTGCGAATGGGTCGGTTTACCCGAGCTCGGCATCAGCCGTCTGCGCGCGCGTGTGGATACGGGCGCACGATCCTGCGCCCTGCACGCCAGCGATATCGAGACCTTCTCGGAACAGGGCATCGATCGCGTGCGCTTTCGAGTGCACATGGACCATGCCGATCCGGACCGCTGGCGCAGCTGCATCGCCGACTATGTGGGCAGCCGAAGCGTACGATCCAGCTCCGGCGATCGTGAACAACGCCTGACCATCCGCACCGACATCATGATCGGTCACTCGCGCTGGGCCGTCGACATGACGCTGACCAACCGTGAAAAAATGACCTATCGCATGCTGCTCGGCCGAAACGCAATGAAGCATCACGCGCTGGTCAACCCTGCACGAACCTTTCTGCAGGGCAAGCCGCGCGCCGAACAAACAGGACCCTCATGAAAATTGCCATCCTCTCGCGCAGCCGCAACATCTATTCAACACGACGACTGGTCGAAGCCGCGGTTGAACGTGACCACGAAGTGCACGTCGTCGATACGTTGCGCTGCTATATGAACATTGCCTCGCACCGGCCGACGATTCACTATCGTGGCGAACAGCTTGATCCGTTTGATGCTGTCATTCCAAGAATCGGGGCCTCGATTACGTTCTACGGCACGGCCGTGCTGCGTCAGTTTGAAATGATGGGCACGTTCCCACTGAACGAATCGGTTGCCGTGACGCGGTCACGCGATAAGTTGCGATCGCTGCAGCTACTGGCGCGGCGCGGAATTGGTCTGCCGGTCACCGGCTTTGCACGGGCGCCCGACGATATCGGCGACCTGATTGATATGGTCGGCGGCGCGCCACTGGTTGCCAAGCTGCTCGAGGGCACGCAGGGCATCGGCGTTGTATTGTGCGAGACGCGCAAAGCAGCCGAAAGCGTGCTGGAAGCCTTCATGGGCCTGAACGTTTCGATCATGGTGCAGGAATACATCAAGGAGGCCGGTGGCGCCGACATCCGCTGTTTCGTGATCGGCGACAAAGTCGTTGCCGCCATCAAACGTCAGGCCGCACCCGGCGAGTTTCGATCCAACCTGCATCGTGGCGGCAGTGCCGAGCTGATCAAGATCACGCCGCAGGAACGTGCCGTTGCCGTTCGAGCTGCCAAGATCATGGGCCTGAACGTGGCCGGCGTCGATGTGCTGCGCTCCAACCACGGCCCGCTGATCATGGAAGTCAATTCCTCGCCCGGTCTGGAAGGCATCGAAAACGCCACCGGCAAGGACGTCGCCGGCATGATCATTCAGTTCATGGAAAAAAACGCCAAAAAAGACAAGACCCGCACGCGGGGAAAAGGCTGAACCTGCTCTAACCGCAGATGATGCAGATGGGCGCAGATTGAGTTCGAACGTAATACATCATGCGGTCACGAAAAGCAAAACGCTTAAAACGCACATCAAGATTTTTACTTACTGGTTTAGATTTTATCTGCGTGAATCTGCGTAATCTGCGGTTTTAAAAAGCCTTTCTAATTCGATCCACGAATAATCCGCCCACACCGCCAGATCAGGTAGTTGGCAACGAACCAGAAGCGTTTGAACGCCGGGTTGCGGGTTTGCTTGTGATGGTAGCGGTAGTAGATCTGCTGCACGATCACGGCGAGTCGAAACAGACCATACACCTCATAGAATGCCCAGTTCTGAGGGTTGAACTGCATTCGCTCACAATAATAATCCACGACTTGCTGGCGCGTCATCATGCCCTCAAGGTGCGTTGGCTGGCGTCGAAAACCGCGGAAAAAACGATCATCATCGGCTTGCACCCAGTAAGCCAGCACATTCCCAAGATCCATCAGCGGGTCGCCCAAGGTTGCCATTTCCCAATCCAGTACCGCAATGATGTTGAGCGGGTCCTGTGGATCCAGGATCAAATTATCGAAGCGGTAATCGCCGTGAATCAGCGCAATGCGGACTTCATCGGGAACGTTTGCAGCGAGCCAGTCAGTGACTGCTTTGCCCTTGACCACGTTCCAGGTTTGAGCTTTTTGCCAGCGCCCGATCCAGCCATCGATCTGGCGTTGGTTGTAACCGGCGCCCTTGGCCAGGCCACTCAACCCGGCACGCTCGATATCAACCGAATGCAGTTCGATCAATCGATCAATCGCGTTAGTGCACAGCGTCCGGACCTGATCCGGGGTCAACGTCAGCCCGCGCGGCAAATTGGCTCGTGGAATGATGCCTTCAATCCGATCCATGACGTAGAAATCTGCACCAATGACAGCATGATCTTCACAGGCGGCCAGCATGTTTGGCACATATGGAAATACCGGTGCCAGTGCCTTCTGAAGCTTGTACTCCCGCACCACGTTGTGGGCCGATTTGGCTTTGGTGCCCGGTGGTGGACGGCGCAGGATCAGATCACGATGGTCATAGCGCAGCCGGTACGTCAAATTGGAAGCACCCCGCGGGAACTGTTCGACTTCGGGTGTGCCTTCCAGGCCGTCCACATGTTGCTTCAGCCAGGCATCCAGCGCCCGTTCATCAAAGCGATCCTCATCGCGCACCTTGCGCGGCTGGTCGATAACGTTTTGTTTATTTGTCATTGTTTTATTGGAACCGCAGATTTCACAGATTAATAGTCTCAAAACCTATGACCGCGAATGAATGCAACTACATCTAGATACTACACACTTGAAATTCGCTACTTGAACACCTGAATCACCTGGTTTTTTCGGGTTGATTCGCAGATGATTAGAGATTAGTGCTTTTGATTTTTCATCTGCGTATATCTGCGTTATCTGCGGTTTCGGGCCTTTATGTTTTAATGTATTGCTTCAACTCATGCCGCGCAACAACGCCGCGATGGACTTCATCCGGACCGTCGGCCAGACGCAAGGCGCGGGCACTGGTCCAGGCCCAGGCCAACGGGAAGTCTTCGCTTAAACCCCCACCTCCGTGCAGCTGCATGGCCATGTCGATGACGTGCTGAGCCATGCCCGGCACGGCCACCTTGATTTGCGAGACTTCGTTCATCGCGCCACGTATGCCGTGCTGATCCAGTGACCAGGCCGCTTTGAGCACCAGTAGCCTGGCCTGCTCGATGGCAATACGGGCATTGGCAATCCGTTCGCCATTGCCGCCGAGCTTGGCCAGCGGGCGGCCGAATGCGGATCGCTGCAGCGCGCGCTTGCAGGCCAGTTCAAGCGCCATTTCGGCAAGTCCGATCAAGCGCATGCAATGATGAATCCGACCGGGGCCCAGTCGACCCTGGGCGATTTCAAAGCCACGGCCGGGACCGGCGATGATGGCCGAAGCCGGCAGGCGAACCTGATCAAAAGACACCTCGCCATGACCATAGGGCGCATCGTCAAAGCCCATGGTATGCAGCATGCGTTCGACTTTTACGCCCGGCGCTTCGGCCGGCACCAATACCATCGAATGCTGCTGATGCCGATCGGCTTCTGGATCGGTCAGACCCATGAAAATGATCAGCTTGCAGTCGGGATGGCCAATCCCGGTTGACCACCATTTACGTCCGTTCAGTACAACCTCATCGCCCTCCAGCCTGGCCGTCGCCTGCATGTTGGTAGCATCCGAGGACGCCACATCGGGCTCGGTCATGCAAAATGCCGAGCGGATGTCACCGGCCAGCAGCGGTTCCAGCCACTGGGCTTTCTGATCATCCGATCCGAAGTGATACAGCACTTCCATATTGCCGGTATCCGGCGCGTTGCAGTTGAAGAATTCCGGCGCGATGATGCATCGGCCCATCAATTCAGCCATTGGCGCATAATCCAGGTTGCTGAGACCAGCACCCAGCGCCTGATCGGGCAGGAATAGATTCCACAGGCCTTGCTCACGCGCCTGAGCCTTGATCTCCGCTACGCCATCGGGCACCGCCCAGCGAGCTTCGCCAGGCCGTCGGCTCTGCTCATGAAAGGCCGACTCAAACGGTCGAATCTTCGATTCGATAAAGTCGTCAACGGCTTGAATCAGCTGCTGCGCTCGGGCACTGGGCGTCAAGTCCATGAAATATCCTGTCGACTAAGGTGAAATCAGTATACGCAAGCCATTGGCTGAAACCTGTGCTGCAGCGTCGTCGTGCATTCATGTATCGCCAGCAGGCTGAAGTTACACTACAACTACTATCCAACCGACCAGTCGAGCATGCAGATCTTTCAACCAATCATCACCCTTGCATTCACGCTGATAGCACCGGCATTGCTGGCCGGTACGCTGACGGTCAAAGATCCCTGGATTCCCGAAGCGCCGCCCAATGCACGGATGCTGGCAGGCTACATGGAACTGCACAATCATGGCGAGGACGTTGTGCGGATCGTGGACGCCCGCGCCGAATCATGGTTTGGCAATATCGAAATCCACATCAGCGAAACGCAGGACGGGCTGTCCAGAATGCGCAAAATCGACCTGCTTGAGATTCCGCCCGGCCAGTCGGCTTTGCTGCAGCGCGGCGGTCTGCACCTGATGTTGATGCGCCCGAAACGTAGTCCGACGGTCGGTGATCAGATCACGATCGAACTGCTCGATGATGCGGGCCAGGTCGCCGTCGTCGTAGAGGCCGAAGTCAGGCCGCGCCCCTAGGGCGGGTTGATCGCAGCAATCCGCTGGCCCGCAACCGCCAGCAGTTGCCAGCCGTATTGCTCCAGGCCGTCCATGCCGCCGGTAAAGCGACCGAACGACGGCAAAATCAAGTGCTGGTCGCGCAGCGCAAAGGCCGGCATCCTCAGCGATTCTCGACCCGAGCGTAGATGCACGCAGGGGTGCCAATGGCCAGAAACCCCGGGCTTGATTTCCGCCTGCTCGGCATCCACGGCATGGATCAGCTGCAGTCCGTCCAGTTCAAGCGCGTGATCAATTCGGCCCATCCGCCATTGGCTCAGCCATGCGTCCAAGCGACGGTCATGGTTCCCAAGCACCAGATCGATACTGAGTTGACCGTGGACCGTTCGCCAACGCCGCACCGTCTCCGGCCAGTCATCATCTGCACTTGGCGGGGCATGAACCCAGTCACCCAGCACCAAGAGTTGCTCCGGGCGATAGCGACCCACCATCCGGCTTAATGCTTCCAGCTCCGAGTGCAGCACGCTGCCGGGGATGGCGATGCCGTGTCGTCGGAATACCTGGTCCTTGCCCAGGTGCACATCGGCAATCATCAGCAACCTGCGGTCGGGCCACCACAGCGCGCGCTCCGGCAACAGCTCCAACAGGTTGTTGTTCAGCACTATCTGCATCATTCCGAACCCACACGTTGTTCCAGGGAGCCGAGCATTCGGTCAACGCGAGCCTGCCAATCTTCGGAGGATAACTGCGAGCGTAGTCGGTCTGCCCACAGTGGAAACGCCAGCGGCGTCAATCGGTCGGTCTGTTTCAGCACAATAGCCTGGCCTGTTGCACGGTCAAGTGCAGCATGAATCCGCTGAAACTCCAGCTGCCCTTCAAGCACTTCTCGCTGCGCCTGTTCGAGCAGCAGATGATCCGGGTCGTGCTCTTTCAGCACATCAAAAATCAGACCGCTCGAAGCCTGCAGATGGCGCATCGGCTTGTTTTTTCCCGGAAACCCGCGCTGCACCATGCCGGCCACGCGTGCAATGTCGCGGAAGTGATATTTGGCCATATTGGCCGCATCCAGGCTGCGCCGGATATCACGTTCAAGATGCTCGACTGACAGCACCTGACGCCACTGCTCCACGCCCAGTTGCAGCGGTCTGGCGCTGAGCAGCTCCATGCCGTAATCATTGACCGTAATCGAAAACGTGACCGGTGCAAGCTGTGCCAGACGCCAGGCGATCAACGCAGCCAGACCCTCATGAGCCAGACGACCGGCAAAGGGATACAGAAATAGATGCGCGCCATCACGACTGGTCAGCTGCTCGATCAGCAGCCGCCCGGTGCCAGGCAGCCCGGACTGGCGCTGCTGCTGTTCAAGTAGCGGCAATACGTGTTGAATTTCAGCCCCGGCAGGCAGCTGGTTGTCGGCATAGGCATTGAATAGATTCAGCATGCCATCAGCCAACAGCGTTGACAGCGGCATGCGGCCACCGGCCCAGCTCGGCACCGTCGCTTTTTTCGAACTGGATTTTTTGACGTAGGCCGTCATATCGCGCACGCGCACCAACTCCAGACTGCGACCGGCGAAAATGAAGCGATCACCGGGACGCAGCCGGGTAATAAACCGCTCTTCAACCTGGCCCAGTGAGCCACCCTTGACAAACTTGACCTGCAGCGCGCCGTCAGCGCTGATCGTACCGATGTTCAAGCGGTGCAGCATTGCGATGCGCCGATTGCTCACCCGCATGCGCCCGTTGCTTTCGACAACCTTGTGGAAATTCGGATAGGCCTGCAAGGCCGGACCACCGCGCGTAATGAAATCCAGCGTCCACTGCCACTGGTGGCGCGACAATTCATGAAACGCCGGACAGGATCGCACCTCGTCGATCATCGTGTCTGCCTCAAAGCCGCCGCCCATGGCGACCGTGACCAGGTGCTGTGACAACACGTCCAGGGCCAGCCGTATGGGCTCGCGGGACTCGACCCGGCGCTGCTCGATACGTGCTCGGACTGCGGCCAGCTCAAGCACCTCGAGTGCATGCGTCGGTACGCAAATCAATCGTGCGCTTGCACCCGGGCGATGGCCGGAACGACCGGCCCGCTGTATCAGGCGGGCGATACCCTTCGGGCTGCCAATCTGGATCACCTGATCCACCGGGGAAAAATCAACGCCAAGATCAAGACTGGATGTGGCCACGACGCACTTCAGACTGCCGTCTGCCAGGCCCTGTTCCGCATGGTCGCGCAATGCACGATCAATCGAACCATGATGCAGCGCAATTCGTTCTGGCTCAGCGCTGACCGACTGAATAGCGCCGTACCAGTTTTCGGCCTGGTTGCGTGTGTTGGTAAATACCAGCGTGGATTCGGCCTGTTCGATCCGCTGGGTCACCGACGGTAGCTGCGTCAGACCCATCCGACCGGCTAATGGAAAGCGCTGCAGTGATTCGGGCAGCAATGTTTCGATCTCCAGTGGGCGGTCCGTGCGCCCCTGGATGCATGTACCCGTATGGCCCACCGGCATCAGCGCTGCACAGGCTTCTTCCAGGTTGCCGACCGTAGCCGATAGCCCCCAGACCTGCAGAACCGGATTCAAGCTGCGCAGTCTTGCCAGTGCCAACTGGAGCAGCACGCCGCGCTTGCTGCCCAGCAATTCGTGCCACTCATCGACAAAGACTGCCTGGATGGATTTCATTCGACTCGGGGCGTCGGCGTAGCTCAACATCAACGACAGGCTTTCCGGCGTCGTCACCAGCGCCGGCGGCGGTTGCTCGATCAGCTTTTTGCGCCTGTAGGCCGAAGTATCGCCAGTGCGCATCGCCACCATATCCGGTTTTCCGAGCGCGGCCAGTGGACGATTCAACGCCCGACTGGTATCGGCCGCCAGCGCGCGCAGTGGGGTAATCCAGAGCACGTTGAGGCCGGTTCGCGGGGTTACGTCGACAAGCTGATTGACCGCCCCACCCCAGGCAGCCAGGGTCTTGCCGCTACCGGTTGGGGCATGAATCAGGCCGCTCTGTCCTTGCGCAAATGCAGACCACGCCTGGCGCTGAAAATCCAGCACAGGCCACTGTTGCTGCGCGAACCAGCGCTCAATCGGCGATAAGCTGCTCAAGGTCCTTCAACTGATCGGCCTGGTCTACCTTCAGGTCGCGTCGCCAGCGATGAATGCGCGGAAAGCGGAGTGCGACGCCGGATTTGTGTCGCTTCGAGCGAGCGATGCCCTCGAAGGCCAGCTCGAACACATGCACGGCATCAACTGAGCGAACCGGGCCGAATCGTTCCCGCGTGTGTGCCCGTATCCAGCGGTCCAATTCGTCGATTTCTGCTTGCGTCAGCCCGGAGTAAGCCTTGGCGACGGGCACCAGCCCCTGATCAGAATGCACTGCAAACGTATAGTCGGTGAACAGGCCCGAGCGACGGCCATGTCCCGGCTGGGCGTAAATCAGTACGCCATCAAACGTAAACGGGTCGACCTTCCATTTCCACCAGTCGCCGCGCTTGCGCCCATGCTGATACGTCGAGTTCAACCGTTTCAGCATCAAGCCTTCGACGCCGCGCTCGCGGCTGCTTTCACGCAAGCGGGCCAACGCATCCCATTGGCTGAACTCAATACGCCCGGGCAACAGCAGTTGTCCGCACTGTGTCGGCAACACAGTCTTCATGAGCGAATAGCGATCGGCCAGCGGCCGCTGTCGGATATCCTGGCCATCGTATTCAAGCAAGTCGAAGGCTAAAAAAGCCACCGGGGCCTGCTGCAAGGTTTTTGCTCCTGGCTTCTTGCGCCCGATCCGGGTCTGCAGCCGAGCAAACGGCAGCGGTTGGCCATCGCGCCAGGCCATGATCTCGCCGTCGAGCACGATCCCATCGGGCAAATCCCGGGCAGCCTGCTCGATTTCCGGAAAGCGGCCCTCGAGCAGGTCTTCACCACGAGACCAGATATAAAGCCGGCCATTACGCCGTATCAGCTGGGCACGAATGCCATCCCATTTCCACTCGGCGGACCAATCACGGGCCAGCCCCAGCGCATTCGGTTCGATCTCCAGCGGCGAAGCCAGAAAGAACGGATACGGCGTAGAGTCTTCCAGGTCCTGATCATGTTCTTTCGAGATCAACTTCTGGAACTGCTCGGCAGTCGGCTGCCAATTGCCCATCATTCGGTGGGCAATCATGCCGCTGTCCAGGCCCGCCAATTCACTGAGTGCCCGCGTGACCAGGCGTTTGGATACGCCAACCCTCAGGGCGCCTGTGATCAACTTGTTGAACACGAAGCGTGCATTGCCGGGCAGCGATTGCCATTGCCTCACTACGATGGCCTGTCGCTGCTCGTCATCCAGGTCAGCCATCGGTCGCAGCACCTGTTCAACCATCACCGAAAGCGCTGGCAGTTGCAGCTCGGACGGTCCCGGTTCGGGCGTCAACAGCGCCATGGTTTCAGCCAGATCACCGACGTGTTCATAACTTTCTTCAACCAGCCAGTCCGGCAAGCCGGAGTATTCGGACGTCCATTCGCGCAGTTCACGCGTGTTGACCAGGCGCTTGAGGCGCTGGCCCGTCAGAAAATACACCGCCCAGGCAGCATCCTCAGGGCGGGCCTGAGCAAAATACTTGACCATTGCCGCTTTCTTGGCGTTGGTCGACGTCGTGGCGTCCAGCGCCTCGTACAGGGCGATAAACGATTTCATGCGCCGTCGCTCAGGCTGGCGCGCAAATTCCAGCGTTCAGAATCAAGCCCCTGGGCCTTGAGATAGCCAGACAGCGCTTCGCCGTTGCCGTGGATCGTGATGACACGCGATGCTTGCATGTCTTCGACGGTCTCGATCAGCGCGGGCCAATCCGCATGATCGGACAGGATGAAGCCTCGATCGTAGCCCCGCCGTCTGCGGTTGCCGCGAATCCGCATCCAGCCGGAAACAAAACCGGACGAGTGATTCTTGAACCGCCGCATCCAAGGCGAACCCGCAGCGGACGGGGGTGCCAGTATCAGATCGCCCTGGAAACGTTCGCCTTTTTCAGCCTCACTGACCATTCGTGTGTCGGGCAGGTCAACGCCCGCTTCACGATACGCATCGACCAACGGCCTCATCGCGCCGTGTAGCCAGATTGCTCGATCGGTTCGCTGCGCCAGTTCGGCCATGACGCGCTGGGCCTTGCCGAGTGCGTAGCAGAACAGTACTGCTGGAACAGCCCGGTCTCTGCAGTCATCCCACCAGCGTTGAATTTGCTCGATGACGATCGCGGTATCCGGCCAGCGATAAACCGGAAGGCCAAAAGTGCATTCGGTGACCCAGACATCGCAGGGGTTCGAGTGAAAGGCTTCACAGGTCGGGTCGAGTGCACGCTTGAAATCTCCAGACACACCCCAGACACCAGCATCCGATTCGATCTTTACCCAGGCAGAGCCCAGAATATGGCCTGCAGGGAACAGCGTTACGCGCGTATCGCCGAGCTCGAAGACCTCGCCGTATTCATGCGATTGGTGTCGATCGTCTGCACCCACACGCGCTTTCAGCGCAGGCAGGCCCGCGCGGGTGCTGTGATACTCGCCTGCCCCAGCGCGCGCATGATCGGCATGTGCGTGCGTAATCACCGCACGCTCAACCGGTTTGAGCGGATCAATCCAGAAATTGCCGGCGGCACAGTACAGGCCGCCAGCCGAGGGTACGAGAACGTCACTGGCCATCGGCAAAGTATCGTCGAACCGGTGTCAAAGCGTCGTTTTTACCCGCGGTCGCGGTGCATTCAGACAAGGCGTGAGGCCGGGTCCTGGTCAAACAGCATGGACAGCAGGCGATAGATGTCCGGCTGTTGCTGTCGCAGGTAGATCGGCAAGTCAAAAAAGAATTCACTGCAAACGGCCAGAAACTCTGCCGGATTGGTCGCGCCATACGGGTCGAGCCAGGGCTTTTGCCGGTGGTCCAACTGGTGCTGGAGCCGTTCATAACCAGCCTTGAAGTGCTTGGCCCAGTCATCGCTGGAAATCGAATCCGGCAAAGGCGGGAATCCGTCCGGGTCACGATTCAGATAGTCGATCTGGTGCACGATTTCATGCACCACCACGTTGAAACCGGTGCCCTGACCGGAACGTTCAACATCACGCATCGCCAGTACGACGGGGCCTCGATGCCAGGCCTCGCCGGCGCGCAAATGACGGCCTCGATGCACGACACCGGCTTCATCGACTTTGGTGAATTCAGCTGAATACGACTCTTCGTAGAGGATGAACGTTCTGAAATCGCGCAGCCAGTGAAGCTTGCGATTGAGCAGCGGCAGTGCGGTCATCGCCGCAACGGTCAGACAACAGCGATAGTTTGGCTGATAGCCCTTGGCACCGAGAAACTCCATCTGTTCAAGAATCTCGGCGCTGAGCTGACGAATGCGCTGTTGGTCGTTGGAAGCGAGAACCCTTAAGCACTCGAAGCGTCGCACCACGCGCTGGAATTCCTCATCGCTTGGCATCAACTCCTGGATGCGTTTTCGTTTTCGCCGTCGACGAATAAATCCAAACATTCGAGACCGGCTTACTTGGCCGGAGTTTCGACACCGAGCCGTTCATGCATGATCGGACTCGTCGTCGTGTATTGAAGAAACTGACGGGCGTCCGGATTCAAGTGCTTCTGCACAGCAAAGGCTGCCAACGCTGCTTCGTGAAAGCCGGACAGAATCAATTTCTTCTTGCCGGGATAGGTATTGATATCGCCGACGGCAAATACGCCCGGTATTGATGTCTGGAATTTTTCGGTGTCGACTTGAATCTGCTTGCGTTCAATATCGAGCGACCAGTCCGCGATCGGACCCAGGCTGGGCGCCAGGCCCCAGAACAACAGAAACTCATCGCCCTCGATTCGATGCCTGTTGCGCTCCAGATCGGTAATGTCCAGTGCTTCCAATCGCGTACCGTCGTCCGAGGGTTGAGAAAACGCTTCGCTGACAGTGCCCTGAGCCTGGCGAACCTTGCCCGCCTCGACCAACTTCAGCATCTTCTGAACCGATGCCGGCTGAGCACGATAGTCGTGGCGACGATGCACCAGCGTAATGGAATCTGCCAGTTCGGCCAGGTCCAAAGTCCAGTCCAGCGCAGAATCGCCGCCGCCCAGAATTACCAGACGCTTGCCTTTGAATCGATCACGCCGGGTGACCTTGTAATGCAGGTTGACCGGTGACTGTTCCGGCAGGTTTTTTGCGCGCAGGGCGCGCGGTTGAAAGGCACCGAGCCCTGCAGCAATAATCACGGCACCCGCATCGAACACCTTGCCTTTGGACGTCAGAACGCGGAAGCGCCCGTCGTCCTTTTGCTCAAACCCAGTGACCTGTTGATTCAGATGACGGCCGGCGTTAAACGGTTCGATTTGCTTTTCCAGTTGGTCCACCAGTTCCTGCGCGCCAATACGCGGATAGGCCGGGATGTCGTAAATCGGCTTTTCCGGATACAGCTCCGAACATTGGCCACCTACCTGAGGCAGCGAGTCAATCAACTCCGCTTTCAGATCCAGCAGCCCCAGCTCGAAGACCTGGAACAAGCCAACCGGCCCGGCACCGATGATGACCGCATCGGTCTGAATACACTCTTGCTTATCGTTCATAGAATAAAGAAATCCTTGCGAGACAAATCGACATGCCGTTGCATCGACAGGCCTAGTATTATCACTCTTCGACATCGGTTTTGCGTAGATATCGAAGGCAGACGACCCCTGTGAGTCAATCCGAACCAAGCCAACGAAAAATCCAATTGAGCGATGCCTGGCTGACGCTGCTGCAGGATGAATTCAGCCAGCCGTACATGCAGCAACTGCGGGCTTTTCTGCTGGAACGCAAACGGGCGGGCGCACGAATCTATCCGCCTGGCAGGTGGGTCTTCAATGCGCTGAACGCGACCGGACCCGATGACGTCCGCGTCGTAATTCTGGGCCAGGACCCCTACCACGGCCCCGGCCAGGCCCATGGCCTGTGTTTTTCGGTGCAACGTGGCGTGTCAGTTCCACCTTCGCTGGCCAACATCTACAAGGAGCTGGCTGCAGACATTGGCTTTCGCCCCCCTGGCCATGGCCATCTGCAAAGCTGGGCCGAACGCGGCGTGCTGCTGCTGAATGCCGTGCTGACCGTCGAACAGGGCAACGCAGGCGCACACCAGGGTAAAGGCTGGGAACGCTTCACCGACCGCATCGTGCAGCTGCTAAGCGAGCGCGAACAGCCGACCGTGTTCATGCTGTGGGGCGCGCAGGCGCAGCGCAAGGGTGAGAACATCGATGTGCGTCGTCATCGAGTGCTGAAAGCCCCACACCCATCGCCGCTATCCGCACATCGCGGATTTTTTGGCTGCAACCATTTTTCGAAAGCCAATGAGTGGCTGCAGGCGCAGGGCCTGGAGCCTGTGGACTGGACGCTGTCAATGACTGAATTATGAACGCGATTTCTTCTACCACCTGCCTTGCAATCCACAGCAACAACTTAGCTGAAGCACTCCATAAATATCAACAAAATCAAACATATATTGCCAGATGTTGAGTCGATTTATTCATGCCTTGAATTCACGGGCAGACCCGTCGCCCGCTCCGCGGGCTGATGCCTGGCTTTGGTGACCAACAGTAGGGAAAACCATTGGTGCGACTTCACCATCCAGTTCAGTTCCCTGCAGTGCTCCATTGGCTCTTGTCGTTTCTATCATCAAATTCAAAAGCATTTCGCCGCTCGGCTTCGCCCGCTGATGCGACTCACCGCTTGTCATAACAATCATGTCTTGCCAAAAAAGCAAGCAAAAAACTCACTCACTCAAACAGCCACCGGAAGCACGTTCTAATGGACCAAGGCAAGAATTCGGCTCTTGCTGTTGATTCGGGTTTTCGGATCGTTGGGTGCATCCCTTGATGTGCGTGGCTTATCAGTCAGGCTTCTGGTTTGGACTGAAACGAAAAAGTGATTGAAGATCGACAGTTCGGTTTTTTGAAGTTAGCCAATCTGTTTTGCTTATACCTTTGCTTTTGATCTTGGTGAGCGTGTGCGCGGCTGAGGAGCGAATGGCCAGGCGGCGGAATGCCTTTGAATTTAATAATCAGCCAAGAATTGTGACACTCGCCGGCGCAGCCGTGCGTCGAAGTGCTTTTGTCTTATGAATCCGGATATTGAGATAACAACCTGGACTCAAACCGCTAGACTGAACGAACAATCAAACCTGCCCTGATGATGACGTCAGCCGAATCACTGATCACTGATCCTGTTGCAATCGGCTGGTCGATTGGCTGGATGTTGAGCGTGGCGGGTGCGTTGATTCTAATCAGCGTGATCTTCAGTCGCACGTCCGAGAAGATCGGATTTCCCGCCGTTCTGCTGTTTTTGGGGATTGGGCTGGCGGCTGGTTATTTTTTGCCGCTCGACTTTGCCAACTTTGATCTCGCCTTCCGGATCGGCACAGTCGCGCTGGTCTTGATTCTGTTCGACGGCGGCCTGAATACGCCCTGGAAAACAGCCAGAGCGCATCTGGTGCCCGCATCCATTCTGGCGACGGTCGGGGTGGCGGGCACGGCTGTGCTGATGGCAGTTGCCGGTTATCTATTGGGCCTGAGCTGGATTGAGGCACTGTTGATCGGCGCAATTGTGTCTTCAACGGATGCCGCGGCAGTATTTTCTGCGCTGCGAGGATCTGGCGTGCAGCTTCGGCGTCGCGTGGGCGCCACACTCGAGCTCGAATCCGGCCTGAATGATCCGATGGCCATTATTCTCACGATTACGCTGACGTCGGCATTGATCCAGGGCGGCCTGGGTCACCCACTGCATCTGGTTATGGATATTGCGCTGCAATTGGCCGTCGGTCTGGCGGCCGGATTGGCCGTGGGCTGGTGCGGCCAGAAACTGGTGCAGCGGGTGCGCGTCCCTGCGGCCGGACTCTACCCGGCCCTGACCCTGGCGCTTGCGCTTCTGGCCTTCGGCATTCCGTCGCTGTTCATGGGGTCCGGCTTCCTGGCCGTATACGTGGCCGCACTGATGCTGGGAAACAAGCGCCTACCCTATCGACCGGGCATTTTGCGCGTGCATGATGCACTGGCCTGGCTTGGGCAGATCACCATGTTTCTGGTTCTGGGCTTGCTGGCCATCCCTTCGATGCTGGCATCTGCCGGATGGCATGGCCTGATACTGGCGCTGGTGCTGGCGTTGCTGGCACGCCCCCTGATGGTAACGCTCTGCCTGCTGCCGTTTCGTTTTTCGGCCGGCGACACGGCGTTTATTTCATGGGTGGGCCTGCGCGGTGCAGTGCCGATTCTATTGGCCAGTTATCCGGTCATGCTGGGCGTCGAAGGCGCGCTGGAGATCTTCCACCTGGTGTTCTTCGTGGTTGTGGTCAATGCGCTGATTCCAGGTGCAACCATCCGATGGGCGGTGCAGTGGTTCAAGGTCGAGCGAGCCGGACGTGAGCGGCCACCGCCCGTTCTGGAAATCAATGCGCAAGAGGAGTTGCCGGTCCGCATCCTGTCGTTCTACATCGAGCCCGCTGCACTGGTCACCGGCATCCCGACCAATGAACTGCCGTTGCCGGAAGGCAGTGATTTCCTGGCCCTGGTTCGTTCAGGCCAAGTGCAGACTGTAAAAAGCGATACGGTGCTGATTGAGGGCGATCACGTACATTTATTGGTACGTCCGGAAAACATGCGTGCCATCGAGCTGTTGTTCGGGCTTCGCGAGGAGGACTAAGGGGTTGGAAAGGCTTCTGTGATGACGCTGGATCAATGCTCGCGCCAGTCACGGTCAGGCTGCAGGCGCTGTCCCAGCTGATACAAAAGCGCGGCCGTTGCGCCCCAAATATTGTGTTCCGGATGCTGCAGCGTGAGTAGTTGATAATCCTGCGCCTGGTACTTCACCTGCTGGTGCTGGTAGGCATCGGGGTCCGCAACCCGGTTCAGCGGTACAGTAAAGACTTCGTCGACTTCATTCCGATCTGGCTGGAACTCAACCGGGCCGCGAACGGTTGCAACCACCGCCGTCATCCGGTAGCCGGTAATCGTGTCGTAGCGACCGAGCAGGCCCTTCGGTTCAAAGCAGTTGCGATCGATGCCGGTTTCTTCTTCGGCCTCACGCAGTGCAGTATCAACAACACCTCGATCGTCAGACGCTCGTGCGCCCCCCGGAAATGCGATCTGTCCGGGGTGTTTATCCAGATGATGCGCACGCACGGTCAGTACTACTTCCGGGCTCGGATACTCAAGCAGAGCGACGAGCACTGCGGCAGGTCGCTGCCGCCGCTGGCCGGGGCGAGGGTAGCCTGCAACCGGCAGTTGGGCAATCGGATGTTCCAGTGAATACAGTGCCCGGTTCAATCGACGGACCAGGACGGCGCTTGCGGCTGAAGCCTGGTTGGCTTCAGCCACTGACGGAATGCTGTTTGAGCTGGCCCAAGTGATCAGCTTCCAAACAACTGCTCAGCGCGTCGGGGCAAGTCAAGAAGGACCTGTTTGCGCTGGTCGACCGAGAGGGTCAACCAGCTGCCTATTTCTTCGCTGGTGCGAAAACAGCCAATGCACAGTCCATCGTCGTTCAGCGTGCAGATTTGAATGCAAGGCGATTCGATGATCTCGAGTTCAAGGGCTGGATCGCTCATCGAACAACCTAGTTCTGCTCCATACCTTCTGGAGCGCCGATCTGAACCAGGCGCAAATCAAACTGCAGCGCTTCGTTCGGGCCAATCAGCGGTGGATCACCGCGCACGCCAAACGCAAGTTCAGGCGGCATGAAGACCTGCCACAAGGCGCCCTCACGCATCAACGGCAGCACTTCCTGCCAGCCTTCGAGTACGCCGTCAACCTGGAACACAGCGGGCACGCCGCGCGCGAACGAGGAATCAAACTCACGTCCGTTCATTTTCGAACCGCGGTAGTGAACGGTCACGGTGTCCTGCAGGGTTGGGCGCGTGCCCTCACCTTCCTCGATCACGCGATACTGAACGCCACTCGGCAGCGTAACAATACCGTTCTTGGCGCTGTTGTCGGCAAGAAATTGATCAGACTCGGCCTGATTCTCTTCTGCCAATTGCTGAAACTGCTCCAGTCGTTCCTGGCGTAATTGCTCGTTGAATGTAGCCAGAACTTCGCGCATTTCAGCCATAGGCACCTGCGGGTCACGTTCGGCATGCGCATCGCGAATTGCCGCGATGACGGATTCAATGTCAATATCCCAGTTCAGGGTTTCTGAGCCGAACTCAAAGCCAACGGCATAACCCAGTTTGCCTTGCTCGGATTCTGTGTCTTGCGCCATGACCGCAACGGGTATGGCAATGAGGACAGCCAGCTTTGCTAAAAGCTTATACATACAAACTCCAGTGATAAAGAGGGTGTTGAAGATCGATCAGCCGGGCATTTTACCCGACCCGTGCTGCTCACGCATCGTCACATCCGCAGAAATCCGGTGCATGACGCTCCTATGACCGGACGTGCCGCGTCGAGTTCAAAACAAGAAACAGCCTTGCAGGTTGGTAGATCTCGCCATATTAATGGTTATTTTCACCACATAAGGAGTGCTTAACTTTTATAGGCTATTGATATTGAATGGTTTTTTATTTTGGTACATATATTGCATTATTGATGGCGAACACTAACCTTGCCCGGCAACACAACATCGATTGCCAGGCGCTACTGCAAGGAGAGCACGATGGGAATTTTTTCGCGATTGGGCGACATTATCAACTCAAATCTGAACGCTGCGCTGGAAAAGGCCGAAGATCCGGAGAAAATGATCCGGCTGATGATCCAGGAAATGGAAGACACGCTGGTTGAAATTCGCTCGGCCACCGCTAAATGCATTGCCGAGAAAAAAGAGCGTGCCCGCCTGCTACACCGGCTCGAAGAACAGAAGGCCGATTGGGCCAATAAAGCAACGAAAGCGCTGGACAAGGGTCGTGAGGATCTCGCGCGAGCCGCGCTGGCCGAGAAGACCGCACTGGCTGACCGCGTCGAGCATCTGACCAGCGAATTGACCCACTACGACGAGCAACTGGCTAAATACGATCATGATATCGGTCGTCTTCAGGCCAAGTTGAACGACGCTCGTGCCCGCCAACGCACCATTGTCATGCGTCACCGCGGAGCACAGCATCAATTAAAGAGCTCGCGTCAGATCCATAACGCCAAGATCGATGAAATGCTGCATCGCTTTGATTCGGCCGAGCGCCGGATCGATCACATCGAATCCGAGGCCGAGTCGCTTGACATGGGTCATCGACCCAAAACCCTGGACGAAGAAATCGATCAGTTGGAGCGCGACGAACGCGTCGAAGCCGAATTGGAAACGCTGAAGTCGGAACGCGGTGCGAAGGAATCCAAGGGGGCCGCCAAAGCAAAGGATAACGCCTGATGCTTGGCCTCGGTGACGATTTTCTATTCGTACTGGGAATCTTGTTCCTGGTGGTCGTGGCACCGATCTGGATCATCATGCACTACGCCACGCGGAACTCGGCCAACAAGAAGCTGACCAGCAAGGACGAAATCGTGCTCGATGAACTGCACGATAACGCCCGCAAGCTGGAAGATCGCATCCACACACTGGAGCGCATTCTCGACGCAGATGCGCCTGAATGGAGAAAAGATCATGACCGGTAGTGACTACGAACACATCCGCGAGCCTATTCGGAGAACCTACGAAAACATGAGCCATAATCGACTGTATCGCAACAAGAAACGGGGCATCCTGGCCGGCGTCTGCGCAGGCATTGCCGATTGGACTGGCATCAATTTGACCGCTCTGCGGGTCGTGGTGATCCTGCTGGCCCTGCCCTTTACCGCGGTCATGATCATCGGATATCTGGCATTGGCCCTGCTGGTGCCAGCACAACCGGACAACCTGTACCGTGACACCGAGCACGAGGAATTCTGGCAGGAAGTGCGCAAGGCACCTAAAGACAGCGTCTCGACGCTGAATCGTCGGTTCAAGTCACTCGATCAGCGGTTGCAGCGTCTTGAAGCCTGGTTGACCTCGCCCGAATATCGAATCAATCGGGAACTGGACAAGTAATGCGCTACTGGCCGGCAATGATGACCTCACTGCTGGCTTTGCCAGGGCTGGCAGTGCTGATCGGCGGCCTTCATGACCTGAGTCATGATAGCCGCCAGCTCAGCGAATTCATGAACCAGCTCCTGGAGCTGGCTCAAACTCACAGCGATATATTCGATGCGGCAATCCAGATTACCGCGGCTATCCTGAGCTTGATCGGCGTCGGCATACTCATCGTTTGCAGTAAACTCTGATGCGGTCAATTCAGAACTTCGCATCATGGACTATCAATACCTGCTGGTAGACACCACCGCGCGTGTTGCCACCATCACCATCAACCGTCCCGATGCGCTGAACGCGCTGAATCGGGCGCTGTTGATCGAGCTTGACCAGGCCTTTGCCGACCTGGCCGAAGATCGCAATACGCGCGTCATCGTGCTGACCGGTGCAGGACCAAAAGCGTTTGTGGCCGGTGCTGACATCAATGAGATCAGCAGCCTCGACCCGATTCAGGCGCACGCCTTTGCTGCTCAAGGCCAACGCATCTTTTCACGTATCGAACACACACCCAAGCCCGTCATTGCAGCCATCAATGGCTTTGCATTGGGCGGCGGGCTGGAGTTGGCCCTGGCGTGTCATCTGCGGCTGGCGTCGGATAATGCCAGGCTTGGTTTGCCCGAAATCAAGCTGGGCGTGATTCCCGGCTTTGGCGGTACCCAGCGCTTACCTCGCCTGGTTGGCAAAGCCAAAGCGCTTGAACTGATGCTGACGGGCACGCCAGTTGAAGCACAGCAGGCACACGAACTGGGCCTGGTCAATCAGCTCGTGCCGGCTGAAGAACTTGCAGCAACCGCAGCAACGCTAGCCCGACAGTTGGCCGCCAGCCCGGTCGAAAGCGTGCGTGGCATTCTTCAGTCCGTACAAAGCGGTCTCGAATCTTCACTCGACCAGGGCCTGGCGCTGGAAGCCGCGCGCTTTGCCTTGTGCTGCGCGACTGAAGACATGCAGGAAGGCACGACTGCCTTTCTTGAAAAGCGGCCGGCGCAGTTTCTCGACGATTCGCCAGTGTAAGCACGCGTTAATCAGCCGTCATTGCAGCCCGCGCAACTCGTCCAACCTGCGCACTCGTGTTACAGCCCAATTATTCGACCGCTGTAACCATGGTGTCGGCAAGCTCCGAAAGCCAATCGACTGCGCGCTGGTGAAACAGGTCTGAAGCATCACCGTTGAATAGCCGTGTGAATGAATCTTCCAGGCTGTCGTGGTGAGTGAACCCGTGATCCAGGCCTTCCAATAGTTCAACGGATGCCGAGCCTGGACGCATCCGGTTCAGAATTTCAGCCGCTTTGGCGTGGTCCGAAGCGGTAGAAATCCAGTCATATTCACCGTGCAACACCAATAGTTCACCTTCATAACGCGTCCAAGCGGGCCATAGTTCGGCCTGATCAGCTTCACGGTGAAAATCCAGTGCACGACCGGCGAATGCTTCCAGCGGACCGAGTTGCTGTTCGGCCAGGGCGGTGGCCTGAGGCATGGTCTCGCGCAGTTCATCGGGTTGTTGACCCTCGATGATCAACGCATGCACGATTCGGCGCATGGCCCGCAGACCTGCTTCGTGCTGTTCAGGCGAAACAACGGGTCGCATGATCGCGCGCTCACGAAAATTGCCAATTAAATAGTCTGCCCAGGGCTCTACCCCCGCGCCCCAGGTGATGACACCGGCAAAATCAACGGCCTCGGCAATCAGTGGAAATTGATAACCGCCCATGGATATGCCAATGGCATACACCCGGGACGCATCTATATCCTCGCGATCAGCAAACGCAGCAGCCGCTGCCTGATAAGCACGAATTTCCCGGTCAAAGCCACCCTCGGTGCAGGCTTCGCCATCGCTATCGCCGACACCCGGCTTATCTGCAAAGCTGACCACGAAGCCGGCCTCCAGCAAATCCAGGAATATGCGTGAACGACTGTGAGAACGCCCGGTGATCCGGTCGATGGACTGACAGGTAATGCCCTGGATGTAAAAGACGCCCGGCAGTCCCTGGTCAGACCGCAGAGCCGATATTTCCGGAACCAGGGTCACCGTTCGAATGCGTAAGCCATCCGCACTTTCGACCTGTCCATAGATCACATCGGCGCCTGGAACCACGCTTGGATTGGATGGCTGAGGTTCTATCGTCACTGATCTGCGCTCGCCGTCCACGTCAAACGTCAGATCAACCCGCTGACCGCTCGGAAGCTGATGTGTCAACGCCTGCAGATCAAGCCATCCGGATACCGGCTGCCCATCAATCTCAGCAAGGATGGCGCCAGCCGTGATATCCGCTGCCTGATAGGCCGCTGCCTCGGGCGGCGCGCTCAACACGATGCCCTGCGCCGCAGGCTGAAGTGCGATGCCAAGCGAGCCACGCCGTTCCAACGTATCGACTTCGGCAAAAACAGCACCTGAAAGGCCTGCGATCAGAGTAATAAAAGTCATCCAGCACTGCAATTTCATCATTCAGATTCTCCAGACATGGATTTCAGTAACCAGCGTTCGTCACACTTCGAATCAGCAACAAGGCTATGGCCTCACAGACCTGGCGATTGACGGCGCTACACCACGGACATTCGGACAGAGTGTCGCTTGAACCCGCATTCAATGCTTGTCAATTCCTGTCTTTCAGATGCCCGGTCAATCCAGGCTGGCTATTGCTCAAGACTTGCGATGGTTGATCCGCCACTGCGACGGGGGGATGCCGTAACGACGGCGAAATGCCTTGGAAAAGGTCGGCAAATCAGGGTATCCGCAGTCCTGAGACAGCCGTGTCAGGTCGACTGCATCATGCTCAAGCCTGTGGATTGCATGGGCCATTCTGCGAGACTCGAGGTAGCGTGCCGGCGTAACGGAATAGACCCGCGCGAAGTTTCGTGAAAATGCGGCAGGCGATTGAAAGGCATGTTCGGCCAGCATGGGAACGGACCATCGCTCAGAAAACGCCTCGTCCATCACTCGCCGGGCGCGTTGAAGCCCACGAACGACACGTGCGCGAGTCAATGGATCAACCCGGTTGATTCGCGCCTGGTCCTGCAGCCAGGCACGCGCCCACTTGCGCAGACCGCAAGCCACCGATTGGACGCTCCTTGAAGCCAGGATCTTGCTGCTTGTCAGCATCCAGAGATCAAATACAGGAGGCCTGTGGTTTTCAGGTAGAAGCTCCAGCACGGCTGCAATCGGTTCGGCATCCTGCTCGGTGAAATAAAAGCAGAAGCCTCGAGTTTCGATGTGATCACAAATCGATACCGTGTACTCCGACCCGGGCGCCACCAGAAGAAACTCACCGGCACGTATGCTGGAGCAGCCGGCATCAAACTGATAGTGCTCGGTTCCGCCGATCACCGCCTTCAATGAATACATCGGTGCCCGCACGTTCAATTCGCATTTTTTCAGTCTCGACTCCACCAGCGTGGACTGCCCGAACCGCTGACGTGGAATCTGCTTTTCGTGAGCAACATTCGGATGAAACGGCTGTTGATCCTTGGAACGGCCGGCCGGCTGAGTGGCATCAGCAATGAATGAACGAGGACCCATGCCAATAATCTACCAATGGACATATTCTTGGAACAGGGCCATTCGTCATGCGCCATGACAGCCCTATTCGACTGATGGCAGTGCACTTGCTGTCAAAAAGACTCAAGCGCAATTAACAATCATTCGCAATTGGTGTACAATGATGCATTGATTTAATTCACCGAGTTTTTTCGTAATGCATCGCTTTTTTCAATGCCCGCTGGCCATAGCCGGGCAGGCTCTTTTGTTGTTGTCGTTTCCCCTGCTTGCCCAGGTTCAACCCGCACCGCCAGACGCCGAGACCGAGTCTTCTGGTCAAGATACTCAACAAGATACTCAACGGGAAACCGCTGAGCTGGGTACCCTTACAGTCACTGGCAATGTGCTGTATTCAGACCAGATCAACGCCCTACGGACGCCAACCCCGATTCGGGATGTCCCGCAAAGCTTGTCCCTGATTACGGCAGATCAGATCAACCAGCGCGGCTTCGACAGCCTGGGCGACATCATCGACTACACCCCGGGCGTCAACACTTCTCAGGGCGAGGCTCATCGCGACGCCATCGTGTTTCGCGGCGTGCGCTCGACTGCGGATTTCTTTATCGACGGGGTACGCGATGACGTGCAGTACTACCGTCCGCTGTACAACCTGGAACAGGTTGAAATTCTTCGTGGCCCGAATGCCCTGCTGTTTGGTCGTGGCGGCACCGGGGGCATTCTGAACCGCGTGACCAAGAAAGGCATTGTCGGCACCGCATTTACCGATATTCGGACCCGGATCGATTCATTCGGCGGCTACAGCGTCTGGCTTGACAGCAACATCGGCGGTAATTCGGCCGCCGCCTTCCGCGTCAACGCAATGGTCGAAGAACTCGACAACCACCGCGACTTTTTCGACGGTACGCGCATCGGCATCAACCCGACCGGTCGCTTGTTACTGTCGGATCGGACCACGCTGGATCTGTCGTACGAATACATCGATCATGAGCGTTTCATCGACCGCGGAATCCCGACCGGCGCGGACGGTCGACCGGTCGAGGCCTTCGAGAACATCGTGTTCGGCGATCCGGCTGAGAATCTGAGCACGCTGGAAGCTCACCTGTTTCGTGCTGCTCTGCAGCATGAATTCAACGCCAATCTGAAAGGCAATTTCAGCGCATTCTACGGAGACTACGACAAGTTCTACGGCAACTTCTACGTGTCCGGCTACGATGAAGCCAACACGCCGGACGTGGTGACACTGGACGGGTACGTCGACACGACCGAGCGCCAGAACCTGATTCTGTCCGGCAATCTGATCGGGCAATTTTTTACCGGTAGCATCGAGCACACCTTGATAACCGGTGCCGAAATCATCGACACGGCATCCGACCAGTTTCGCTTCAATGCGTTCTGGGACACGACCCAGGATGACAATGAAATCTTCTCGATCGCGCGCCCCCTGGCGCTGCGGAACGGCATCGGCACCAATGCCTTCGGCATCACAACCATCAATGACTTCACGAGCGACCTGAATGACGACACGCGCGTCGATATCGACGTGTTTTCCGCCTACATCCAGGACGAAATCCAGCTGAATGAATGGTTGGATCTGATTATCGGCGCGCGTTTTGACCGGTTTGAAATCGACGTATTCAACGTGCCCGCGAATGAACGCAGACGCCGCAATGACCAGGAAATTTCGCCCCGTGCAGGACTGATCTACAAGCCGTTCGAGGAAATTTCACTGTACGCCAGCTACAGCGAGTCGTTCCTGCCCCGCTCCGGCGAGCAGTTTGCCAATATCAACGGCGTCAACAACCAGCTGGACCCGAACACCTTCAGCAACCTGGAGGCCGGCATCAAGTGGGATTTCGCCCGCGGCCTCAGCCTGACGGCAGCCATCTTCGAAATCGAGCAGAGCTCACCCCAGGTCGCCGACAACGACCCGGAAACGTTGGATGTTATTGATTCACAGATCAACGGCTTCGAGGCGCAGCTGATTGGCCAGGTCAATGACCGCTGGTTTGTTTCGGCCGGCTACAGCTACCTCGACGGCGAACAGGTTGACCGAAGCGGCGACACCGGCCTGCGGCCAAGAGAACTGCCGGAACACACCTTCTCGGTCTGGAACAACGTCGAAATCACCGAGCGCTTCGGCGTTGGCTTCGGCCTGACCTACCAGGACGACAGCTTTATCAACAACAGCAATACCGCCGTGCTGCCGAGCTATACCCGCATCGACGCTGCGGCCTACTATCAAGTGACCGACCGCTTCAGCCTGCAGCTGAATATCGAGAACCTGACCGATGAACTGTACTTCCCGAATGCCCACGCAACGCACCAGGCGACCGTTGGCGCACCGCTGAATGCGCAGTTGACGGCAAACTTCAGGTTGTAATCTCTGCATAAAGCTGCATGCATCAACTCGAAGTCTTTCCTGATTACGTAGGTGATTCACCTTACGTCCTGGAGGCTTGTACTTGCTTGCTTCGACCAAGCCTGTGCTTCATTCTGGAACCCAATTCTTCGGGTATACCCAGAGCCTGAGCTCTATCGTCATTCCGGACGCAGTGAAACGGAGATCCGGAATCTCACAGTTCAGCAGCGCTCACTGACTAGCACGACTGGTAAAAGGGATTCCGGGTTTCGGCGCTGCCGGCCCCGGAATGACGGGCCTGTTTGGTTGAGGTTTATACGTAATCAGGAAGTCGTTTCTGATACAACACCTCAACAGGAACAAATGATGCGCAGTCCGCAGCGTCGAACACCACATCGAACGGTTTACTTGTCACTGGCCCCGCCTGGCAATCCCGACTGGCCCCGATAGTACAGGTACCGAGTCATTCAGGCAAATGCCCGCGATGCGCAGGCCTGCAAGGGATTCAGGCCGGCTCTAATCGACACCAGTCATGGCGTTGCAGGTGGCGGTACCGCCATCGCCTCGGTCATGCCCTGAATGCCGCGATAGGCTTTTTCGCCCGCTTCGATTCGGGTATCCATCCGGTTGCTTTGAGGTGGCAGTGAGCAGGTGGTGTATTCGCTGAAGGCGCAGGGCGGGTTGTAGGCGAAATTGAAGTTGATCATGGTTTTGCCATCTTCCGGCAGATTGGCGTACAGGAAACGGCCCAGGCCATAGGTCTCAAAGCCCGAGGTGCGGTCGGCAAAAACAATGAACAGGCGCTCGCCGTACTGGAAGGTTTCCAGTTCGAACACCTCGCCTTCATGTTGGAAGCGAACAATGCCGGGATTGTCTTCATCGATGATCTGGCCCATGACGTTGGCCACGCGCATGGTCTTGCCCGGTTCGTGCGGGATGAACTCGGCTTCAAAGCGGTAGTCATGGCTCGGCTCGAAGTAGTCAATACCGACAAACTCGGTGCGAGTCTTGGCGTCCGGACTGCGCACACGCAGGTTCGGGATGCCGCCGGAGCGGGACAGCTGTACGCGCACGCCGTCGGATTCAATGCGGGTTGGCTCACCCTCGGTAAACGCACTGGACAGCAGTTCTGCCGATGCCAGTGGCTCATCATCGACCGTCACCCGCCCAGTGTCGGCTGACTCGAAACGCACGGTTTCGCCGGTCAGCACGATCTGGCCCCACAGATCCGGCCCACCGGGCACGACAAGGTCATTGCTCTCAGCCCGGCCGAGGCTGTATTCGCCCTGACGATCCAACGCGTAGTAGCCGACCAGGCTCAGCCAGCCGTAGGGCTGGGTCAGTCGTTCGACGCGCCCCTCACGCCATTGCATCAGCGCTTCAACCATCGGGTCTACAGGCGACCGGTCGATCTCGGCCTCGAGCTCGGCCTCAACCCCGGCTTCGGCGACCGATTGCGACTCACTGGCCGCGTTCTGGTTCGTATCGTCGGGCTCAGGCTGGCAGGCGCACAGCACGCAGGCCAGCAACAGCACGTTTATTGATCTGATCCATTTACACGCGGCCATATACATCCTCCAGTCGTTCGATATCGTCTTCGCCGAAATAGCTGCCGGTCTGCACTTCGATAATGTGTACATCCTGCTGGCCCGGATTTTCCAGCCGGTGCAGCGTGCCGACCGGAATTTCAATCGTATGGTTGGCCGTCATGTCGAAGGTGTCATCCCCCAATCGGACGCGCGCGGTGCCTGACACGACGGTCCAGTGCTCGCTGCGATGCTCGTGCTTTTGCAGCGACAGAATGCCGCCCGGCTTCACGACCAGGCGCTTGACTTTGCAATCGGCGGCGTCTTCCAGCACGGTATAGCTACCCCAGGGCCTGTGTACGGTCCGGTGATGCACGACCGACTCATGCTGCTGGCGAGTCAGTTCTTCGACCACCGATTTGACTTCCTGGGCCCGACTGCGCCGGGCGACCAGCACCGCGTCGCCGGTATCGACGATGACCAGATCCTCGACGCCAACGGCTGCAACCAGGCGTTGCTCGCTTTGCACAAAGGTGTCGCGTGCGTCGATCAGCACGGCGTGGCCCTGTACCTGATTACCGGCGCCGTCGGTTTCATACAAGTCACTGATCGCCTGCCACGAGCCGATATCGCTCCAGCCGCAGTCGACCGGCACCACGGCCCGCTTGGGCGCGCGCTCCATCACGGCGTAGTCGATCGAATCGCTGGGCACGGCCGCAAAGCTATCCGGATCCAGTTCGACCGGGTTCTGGTCCGTAGCCGTTTGTGCATAACTGGTTCGGGTAGCACTCAGAATTTCTCCGGCCTGGTCGCCGAGCGCCTGCAGAATGGCATCGGCACGAAAGCAGAACATGCCTGCATTCCACAGATACTGACCGCTTTCGTAATAGCGCTGCGCGGTGGCTACATCAGGCTTTTCGACAAACGCTTCAATCTGCAGCCGGTTCGGATTGCCGTCGACCGGCTGACCAGCGCGAATGTAGCCAAAGCCGGTTTCAGCATGGGTGGGCTGCACGCCGAGGCAGACCAGCCAGCCGTCCCGGGCCAGTTGATCAGCCCGTTCAACGGCCGCAGCGAACGCCGCCTGATCGCGCACCAGGTGGTCAGCCGGCAATATCAGCAGACGCGCATCCGGACCGTGATGTTCCTGCACCCAAAGGGCCGCCGCGGCGATGGCTGCGGCCGTGTTTCGGCCTACCGGCTCGAGCAGGAAATGATGCTCGGCCTCGGGCGCCAGATCGCGATAGATATCCCGGGTCAGGAAATAGTAATCACGCGAGGTGACCGTCAGGGTTTGCTGCTGCGAACTCACGCCGAGGGCGCGCTTTAACGTGGCACCCGCCAGCGTCTGGCCGTCGGCCAGGCGCATAAAGGGTTTTGGATAAGCACGCCGCGATACCGGCCAAAGACGCGTGCCGGCACCACCGGAAAGGATGACTGGTATCAGCATCGTGGTTGTGTCGAGTTCACCAGCATTACATTCAGCATACGCTTTGTACCCACTGCTGCAAACACGCTTCCAGGCCCTCATCCACGGTTGGAAGCGTTTGACCGGTGAATTGCTGATAACGTTCACAATCCAATACCGACCACTCCGGGCGGCGCGCTTTCTGCGGCCAGTTGGCGCTGGCGATCGGATCAACGGTCACGGCCTGATCAATCAGGTCCAGCTCGAACGCGCGCTCTACGGCCCGGGATGCGAATTGATGCCAGGTCCAGGCGCCCTGCCCGGCCACGTGAAAACTCGAATAGCCGGCATCCAGTTCATCGCGTAGGGTCAGCAGCGTGACGCAGGCATCGGCCAGAAGCCCGGCCCAGGTTGGGGAACCGGTCTGGTCGGACACGACCCGCAGCGATTCGCTGCGCTCTGCCCGACCAAGGATAGCCGACAGGAAATTGCCCGGAAAATGGCTGTACAGCCAGGCCGTGCGCAGCATCAGGACGTTTGCGCCACTCTGCTTGAGCGCGAGTTCACCTTCCAGCTTGCTCTGACCGTACACGCTTTGCGGATCGGTCGGATCATCTTCGCGCCAGCCGCGGTCCAAGCTGCCGGAAAACACGTAGTCCGTCGAAAAATGCACCATCATTCGATCCTGTTCGACGCACCAGTCGGCCAGCCAGCTCGGCATGTCGCGGTTCAGTCGAAAACAGGCCTCGGGTTCGTCTTCGGCGCGGTCCACTGCGGTCCAGGCCGCCGGGTTGACGATCAGATCGGGCTGAACGCGGTTTAATGTCTTGTTCAGCAGGCGCGGGTCGGACAGATCACAGCGAAAATCACCACCATGAAGATCGGTCGACACCACATCACCCAGGGTGGCGAGCCTTGGCTGCAGATGTCGGCCCAACTGGCCGGCAGCACCGGTCAACAGGATGCGCATTGCGGTAAATTCTCCTTGTTGGTCTGGCACACTTGTTCAAGCGTCGATGCCTGTTGATCCTTGCTCGATAGTTCGGTCGGCTGTTCGGGCCAGTCGATCCCGATCTCCGGATCATTCCAGGCAATCGATGCATCGTACTCAGGATAATAGCTGCGCGTACAAAGGTAGGTAAAGGTCGCGCGCGCCGACAGCACCAGAAAACCGTGCGCAAACCCTTCGGGTATCCACAGCTGGCGGTGATTTTCGGCGCTGAGCTCCGTGCCGAACCATTGGCCGAAGGTGGCCGAATCACTGCGGATATCCACGGCCACATCGAAAACACGACCCTCGGTCACCCAGACCAGCTTGCCCTGGGGCTCCGGCCACTGGTAATGCAAGCCGCGCAGCACGCCACGTCGACTGTGGCTGGTATTGGCCTGCGCAAAATGATCGGGCAGCCCGGTCTGATCGTGATTCGAGCGATTCCAGTTTTCCAGAAACCAGCCGCGCTCATCACCGAATACCTGCGGTTCAATCAACAGCACGCCAGGCAATGAAGTTTGCTGAATATTCATGGAGCTTGTGCAGACGCCAATCAGTTGGGCCGCGTTTGAGCTACGCGTCGCAGATAGTCCCCATAGCCGCTTGAAATCAGTGGCTCGGCCAGCGCAAGCAGCTGAGTACGATCGATCCACCCCTGGCGGTAGGCAATTTCTTCGGGACATGCGACGCGCAGGCCCTGGCGGGCTTCCAGCGTTTCGATGTAGTTGGCCGCCTGCTGCAACGATTCATGCGTGCCGGTATCCAGCCAGGCATAGCCGCGCCCCATGCGTTCGACCACGAGCTGACCGGCCTCCAGATAGATTCGATTCAGGTCGGTGATCTCGAGCTCGCCACGGGCCGAGGGTTTGAGCAATGCCGCGCGCTCGACCGCCTGACCATCATAGAAATACAGGCCGGTGATGGCATCGTTCGACTTCGGCTGGCTGGGCTTTTCTTCGATGGACAGCACGCGCCCGTCCGGCCCGGTCTCGACCACGCCGTAGCGTTCAGGATCACTGACCGTGTAGCCAAAGACCGTGGCACCCTCGGTGCGCTGACCTGCGCTGTCGAGCAGCGCTTTCATGCCGCCGCCATGAAAAATATTGTCGCCCAGTATCAGGCAGCTGGGCTGGTCACCGACAAAGTCTGCGCCGACACGAAATGCGTCGGCCAGGCCGCGTGGTTCGTCCTGGACTGCGTAGTCCAGGTTCAATCCCCACTGGCTGCCATCGTCGAGCAGCTTCTTGAACAATGCCTGCTCATGCGGTGTTGTGATCAGCAGAATGTCGCGGATGCCAGCCTGCATCAGGGTCGACAGCGGGTAATAGATCATCGGTTTGTCGTAGACCGGCAGCAGCTGTTTACTGACGACCCGCGTCAGCGGATACAGCCGCGAGCCGGCCCCTCCGGCCAGAATCAGCCCTTTGCGATTCATGCCGCCTGTCCGCTGCGAGTGCCGAGCCGCTCGCCGGAATAGCCTTCGCGGCTGGATTCACGATAAGCACCGCTCTGGATTCGCTGCCACCACTGCGCATTGTTCAAATACCAATCGATGGTGTGCTCCAGCCCGACCTCAAATTTCATCTGTGGTCGCCAGCCCAGTTCCTGCTCGATTCGACCGGCATTGATTGCGTAGCGACGATCATGGCCCGGACGGTCGGTGACAAATTCAATCAATTCGCGGCGCGGTTGATCAAGCGAAAAGCCTTCAGGCGCCCGCTGATCGAGCAGGTCGCAAATTGCCTGCACTACGGTCAGGTTGTCGCGCTCGGCGTTGCCGCCGATGTTGTAAGTCCGGCCAGGCTCTCCGCGATTCAAAACGGCCATCAGGGCTCGACAGTGATCATCCACGTGCAGCCAGTCACGCCGCTGCTGTCCATCGCCGTAGACCGGCAGCGCCCTGCCGTGCAGGGCATTGATCATCATCAGCGGAATCAGCTTTTCCGGAAACTGCCGCGGGCCGTAATTGTTCGAACAATTGGTGATCAGCACCGGTAGTCCGAACGTGCGGTGCCAGGCACGCACGAGATGATCTGCTGCGGCTTTGGACGCGGCATACGGTGAACTCGGTTGGTAGGGCGTTTGTTCGGTAAATGCGGGATCATCAACCGCCAGATCTCCATAGACCTCATCGGTGGACACGTGCAGAAAGCGAAACGCGTTGCAGGTACCCGTTTTCCAGTAGTCCAGCGCTGCTTCGAGCAATACCTGCGTTCCCTGGACATTGGTACGGATGAACGACGCCGCATCATCGATGGATCGATCGACGTGGCTCTCGGCGGCAAAATGAACAATGGCCGAGGGCTGATGGCGATCCAGCAACGCCCGGATCTGCTTGCCATCATTGATGTCGGCCTGGATCAGCTCATGCCGGTCCCGATCAGCACCTTCCAGAGAATCGAGATTGCCGGCGTAGGTCAACAGATCGACATTGACCAGCTTCCAGGGCCCGCTGTCCGCGCGACTGCCAAGCGCATGGTGAACAAAATTGGAGCCAATAAAGCCGGCACCACCTGTAACCAGTATTGTTTTCATCCGGGCTCCGTAGTAATCCGACGCCTGACCGCCGACAGCATCTCAACCCCGCACCATCAAAACGGGATATCGTCACCCATGTCGTCAGCCGGTGGGGCGTTGTCAGACCCACTGGATGAAGCACTCGAACCACCGCGCGACCCAAAGCCATCATCACCCATCGGCGCCGTGCCTCCACGGCTATCAAGCATTTGCATCTCATTGACGACGACTTCGGTGGTGTAGCGATCCTGGCCAGACTGGTCCTGCCACTTGCGCGTCTGCAGCCGACCCTCGACATAGACCTTGGAGCCTTTGCGCAGGTATTCGCCCATGATCTCGGCCAGGCGATTGAACGCCACAACCCGGTGCCATTCGGTCTTTTCCTGTTGCTGGCCGGTTTGCTTGTCCTTCCAGGTTTCGGAAGTAGCGAGCGAGAGATTCGCAACCGAGCTACCGCCCTGCGTTTGCCGAATTTCGGGGTCGGCGCCCAGATTGCCAATCAGAATGACTTTGTTGATTCCACGTGCCATGAGAATGCCTATACCAGTGATGAATGGATTTTGGATCTATCCGAACTGCCCATCGGCCAATCCATTCAAAATTCTAGCACAGCATGCCCGCCAAACCGCTCCAATCGATCCCGCTCCAGCCCTCAAGCAATGCTCGCCGCATCTCTACGAACGCAACGTATAATTGCCCTATGAGCACCGTAAATCCGATTGCCTTCCCCAGCACGGTTTCCGACGTACTGGACCTGACGGAGACGGACCGCAAGGCCATGGATCAGTTGATTCGGGCGCGTCTGCATTCGGACGTCGTGCTGGTCAATCAGGTGGCTGAATACATTATCGGTGCAGGCGGCAAACGCCTTCGCCCGCTGGTTCACCTGCTGACCGCCAGGGCCTGCGGGTATTCGGGACAAGCGCATATCCAGTTGGCAGCCGTGATTGAATTCATTCATACCGCCACCCTGCTGCACGATGATGTCGTCGATGGCTCAGAGCGCCGACGTGGCCAGGATGCCGCGCAAATGGTGTGGGGCAATTCGGCCTCGGTACTGGTTGGTGATTTCCTGTACTCGCGCAGTTTCCAGATGATGGTCGAGCTGGAGTCGCTCGAGATCATGTCGATTCTTGCTGACACTACCAATACCATTGCCGAGGGCGAAGTGCTGCAACTGATGCAGCTGGGTAATGCCGAAGTCGATGAATCGGGCTACTTGCGCGTGATCGGCGACAAGACGGCCTGCCTGTTTGCAGCAGCCGCCAAGCTCGGTGGTGTTCTTTCCGGCTCGGATGAGGCGGTTACAAAACAGTTGTTTGATTTCGGCTACGCCCTGGGTCAGGCATTTCAGATTACCGATGACTGGCTGGACTATTCCGGTCAGGGTGAACAGTTGGGCAAAAATCTGGGGGATGACCTGGCTGAAGGCAAAGTCACGCTACCGCTGATTCTGGCGCTCCGGGCAGCCAATCAGGATGACCGGGCGTTTCTGGCTTCTGCCATTGCGGCCGGTGGTACGGATGAATTGGAGCGGGTGCGCAGCATTTTGAATAAGACCGGCGCGCTCGACGATGCCATCGCGCGCGCATTCGAATTCTCCTCGCAGGCGCAGTCCTGCTTGAACGAACTTCACGCAAGCCAGGAACGCGACGCACTGCTTCTACTCGCACAATTTGCAGTGGATCGAACCCTCTGAACCACTGATCTAAGCGCCCTGCTCCGTTTGCGGTTGCGCCCGATCAGCAATCGCCTGTCTGAACTGATTGCCGCGATCTTCGAAGTCCCTGAAGTGAGGAAAGCTGGGCGCGCCCGGTGATAACAGGATCTGACTCTCGGCATTGGCCAAGTCAACTGCCGCTCGGACTGCCCCCGACATATCGGCGACAACGCGCACCTTGTCTGGGTCGACGAGCCCACCTCGAACCAAGGCATCGATGACCTGCTGGCCATTGTCCGGCAAACCAACCACGCCGGTAAACCTGCGACCATCCTGCTGCGCAACCAGCTCCGACCAGTCCGCAGGGCGATCCAGACCACCTGCGATCAGGACCACATCGGACCCGCAGCAATCCAGCGCCGCCTGGGTGGCATAGGGTGTGGTCGAGATTGAATCATTGATCCATTCGCGCGCTTCGTTGTCGCGAATGCTTTCCAGCCGATGGGCCAGCGGCTGGAATGAGCGTGCCGCATCAACGTATTCAGAAATGCCGGGGTTGATGGTCTCGGCGACTGATATTGCGAGGGCCAGGTTATCCAGGTTGTGCTGACCGCGAAGCGCCCAATCCCTGCTGTTCAGTCGCTTGCTTGGGCCATCGTAGAGGCCATCGGGCTGGCTATGCAGCCCGTCCTCAAGATTCGCCTGACAAAGCGCGGCATAGCCGTCAACCGCAGACTTGAGCACCGTATCGCGTGCGTTGATCCAGAGCGGCCGTCCCTGCAGCAGCTCAAGCAACTGCAGTTTGGCCGCGTAGTATCGATCGACCGATCCGTGCCAGTCGACGTGCTCCGGAAACAATCGCGTTATGACGCCAACCGAGGGTGCCGCAATCAGATCCACGAGCTGATAACTGGAGAGTTCGATGACGAAACAATCCGCCGGCTCATCCAGCAGGCTGATCAACGGAATCCCGATATTGCCGGCCAGGCAAGTCTTGATTCCAGCGACATTCAGCATGTGCGCCAATAATGCCGAGGTCGTGCTTTTGCCTTTGCTGCCGGTGACGACAATGGTTCGAGCCTGTGCTCGCTCGGAAAACCACAACGAAGAACTGGTGGTGATCTCGGCTCCATCCGATCGTGCTGCAACCAGGGCCGGATGATCAACCGGTACGCCGGGAGAACGCAGAATTCGATCGAATCGATGCAACGGCGCATCCGCCAGCGGTGCGATCGTGATCGACCAATGTTCGGGCACTTGCGGCCCGGCCTGCTCGGAAAATACCTGGACCTTCGCGCCGGGCAATCGCTCCAGCACCACCGATTCCAGGGCTTGCGATTCGCGGCCAAACCCAAGCACGGCCGTGCGCCCCTGCGCCAGGTCTTCGAGCTTCACGCCAACATCCGGGCGGGAATACAGTCGGGTCCGGCCGGCTGCATCAGCGCATCGAGCTGAGCACCGTCGAGTTCAGCGCCGCACTCGATCATCCGATCATGAAGCGCTCGCACCACCGGATGGGCGCACCAGGCGTCGGATGCGTGCAGCAACTGAACGGCGGCCCGGGCCTCTGCGGCCGAGCCAACGCATTCAAACGGTCGGTGGCCATCCAATTCCAGCAGCTGGCTGAAGCCTTCGATCAGCGTTGGATCATCGAGCAGGTCCCGGGCAAAGATCGTGCGCAATTCAGCGGGCTGCATGAACGGTGCCAGCGCCAGATACACAAACAAACACTTCGGGCAATGACCGCACCAGCGATCCGTGCGCGGCCCGTCGACATGGAAATTCCGATTGCAGCTGGAAAACACCGGGTGATAGCGCTTGAGGCCTGCAAATTCGCGACAAATCGCCAGCTCGGTATCTCGACGGAGCAGCGAAAATACCTCAATGTCCTTCGAGATATATTGCTTAATCCATTGATTTAATGTGACTTCAAAGGCATGGCTCTTGGCAAATTGGTGATTGATTGGCTGGCCCTGATACACCAGGGTCGGTTCATCCGACGATCGCTCATTGGCAAAAACGACCGCTCCGAAATCGGACAGGATGGCGGCCACTAGCAACGTTGCCGAGTTGATGGCCGTAATCGGCACATGGCCATTGATTGCGCCTGCGTCATTGAACGGCTTGAGCTGTGGTGCAAGCGTGCGCTCGACCACCCAGTGCTGCAAGCACGCGGCCTCGGCCGTTTGCTGAATACGCCTGGACGGACCAATCTGAATTGTGTGCGGTTGAATTCCAGCCCGACGAACACGCTCCAGCGCGACCAGTGAATCCTTACCGCCACCGAGCGCAACCAGCACACGGTCGTCCGGCGTTGATTGAGGTGGCGGCGATGGCAATACATTCGATGCGCCAGCCACATCGGAAAACCGCGGCCAGTACTGCTCATTGATCAAGTGATTTCGCCAGGCCAACTCGGCCAGACCCTGCTGGTAGACCTGTTCCAGTTGCTGCGCCTGCCATGAATCCGGTGCGCTGCCGTTGAAGCGGACCGAGCCGCTACAGCGAATTTTCCAATAACTGACGCCCGCGATCCAGTGCAGCAAGTCGAAGGCAGCGTCCAGCGAACGCTGGCGATCCGGACTGCAGCGAAGGGCCTCAGGAAAGACAAAGGTTTCTCGGAACTCCACGGGAGGAATCGCATCATCCAGATGATGCCAGCGCCAGGAGAGCGTCAACAGACCGCTGTCAGGATCGAAGCTTCGCTGAAAGAATTCGAAATCGCTCAGCGTATCGAGCGATGCAACGCTATGAGGCATCACCGGCTGGATCCAGCGCCTGTGGCGGTTCCGATTTCTCTCGTGGCCAGGCGCGCAGCACAGCATTGACCAACGTCGCCAGCGGGATGGCAAAGAAGACGCCCCAGAAACCCCAGATGCCGCCGAAGATCAGCACCGCGACAATAATCGCCACTGGATGGAGACTGACCACCTCGGAGAACAGAATCGGAACCAGTACGTTGCCGTCCAGGGCCTGGATGATCAGATACGCGATGATGACCCAGGCAAAATCCATCGTAAAACCAAACTGGATCAGCGCAACAATGGCGACCGGAATGGTGATGACCGCCGCGCCGATATACGGAATCAGTACCGAGAAGCCGACCAGCATCGACAACAACATCGCGAAATTCAGCCCGAACCATGCGAAGGTAACGTAGGTTACGACCCAGACCACCAGAATCTCCAAAACCTTGCCGCGCACATAGTTACCGATCTGTGAATCGACCTCGCGCCAGACGGTCGTTGCAAGGTTCCGGTTCTTCGGCATGTAGCTTCGGAACCACTCCAGGATGCGCCGCTTGTCTTTCAGGAAGAAAAACACCAGGATCGGCATCAGGACCAGGAAAATCAGCACCCCAACCAGATAGACCAGGCCGGATGGCGAGACAATGGTAGTGCCGTAATTGCCGATTTCTTCCCCGATCTTGCCAAGGATTTCGTTGATTTGCTGTTCACCAACAAATTGTGGATAACGTTCCGGCAGCTCGGCCAGCAGAATCTGTATTTCAGTGATATAGCCCGGCAAGGCCCGTACCGCTTGGCCCAGCTGCCGCATGATCATCGGCGTGATGCCGAAAAACAGCACCAGCAACATCGCCATGAAGCCGGTGAATACCACCAGCACGCTGATCAAACGAGGCAGGCCCAGACGCACCAGGCGGCCGACCAGGCCTTCCAGCAGGTAGGCCACGATAATACTGGCAAACACCGGCGCCAGCATCTGGCCAAAAAACATGACCAGCACCAAACCCAGAATCAGCAACAGGGCCAGGATAACGACCTGTGGATCGGAAAAGTTTTTTTGATACCACTGGCGTATTTGCTCGAGCATGAATTGATTATATCGTCAGCAACTGAATGGTGTTTTCTTAAACAACTAGTTTGGCATATTGTTCAAAAATCAATATCCAATCAAACTTTATTACTTTTGATTTCAAAACCTATGGCCTTCCGCCGCTTGATGCGTGAGGTGATGCGTCCCACTTTTGAGAACAACAGTAGACAAAACGCTTTCCGCCGGTGTCGATGCCCGGCCAAGGCCGGATCCCCTGTATTGCTCGCGCCATATGGGAGCCGCCGAAGCACGCAGAAGCAGGCGCCGCTGATGATGACCATCGGGCGGGGCGAAAAGGTGTCAGAGCGCAAGCGGGTGCTTTTCGCCCCGCCCGATGGTCATAACAAGCCGAGCACTGCAGGGCACACGGAGCAGCCGGGCGGTGAATTCGCGGGCGCGTTTTTGCTTGCTTTTTTTCGCACGATGGTCATCGCAAGCGGTAAGACGCATCAGCTCACGCAGTGAGTGGCGGAATGCCTTTGACGCTAGAAATATTGATACGAAAATCAGGTGGAAATGTTTGGTTGGGGCAGCTGTACGGCGAAATGCTTTTGATTTTGAGTCTTAACGAATTTGACCCAAAGATGACGCAACACAGTACATCCAACCCAATCCGCTGAATGCTGAAGTTGGCTTTCATTCTTGAGAAGCTAAAACAGAATTTCAGAATGTAAAGTTCAACCGCGCGGCCAGTTCAACCGACTGGTCCAGCTCATCGGTAATGACGCCCATGACATTACCGCCAAAGGCGAATTCAGGTGGTGCGTAACTGGCGCTCAGATTCAGGCTGGTGTTCTGATTGAGCTGTTTGCCGAGACCCAGCATGAAGCTCTGGTCGGCCAATTCGTCCTGCAGGGCGATGGCCAGGCGCTGTGAATCGGGCGTGGGTTGAGAGCGTGAGTGGAAATCGAAGCTCAGCTCCAGATCACTTTCATGCCGCCAGCGAACGCCAAAGCTGTAAACAGTCAAATCTTCCCATGCAAAATTCGGACTGGTGCTGTCACCCAATAGCGCACCGAATCGAGCCGGCAAGGCCTGGCTTGGAAATGCGCCGACACCGCTATAGAAGACCTGGGAAACCGCCATCGTGAAGACGGTCCGGTCGGTGGCACGTAAATCCAGCCCCATCTGCATCCGCGATGGAATATCCAGATCGGCTGACGCCCCGTGCAGCCCGCGAACGCTAACCAGTTCATCCATGTTGATGCGTGATTGGAATGCCGCATTCATGCTCAGGCGGGGCGCAATTTCGCGTGCAAATGCAAGACGCAATCCGGCACCCTGTGAAATATCACGCTGTGCCGCGTAAAAGTCGGAAGGGATTGCCCAGTCGAAATCCGTGGACTGGAATTCATTCAGGTCCAGCATGGAATGGCTGAACTGCTGTGAGGCCAATACGGCCGACACGCTGATCTGATTACGCTCTGCAAATCGAGTCGAGAAGCCGGACAGCAGATAATTTCGTTCGAATGACAAAGGCGAATCATTCTGCGCATCGAGCTGCTCGTTCCAGCCCAGGCCGCTGGTCTGTACCAGCGTTTCTGCAAACAAATTGATGCGTGGTCCCGATTCATGGGTCAACAACGAGCGGGCGAATTCCGGCAGGATGACGTCCTGATCGATGCTGAGCCAGGTAATGTACGGCCGCGTGATGCGCTGAATTGCCGACAGGTCAGGCGTCAACTCGTAGGCCAGGTAGGCTTCCCACTGGCCCAGCTCCATGCCCAGCATGTACCATGCCATGGTCGATGATTGAGTTGGCAAGCTGGAATTGGAAACGGCACGAGCAGGCGTAGCGGCCACGCTCAATGTCATTATGGTAAAAATAATCAGCGCTTGACGCAATGTAGTCCCTGTTTTCGCAGTGCAGAATGACCTGTAGAGCCAAATAGTACCTGCATTCGAGCCGATTGTGTAGCCTGATATGGCAAAAAAACAACAGCCGAGGGCAAGTGATCACCGATGAATTCCCAAGTGATTGATTTTATTTATTTTTATATCTTGAGTAGTTGTTGTCAATATGCCACAAACTGAGCATCATCTGTCTTGTGCTGCCCTGAGCATTGCGGGCTCCGATTCGTGCGGTGGTGCCGGAATACAGGCGGACCTGAAAACCTTTCAGGCATTTGGTGTGCACGGTGCCAGCGCGATAACTGCTATCACAGCGCAGAACACGGTCAATGTCAATCAGGTTCAGCGCAGCCCGGCAAGCCTGCTTGAGGCGCAGATCGAAGCCTGCCTGCTCGACCTGCCGATTCGGGCAATCAAGACCGGCATGCTGGCCAGCGCGGAATTGATCGGGACCACAGCCGCCAGACTGAGATCCATTGCGACGCCGATTCCGCTGGTAGTTGACCCGGTCATGGTCGCCACCAGTGGCGCTCGATTACTCGATATCGATGCCGAACAACAGCTGATGGAACACTTGCTGCCCCTGGCTACGCTGGTCACACCCAATCTGCCAGAAGCGGCACTGATGACCGGGCTGACGGTCGATCATGCGCCCCAGGACCTGGCCGCGAACTTGATCGAGCGCGGTGCCCAGGCGGTATTGATCAAGGGTGGACATGGTCGTGAGGAACAGTGCGTGGACTGGCTGATTCAGCCCGACCAGCATCGCTCGTTTGAGTGGCCTCGCAAAGCCGGTCAATATCATGGAACCGGCTGCACGTTTTCCGCCGCGATTACTGCCTTGCTGGCAACAGGCAAAACGTTGACTGAGGCCGTTGATCTAGCCGGCCACTGGCTGCAGCAACAGATCAGCAGCGCAGCCCTCCCGGTCCAGGGCCAATTGCATCTGCTGCCCTTCGAGCCATTTGACGCAAACGTCACCCAAACAGCCAGTTAACCAGGTGTGCATTCCAGACGATTGATGATTGCCTCGGCGAAGCTGGCGGTCGTGCCTTCACCGCCAAGATCCGGCGTTGTGCGATCGGCGCTTACGATGGTTGCGCGGATGGCGTTGCGTAAACGCCGGGCAGCCGACCCCTGACCGATATGTTCAATCATTTGTGCTGCTGCCAGCAATAACGCACAAGGATTGGCCACGCCTTTACCGGCAATATCGGGGGCTGAACCGTGGACTGCTTCAAACATCGCCGCCTCGGTACCGATGTTGGCGCCGGGAGCCAGACCAAGGCCACCAACCAGCCCGGCGCATAAATCCGAAATGATGTCCCCGAACAGGTTGGTCGTGACCATGACATCAAAGCGCTCAGGATTCATGACCAATTGCATGGCGCAGTTATCGACAATCATGTCGTCGCATTCGATTTCAGGGTATTCACTGGCAATGGCTTCGGCAGATTTCAGAAACAAGCCGGACACATCTTTCAGGATATTGGCTTTGTGAACCACAGTCACGCGTTGGCGCCCTGCATTTCTGGCCATTTCGAACGCATAACGAACCACCCGATCACAGCCGGATCGCGTTGCAATCATTTTGGATTCGGCGTGCTGACCGTCTTCACTGGTAAATGCATCCTGGGCCAGATAGGCACCCTCGGTGTTTTCCCGAACGGTGATCAGGTCGATATTGTCGTAGCGCGATCGCGTGCCCGGAAAACTGATGGCGGGCCGTACATTGGCATACAGGTCAAACTGCTTTCGCAGCGTAACGTTCAGCGACCTGAAACCACCACCAATCGGCGTCATCAGTGGACCTTTCAGCGCGACTTTGTGCTGCTCGATGGACTGAATGGTTGCCTCGGGCAGTAGATCGCCGGTCTGTTCCTGAGCCGTGACCCCGGCAAGTTGGGCGTCGTATTCAAGCCCAAGATCCATTGCATCGAGAACGGCAAGCGTGGCTCGCATGATTTCCGGTCCAATGCCGTCGCCCGGAATGACGGTTATTTTTTGTGGCACAGTCGTTTCCGTGAATTAAGGTGAAAAGACCTATTCGTCCAGCATCTTGTCCAATCGTCCTGAGCGATGAGCGGCATCGAGATCATCGAAGCCGCCTACGTGAGTATCGCCGATGAACACCTGCGGCACCGTATGACGCCCGCTGCGTTCGATCATTTCATCGCGTCGTTCAGGCTCTGAATCAATCGATATTTCCTGCCACTCCAATGACCGGTGCTTCAAAAGGTTACGCGCAGCAACGCAGTACGGGCAGGTCGCGCGCGAATACATCACTATGGGTTTCGTGTTCATGAATGGTCGCCCCTTGAGGTCATTTTGGCAAAATTGAAGAATGTGTTGAATAGTATAGATTCTGTCGTTCGAATTCGCACGTCGTCCGCGGCGTGTGCTGTCTGGAAGCCCGCACTAGATGCAGGACTCAGGCTTCGGCAGACCTGCATATCGACAGGCCAGGCGGACCGGCCCTTCAGGGAACAGGCGATACAGCGTTCGACTGGATGCTGATTCATGCCCAGGCTGCTTGCGGAGTTCGGTAATGACTACCCGCATCAGTGGCGGCATGCCGTAGCGCTGATGATGCTGGCGAACAAAACGGATCATCCACCATTGGTCCTGATCAAGCTCAAGTCCATCCAGACTTGCCAGATGCTCGGCCACTGCTTCTGACCAACTGGCAGCATCTGCCAGATGACCATTTTCATCGAGCTCAAGCTCGCTTGACGGATCGAGCGCCGAATCAGCCACAGGTTGATTGCAGAGGTTGATTGTTCATAGCACCAGAATGGCTTCTGCATTCGAGCAGAACTGGTCAATCTGTTCAGCCGAGGCAAGCGGTATCGGATAATCCGATGTCACCTGAGTATCGCGCACTGTTGTCCATAGCTGTGCAAGGCCAAAATCGATCAACTGCCTCCACCGCATCCCATCCTGGCCCTGAAGCCATGCCGCGGGATCAACTCGAAACACCACGGCCGTTTCGATCTCCAGTGCTGCGGCTGCAAGGATCATCTCCAGTGCCTCGAGATTGGCTCGGGTGTCCTGCGGTAAATAACGAATGTCGAACACAATGCTAATGTCCGCCTCCTTGACCAAAACAGGCGAACTCGCCCGGACGCTCGCAGAGTGTATCGAAAAAGGTCATCAGACTGCCAATTTCGAACGGTTCGACCGGAGCATGATCACAACGACGCTGCCAGGAACCCGAACAAACCAGGTAGCGCCAGCGACTCGGCAATGCATCCGGTTTCAGCGAAACCAGCGCATGGTGAACGGCATCACCCTGAAAAAAAACAAGTCCGGCGCCCGGTTGTTGATGCCGGGATTCCAGCCAGCGCAAGAATCGGTTGGACTCCCCGGTGCCGGGGGCGGCCCGAACCAGCGCCACAGGACTATTCATCGAGCGTTCCCATCATCTGCTGTTGTGCAATAAGCCATACTGGCTGACTACGCTGATTTAACGTGTGTCGTACCATACTAGCCCAGACCATCCGGTTGTCGAACTACTGTGACCGCTGCGGGTCTTAACAGCATCCAGCGGGATTTATCAAAACACTGCCACGCGCCAATCAAATGACTGTTCGCCCTTCAATTCATTACTGCAGCTGGACGCGGCGCCTGTGCGCGGCCTTTCTGACCTGTGTGTTGGTTCTGCCCACAGCGCCGCTGCAGGCACAGCAAAGTATTCAATTACCGGACATGGGCGGCACCGGCGAGGTCCTGCCTCCGGAAGAACAGGCGACCTTTCCGCGCGATTTCGAGCTCTACATGCGATCGCAGGATGCGTTGATCGAAGATCCCATCATCAGCAATTATTTTGACGACATGGGCTTTCGGCTTGTAATGCACAGCGATGGTCGTGACCGCAATTTCTATTTTCACGTGCTGCGCGTGCCCGGCATCAACGCCTTTGCAGCACCGGCCGGCGTCATCGGCATCAACGCAGGCCTCGTTCTGGCCGCCAGCAACGTGGATGAAGTTGCCGGCGTTGTTGCCCATGAAATTTCACACGTGACCCAGAACCATTTGTCACGTCGGCTCGAAGAGGCCAATCGGATTTCTGTGCCCTTGATGCTCGCTACCATGGGCCTGGTGCTGGCCGGCGGACTGGCCGGTGGTCTCGATGGCGATGCAGCACAAGGACTGATCGCAGGTGGCATGGGCCTTGCTCAGCAGGCCCAGATCAACTACACGCGCCAGAACGAGGCCGAGGCGGACCGCATCGGCATTCAGCTGATGGCGCGTGCCGGTTATGACCCGAACGGCATGGTCAGTTTCTTCCAGACGTTGACGACCGCATCAAGGGCCTGGGGCGCAGGCCCACCGGAATACTTGCGCACTCACCCGCTCAGCACCTCTCGCGTTGCTGAAGCCAAGGACCGCGCTGAGCGCCTGAGGCAGCGCCGAACACTCGATGACTCGCTGTTCCACTATGTCCAGGCTCGACTGCGCGTGCAGATGAGCCGCCATGCCGATGATGCTATCGACTATTTCCAGGCCCAGCTGGACAAGAACCGGGAGCCGGAATCGGCACACCGCTATGGCCTGGCGTTGAGTTATATGGATGGCCTCCAGCTGGATCGAGCCGAACAGCAGTTGAACTGGCTCAAGGCCCGTGAACCGGATCGTCAGCTGTTTCGACTGCTGGAAGCCGAGTTGCTGCTGCGACAGGATCGACACGCACAGAGCCTGGAGGTCTACCGGCAGCTGTTCTCAGCCTATGGGCACAGTCAGGTCGTGGCTCTGGGGTATGCGCGGGCACTGCTGCATGATCAGAATTCTGCGCATGCAGCGCTGGCAACCGAGATCCTGCGTGAACAGCTGCGTATCAGGCCGAACAGCATTCAAACCAGCGAATTGCTGGCACAGGCGGCCGACCTGGCGGGTGATGAGGTGCGGTCGCTTGAAGCAATCGCCGAAAACTACTATCTCCGCGGTGGCTTGCCACAGGCCATCGAGCAATTGGAGCGCATTACACAGCGCAATGACCTCGATTATTACCAGCGCGCCCGGGTATCCGCCCGATTGAGCGAAATGCGCACCGAACGCGCGCGCTACATGCGCACGCAGTAGCACCCTTCAGCATTCACCCAATCGACAACAAGCTGTAATATATCAGTCACACAGGTGCCGATAATGGGATGGCAAGACCATGCCTGTAGTTGGCCCAAATGAAACCCAGAATTCTGGTTGTCGATGACGAAGCGTCTATTCGCAACATGTTGGCATTCAGCCTGAATCGTGCCAATATGGACGTTGACGTAGCCCATGACGGTGACGATGCGCTGACCAAACTGCGTCAGGCAGATCGGCCGGACCTGATCGTACTGGACTGGATGATGCCCAAACTGGATGGCATGCAACTGACACGCACCTTACGCAAATCTTCGGACCTGAACGATATCCCGATCATCATGTTGACCGCCAAAGGCAATGAAACTGACCGAACCCGTGGCCTGGATTCCGGTGCAGATGATTATATGGTCAAGCCCTTTTCAACCCGAGAACTGATCTCCAGAGTGCGGGCCGTGCTGCGCCGCACCCGGGCAGCATCTGAATCGGACGAGGACCAGGATTTGACCGTTGGTGAGCTGCGGCTGGATTTGAGCTCGCACCGGGCGCTGGCCGGAACTCAGCCGCTGAGCATGGGACCGACCGAATTTCGAATATTGAAGCTCTTCATGTCCAATCCGGGTCGCGCCTGGAGTCGTAATCAGCTGCTTTCCGAGATCTGGGGCGACAATCAGGCGGTTGAAGAACGCACTGTCGACGTTCACATTCGCCGACTGCGCAAATCACTGCAGGAAACCGGCCATCAGCACTATGTTCAGACCGTGCGCGGACACGGTTACCGCTTTTCCGACGTGGTATGACTGAATCGGCAAAGAAACCCGCTGATTCAGCGCTGGAGGTCTCGGATTTGAGCGCGGCCGGTGCTCAGACAGGGCCGAATGACGAACGTCTTGAACCGGCAAGACGAGTCAACCAGGCCGCCAGCACGCTGGAATCCTGGCGCGGTACCAACCTGAATCATCCCAGCCTGTACTTCAACCGCGAACTCAGCCTGCTCTGTTTTACCCGGCGCGTGCTGGAACTGGCACGTGACCCGGCCGTACCGCTCCTTGAGCGCGTGCGTTTTCTGTGCATATCCTGCACCAACCTGGACGAATTTTTCGAAGTACGCGTCGCGGCCATGCGGCAACGTATACAGCACGGCGCCATCCAGCCCGGCGTTGATGGCCTGACGCCCTCGGCGACGCTGAACGCCATTCGCAGTGCCGTCGATGAATTGGTGCAGGAGCAGTATCGGGTGCTGAACGAAGAAATCTCACCCGATCTTGAGCGTGAAAATATCCGCATCCTGCGGCGGTCCGAATGGACCAAAGGGCAGCATCGCTGGCTTCATCGACACTTTCAGCGTGAGCTGATGCCGGTGTTGAGCCCGCTGGGGCTTGATCCGGTGCACCCGTTTCCACGCATTCTGAACAAATCCCTGAACTTCGCCGTCGAGCTCGAAGGGCAAGATGCCTTTGGACGTGATTCCGGCATGGCGCTGGTGCGCGCGCCGCGCTCGCTACCGCGCCTGATTCGCATCCCGAAAAGCTACACCCGGGGTGAAAACGATTTTGTCTTCCTGTCATCAATCCTGCATGCCTTCATCAACGAACTGTTTCCTGGCATGTCGGTGCGCGGCTGTTATCAGTTCCGGGTGACTCGAAACTCGGAACTGCTGGTGGATGAGGAGGAAATCGAGGACCTGGCCAGAGCGCTCGAAGGAGAACTACTGGAGCGTGGCTTTGCTCAAGCCGTTCGCATCGAGGTGGCGGACAACTGCCCAGCAAGCACCGCCAAGACACTGACCAGCAAGTTCGGGCTTGAAGATGAGGACGTGTACCGCTGCGATGGACCGGTCAACTTGAACCGAATGATTGCGTTATGCGATCAGGTTGATCGACCCGATTTGCAATACCCGGCTTTTCAGCCCTACACTCCACCACCGCTGGCGCCCGGCAATGATCTGTTTGCCGCTCTACGCAAGCGCGATCGACTCATGCATCACCCCTATGACAGCTTTTCGCCGACCATTGAGTTGCTGAAGCAAGCCGTTCGAGACCCGGATGTACTGGCCATCAAGCAGACGCTGTATCGCACCGGAACGGCCTCGTCCATGGTCAACCTGTTGATTGATGCAGCACGCGCAGGCAAGGATGTCACCGTGGTCGTGGAGCTGCGCGCACGCTTCGATGAGCGTGCCAACATTACGCTGGCCACCCGCCTTCAGGAAGCCGGGGTTCAAGTCGTCTATGGCGTGGTTGGCCACAAGACCCACGCCAAGATGATGCTGATCGTACGACGAGAACGCAGCCGGCTGAAGCGCTACGTGCATCTGGGTACCGGCAACTACCACCAGGGCACAGCCAAAGGCTATACCGACTGGGCATTGATGACCGCAGATCCCAAATTCGGTCACGATGTTCACGCCATCTTCCAGCAGTTATCCGGCCTCGGCAAAGCGGCCAAGCTCAAGCGCCTGGTTCAATCACCGTTCAACCTGCACAATTTTCTGATCAAACGTATACAACGTGAGACGCGCAACGCGAAGGCCGGAAAACCATCCGGCATCCGGGCAAAAATGAATTCCCTGACCGAACCGAAGATCATTCAGGCCCTGTATCGCGCCTCGCGCGCCGGCGTACCGATTCGCCTGATCGTGCGCGGCACCTGCTGCCTCCGACCCGGCGTTCCGGGCCTGTCAGAAACGATTGAAGTTCGTTCGATCCTGGGTCGATTCCTGGAGCATAGCCGCGTCTACCAGTTCGAAAATGCAGGCGAAGCCGAAGTCTGGGCGGCCAGTGCGGACTGGATGGAGCGCAACCTCTTCCAACGCGTTGAAACAGCGTTTCCTTTGAAAGATCCCAAGCTGGCTGAACGCGTTGTGCGTGAGAGTTTCGAGCTTGCCTTTGCAGACAATCGCCAGGCCTGGCTGCTGAAGCCCGACGGCAGTTATGAGCATGCCTGGCCCGAGGCCGATGAAGCGGTATCAATCGCGCAGGAAACCCTGATACAGCAAACAGCCGATCTGTAGTACGACTCGATTTCAAAGTATCATCGACTGATGCCTCACCGCGATCTCTTTGCCGCTGTCGACCTCGGCAGTAACAGCTTCCACATGCTGGTTGCGCGTCGCGAATACGATCAACTGCGTGTCATTGATCGCATCCGCGACATGGTGCGTATTGCCGGTGGGCTCGACCGACAGGGCGAGCTGAACGAAACCACCCGTTTCAACGCGATTGAATGCCTGCAGCGCTTTGGTCAACGCCTATCTGAAATACCCGACCATCAGATTCGAGCCGTTGGAACACAGACGTTTCGCCGGATGCGGGACCAGAAGCAGTTTCTGGCCGAGGCCGAAGAAGCCTTGGGCTGTACGATCGACATCATTCCTGGTCGTGAAGAAGCTCGATTGGTCTGGCTGGGCGTCGCCCAGGGCACCAGCCACGGCAGCGATCCAAGGATGGTCATCGATATCGGTGGCGGATCGACCGAAATTGCGGCAGGCCAAGGCCTGTCGCCCCAGGTGACCGAAAGCCTGCAGTATGGCTGTGTCAGCCTGACGAAGCGTGCGTTCACCGATGGCGTCATCACCAAATCCCGCTGGCGGAGAATGCGTGACGAGGTTGCGGGTGAATTGCAGGCACTGCAAACGGGGATTCGCGCAACCGGCTGGCAACAGGCGATTGGTTCGTCAGGCACGCTGCGTGCCGTGCAGCAGATTGTGGCGCAACAGCATGACGGCGTACTCCGACAATTTACGCTAGACGATGTCAAATCACTCAGAAAGCGAATCATCAATGCCGGTCACGTCGACTCGGTACAGCTCGACGGCCTGTCGGATAATCGTCAACCAGTCATTTCGGGCGGCGTCATCATTATCGAAGCCTGCATGAAGGCGTTTGGTATCAAGCACATGGACGTCAGCCAGTTCGCGCTGCGTGAAGGCCTGTTGTATGACCTGTTCGGTCGCCTGGAGCAGACCGATCCGCGCGAAAAAACCGTGATGGCGATGGCCAACCGACACGAAGCCGATCAAACCCAGGCCGAGCGCGTGCGTGATTTTGCGCTTTGCGCATTCGAGCAAATCGCCGAAGCACATCAGCTGGCAAGCATTCATAAGAACCTGCTTGACTGGACCTGTCGACTGCACGAAATCGGGTTAGTGATTGCCCACAGTCATTACCAGGTTCACAGCGGCTACATCGGAGAACATTCCGATATGCCGGGCTTCACCCAGCAGGAGCAGCAATACATTGCCTGCCTGTTGCGCTATCAGCGTCGCAAACTGCACGCCTCCGCACTGGACGATCTGCCGGCACGCCTTCATCAAAGCGCGCGTAGTCTGCTGGCCATCCTCAGGCTCAGCGTTGCACTATGTCGCGCCCGCTCGGATTCTGACCTGCCCGACTTCTCGCTGCAGGCCGACTCATCATCGGAACTGGTGTTTTATCTGCCTGATGGCTGGCGGGATCTTCATCCGTTGTCTGCGCGCAGCATCGAATACGAAATTCATCAGCTGAGCAAGCTCGGCCTGGAACTCCGCCTTGCAACGCTCAACCAACCGCACCCTGGCTAGACCACGTGCAGAATCCAGCTGACATCGTCAAGCTGCGTGCCCAGGCGGCGTCGAGCATCCGTCAGTTCTTTGCCGAGCGCAACGTGCTCGAGGTCATGTCACCGGTACTGACCCCCTATGGCGTCACCGACCCTCACCTGCACAGCATAGAAATCGACCAGGCCTACAGCCAGGCCAGCCCGAGCCAGCGAGTGTTTTTGCGAACGTCACCCGAATATGTCCATAAACGGCTGCTGAGCTCAGGTGTCGGCGATCTGTATGAGCTCGGGCCGGTCTTCCGTGGACACGAGTCGGGCCGGCATCACCGGAACGAATTCTGGATGCTGGAGTGGTATCGGCTGAATTGGTCCTGGCGTCAGCTTGCCGACGAGGTCATCGAATTGATTCGGCGTTTAAGTCCAGCACGGGACTGGACCGTCGAGTTTCGCAGCTGGCTCAGCATCAGCGAACAGGATCTGGGTATCGATGCCAACAGCGCTAGTTTGTGTGCACTGAAGTCTGCGCTCGACGAACGGCTTGATGCTGCTCCTCAAGCGCTGGATCATGCCGAACTCCTGGACTGGTGGTTTGCAAGCCAGGTCCAGCCTTCCTTTCAAGCTGAAACGCTGACGGTAGTGTATGACTACCCTGCCTCTCAGGCCGCGCTCGCCCGCCTGAAGCCTGATCAGCCGAACTGGGCCGAACGCTTCGAAGTCTTTGCCGGGCCGCTCGAACTGGCCAATGGGTATGGGGAATTGACCGAACCGGATGAACAGCAGCGACGATTCAAGCTCGACAATCAACGTCGCAAGACGCTAGGGCTCCCGCAAATGCCTATTGACCGCACGCTTCTTGACGCCATGCAGAGCGGTCTTCCGAACTGCGCAGGTGTTGCAATGGGCTTTGAACGACTGTTGATGGCAATCTTCGCTATGCATACCATCGATGCAGCATGCTACCCATGACAGGGCATCAATTCAATCAATTGATCTTGCTTTTCGAAGCAAAAAATAAATCAAAAAAAAGCCCTGCTATTCAGCAGGGCACATAATGATAATTGGTTCTTCCGTAAGCAAGTGCCAGCATCTGCAGAAGTTATACCTGACGACGCAACACCATTCCTCCGAGTGTAAGAACAATCAGCAGCATCGCTGCAATTCCCCATGCACTCAATGTCGGCACCGGCGTTGACTCTGGCAATGGTGGCTGACCTTCCACGCAGCCAACCAGGGACACACTCCATTCATTTAATGTTCCGGTATCACCATCGGCATCATCACCGATGGACAGCGTCCAAGTGCCGTTAGGATCTTCACCAAGGAATGCTGCCATCGCGCCTTCTGGTTGAAGTTGAGGCACGACAACGCCAGTTGTATAGTCAGCGTCGGTAACAGTGTCACTATTGGTATCCGCCCACGTTGTACCGGCAAAAACATCATCTGCGGTACCAGCATTATCGGTGGTGATTGCTGTGACCGTTCCGGCAGGAGACTCGAGCGTAATGTCCAGATCGCCCGGAAATGTATGTGTTATGTCAGTAAATAAAGAGACTTCGCAAAGGAATGGCTCTACACCGGCAAAATCAACCGTATCGGTAATGGTTGTATTATCTGAGATGGCCAGCGCAGGAATATTGCTGGAAACTAGAATCGGGCTCGTCGTCGGTCCCTGATCAAGCGTTGTGATATCTAGGGACCAACTGTTCAATGTGCCGCTGTCTCCACCTGCGTCATCACCGACCGACAGGGTCCAGGTGCCGTTTGGGTCTTCACCGATGAATGCGCCGAATGCGCCTTCTGGGATTAGCGTAATTTGAGCCACTCCGGTTGTATATGAAACATCGGTAACTTCGTTTCCAAAGCCAGCCTGATCATCGAACAGGGTGCCGGCAAACGAATCGTCAGAACCTGAACCATTGTCAGTTGTGACCACAATTTCCGTGCCAGAAGGTGATGTCAGCGTGATATCAAGATCGCCCGGAAACGTATGAGTGATATCCAAATTCAAATCCAGATCCCATAAATATGCATCACCCGACACGACGGCATCAACTGAAAAGGTATTGTTATCGTTAATCGCAGTGCCCGCTCCACCACCTACCGTATTAGTGCTGGAGGCCGTAGTGCTTGGCGGCGCTACTGGAGCTAGTCGTGGACTAACTGCTTCACGATCTGGACCCACATTCAGCAGCCCCATCGGATCATCACCGCCCAGCCGAGCTGATATGGAAGAGTAGTTTTCGAGAAGCGCTGCCATCGAAGACTCATCGGCAGCCATCTTGGCGATTTCATACTCCTGAGCAAGCGCAATCATGGATTCAAATTCTGCGTCCTTACTCTGGGCAGACAGACCATTCATTGCCAGAATCAATAGAAAAGCAATGGAACTATTTGACATTTTCAATTTAAACTCCCTCAAAATTTTTTTACCACTTAACAGTAGTATGCACTTATCCGTTAAGCAATATAGCACCCTTATCCTTCACAATCAAAACAAACTAGCACCCTTAATACTTCACAACTCAGGATACTTCACAACTCAGGATGCTTGATGTTTGTTGATCGAAAAATCAAGGAGTCTCAATGCACTTCAAACTTCCGCATCGGCTTCAGTTCTGGAAAACAGCTTAGTTAGGGGTTGCAACTGACCAAGCAGGTCCGGATGTAACCACAAATAATCAAGAAACGGTCAATCAGGTCAGTGGTCATAAGTGGTCGGGACGCCAGTTCGACACATGATATTTAGTAAAAACTCTAAACGCATTTTACTCAGCCAGTCTTACTCGGCTTCAATCGCCGGGATCATCATCGAATCGATCTGCTCAACCACAGGGATGGTCTTTCGATCGTCAAGTCGTTGAAATGCAACGGCAAGCTTTTCCAGCAGGCTGAGTTGGTTTGGCATTGAAACAATCCGTACATCATTGCAATCCAACCAAGCCGGTTCCTGATCCGGTTGGCTGATCGCCAGTTGGCACTTTGTGTCGTCAACATCTACATCAGCTGCCCATTGATGTCTTGGCTGCCACCACCGAGCGTCCGGAATCGGCAACGATTGTGGCAGTTCAACATCATTTTCAGACACTAGTCTCGCCCCGATGATATAACCGATCATAGTCGTCTGATCGCTCAAATCAAGCATTGCAGCACTAAACGGACGACTACGTGACTGTTGGTCCATCGTCTTGATTTGTTCGTCGGCCTGGACTAATCGAGTGCTACCGTCCGTCAGGATGTATTCTTGAATCCCTGATGGCCAGAGCGGCGTCAGCACGCGGTGCATCGGCAGCATG
>CAKZPB010000065.1 GCA_937138395.1 uncultured Pseudomonadota bacterium
AACAGATTAATCTTGAACTTGGCTCGGCCATAGTTGAAGAAAAAAGCTACCAGAAGTATTGAACTACAATCAGCCCCTGCTGGTATTTCAGTTTTAAATAAAAGCCGTACGAGACGAACGGCGGATAGCCTATCAGGGCTCAGAATCCAATGTAGTAATAGCGATCACATACCAGTGATTAGCTGAGGAACCTCTGAATAACGTATTTCAATCGATCTCAATCAGTTCGGCGATCCATGATAGGACGCGATCATTGTCTTTCAATGCGTGATCTGTTCTGAAATCTACTTGAACGAATTCTTGCGATACTGGTGGACAATCTTGCAGGCTCCAAGTCAGTGAAAATGTGCCAGCCCTATCGATAGCTTGAGTGCCCAGGTCGCAGCCCTCTATAGCTGCTCCGATCAAAAACCGTTCATCAGCCAGAAGGCCATATTCATATAATGGCCGAATAAATCCTTCAATCAAGAGCTTTTCTGAACCTTGGTTCATTGCCAACAGAATTGAAGCGCGCGGACTGGCCCACCGCCAACCATCAGACTCTGCCGGATAAAATCCTTCGAGATCATGATATTCATTTTTTCTGAATGCAACCTTGGAGAGTAGAGAATCCGCATTATCCGTTTCAATATTGTACGGCGTAAATTCAGAATCAAGCCTGTAAACAGCAGCCCAGGGCTCCTCTGCAACAACTTTAGTGAAATTCAATCCATGAAGCGCTTCATCCAGCAAATTAGAGGTGGATAAAGCCAGATCTACAAGAACATAATGGCGATCACTCGCTAATTTCAAGCTGTATTTCTGTATCGCCATATCCCTGAGCAAAACTCCTGAATACAACGAGATAGCAGGAGCTGAATACCAGCCAACACCATAATAGGATGAGGTAGGCGGTTGCTTTTGAACAAATTCAATGACCTGCCTCAAGCTGTGTTGGTGCTGGTCATGGGCATCAAACCGGTAACCTTGAATAGATGACCAAATAAATAAACACAGCGGCAGACAAAGCAAACCAGTCATTGACCGCTGAAGTATCCGGTTTCGAGCTTCATAAAAAAATCCAATCAACATTGGAACAAGAATAATCAGCAGCACCCAACCATTAAAAATTCTTCGATACCAGGCCTTTTGGGTAGGAGTTAACAGCATCCACCATAAAAAATATGACAATGCAATACAAATCAAGACAGTGATTACAAATAGTTTTTTAGTGCAAAGCTCCGAATGCGAAAAAGAGTAAAAAACTGCAGTGAAAGCAGCGATTGGGATTATCGCCAGTAGGAGAGCTGCAGGAAAACTGAGCTCTACGGATTGAAGAAAAACGGCAGAGTGGATCTTGAACTTATCAAACAGGTTTGAAGTATCAGAAAAAGCGGAACTTACACCTGCTTGCGCGGTAACCGCATCGATTTGGCTGGACCACCACAACAACCACTCAGACGGTCCTAGTGCTGAAAGTCTCCAGATTTCATGAAGTGCGATCAGCAAAATCAGCCCTGCAGAGCATGACAGGAAGCCAGCCCATTGCCTTCGAACAATACTGAAGTAGCCAAAGACTATAAGACTTACTGTTACAGGTAACAGCAGCACTGTCTTGGTAAGCAAAGACAATGCAAAACATAAACCCGCAAGAAAAGCAATTCGCACTGAAGATTGATCAAAGGTTCTTGATAAGAATATGATCCCCAGCAAGCACCAAAACAGAGCTGGAATTTCACCGTAGCCGTTCAGCCCAAACCGTGATAATTCCGGGATAAAGACTATCAGCACTAGCGCAAGAAGAGCAAGATTTACACTGCTTACTAACCGCACTAAACAATACACCGCGACAAACAAACAAAATAAATAAGCAAATGAGATTATTTGAGAGGAAATGAAGCTTACGCCAAATAACCGATATATTGCTGCAGCAGGAAGCACATAAGGCGCGTTGGTCTGAACTTCTTCAGGAAACAGCCGCCAATGATTGTAATAGCGCCCATAACCTTTGCCCTCCGATACAGACTGCGCGACCTGAAGGTTCATCGCACCATCGAAGGAAACGGGGCGATCATAGTTAAGAAAAACAATAATACCCAGCTGTATTAGGAACAGTGCCAGCAGGCTAGCGAACGCCAGTTTTTTTGGGAGGACCCATTCCATGCAGTATGGTTTCTCAGGGATGAATCTTTCGCGCAACCCAGCTTCTCAGTCGATCAACAAATGATCTGAGTTTGCTAATGTCATTGCGCGCACCGTCATGTCCAGGATTGATAAATTTCTGGAATTGTTCACGCTGATTGACAAGGTCTTCGACCTGCTGGCTCAAGTCCGATATGTTGCTATACAGTCGCTGAATATGCTGGTCCCTGCGCTGCACTAGGATTTGGGTCGAATGATAGTCCTGTTCAGAAAGGACCTGGTTCGGCTGGATCGTTTCAGGCAAGGGGCGATCGACATAAATAGTCGAATGCGGTTTGGTCTGCTCTTTTTTAGGGCGGGTCTTGCTATAGAAATACAGCGCAATGGACCTGCGCGATCTAATGTCCTCTTCGGCATCCGGTAAATTGATCCGTCCAAAGCCATGCCAGGACCAGTGCGTAGTTTCAAATAATACGGCACGATTGAATCTGGGCTGGACATATTGAATGGTATTCTGTTCCCTCGGCATTCGGGGGTCTTGATGAAATTCGATGGCCCCACCCCAATTGTCCTGCCATTCCTGATTCAGATAAATGATCAGATTCAGGCGACGATGCAAGCCTGTAATAGGATGTTTGTTGAAATCAACGTGAGGATCCAGGTCCTGGCCATGCCGATTCTCGTGGGTGCCGCCGCCAAAGTAGTGGGGGTCATAGCGCAAATCATCAATACCTGTCACTGCCCCAACCCAGTCCAGAAATACCTCAGACTGGATCATCTGATCGAGTGAGCGATATGGCCTGCTCAGCTTGCTCAAGTCCTCGTGTGTGCACTTGGCACCAATTTCGCCATTTTCATTCATCGCTTTGGCTTCATCGAACGGCGGGAAATTCTGCTCAAGTGACTGGCTGAATGAAGCAGTGAAGAAATCATCCATGACGACGTGGCGAAATGGCTCAGCCGTATCAAACTGTTCTCTCAATATGGCTGCCTGATGCAAGAGATCCGGATTCACGCTCTGTTTGACGTCATCTAATTGCATTGCGCACTCATAGGTTGATTGACGTGGCAAACCTTGCTGCTCGCTACTGCAAATCGGTTGCTGTACGGTTATTCCCACTCGATTGTCGCTGGGGGTTTTCCGGAAATATCATATACCACGCGTGATACGCCAGTGATTTCATTGATGATTCGACGCGCCACGTGATCGAGAAAGTCATGCTCAAGCCTAGCCCAGCGCGCGGTCATGAAATCAATGGTTTCAACGGCACGTAGCGCGATGACCCATTCATAGCGGCGGTCATCGCCGACGACGCCGACGGACTTGACCGGCAGAAAAACGGCAAAGGCCTGACTGACCTGATCATACAAGTCAGCTTTACGCAGTTCGTCGATAAAGATGGCATCCGCACGCTTCAGTGGCTCCAGATACTCTTTACAGACTTCACCCAGCACACGCACCCCGAGGCCTGGACCCGGAAACGGATGGCGCATGACCAGTTCGGCCGGCAAGCCGAGCTCTACGCCGATCTTGCGGACCTCATCCTTGAACAATTCACGCAAAGGTTCAACCAACTGTAAATTCATTTCCTCCGGCAGGCCGCCGACATTGTGGTGCGACTTGATGACTTTTGCTTTACCGGTTGCAGCACCTGCAGATTCGATCACGTCCGGGTAAATCGTGCCCTGCGCCAGCCATCCGGCTTCCTGATGACGCTCGGCGGCTGCTTCAAACACGCGGATGAATTCCCGACCAATGATTTTGCGCTTGTCTTCCGGGTCACTGACGCCAGCCAGGGCATCGAGAAACTGCTGCTCGGCGTTGACCCGCTCGACGCGCACACCCAGGTGCTGGGCAAACGTGGCCATCACTTCATCGCCCTCGCGATAGCGCAACAGGCCGGTATCCACAAAGATGCACAGCAGTTGATCCCCAATTGCCTGGTGCAGCAACGCAGCAACGACCGATGAATCCACACCACCGGATAATCCCAGCAGCACAGTGTTATTTCCGACCTGCTCACGCACGCGCTCGATCTGGTCTTCGATGATCGCTTCCGTAGTCCAGTCGGTCGTGCAACCGCAGATCTCCAGCACGAACCGTTCCAGAATGCGTTTGCCCTGTGCCGTATGCGTCACTTCGGGATGAAACTGCAGGCCGTATAGTCGCTCGCCTTCATTCGACATGCCGGCAATGGGTGCAGAGGGGGTCGTGCACAGTACCTGGAAGCCCTCAGGCAGCTCGGTCACCTTGTCGCCGTGACTCATCCACACATCCAGTTCGGCCTGACCATCAGCATCGATATGATCCTCGATTGCATCCAGCAGCCGACCCGGCTGATCCAGCGCTATGCGTGCATAGCCGAACTCCTTTTCTTCCGACGAGCGCACGGCACCGCCAAAATGCAGCGCCATGGCCTGCATGCCGTAGCAGATGCCGAGCACAGGCACGCCAAAATCAAATACCTGCTGCGGGACACGCGGACTGTCATCCAGTTCAACCGATTCAGGACCACCAGAAAGAATGATGCCGGTTGGATTGAAGGCCTGGATAAGATCCGGAGTGGCATCGTACGGCAAAATTTCGGAGTACACCCCAATTTCGCGGACTCGCCGCGCGATCAACTGAGTGTACTGCGAACCGAAATCCAGAATCAAAATGCGATGAGCGTGGATGTCTTGCACTGAGCTTCCTTTTCGGCGTAAATGATTACTAAACCAATTGAGCTGTATTAACCAAGCTTGTAATTTGGTGCTTCCTTCGTGATCGAAACATCATGCGCATGCGATTCAATGACTCCCGCGCCGGTAATGCGAACAAAGCGGGGCTTGGTGCGCATATCCTCGATCGTTCGGCAGCCGACATAGCCCATCGATGCACGTAAGCCACCGAGCATTTGATGCACGACACTGGCCATGGGGCCTTTGTACGGAACACGGCCCTCGATGCCCTCCGGCACCAGTTTGTCGGCAGCGGTTTCGGACTGGAAATAACGGTCCGAGGAGCCTTTCTGCATTGCGCCCAATGAGCCCATGCCGCGATAGCTCTTGTAGGATCGGCCCTGAAATAACTCGACTTCACCGGGTGCCTCTTCAGTACCGGCCAACAAGCTGCCGAGCATCACGGTCGAGGCGCCTGCCACAATGGCTTTTGCAAGATCACCGGAAAAACGGATGCCGCCGTCGGCGATCACCGGCACGCCGTGTTTTTCCAACGCGCGGGCGGCTGCAGCAACAGCGCTGATTTGAGGGACACCGACACCGGCAACAACACGCGTAGTACAGATCGAGCCCGGGCCCTGACCGACCTTGACGCCGTCGGCACCGGCTTCGACCAATGCAAGCGCACCATCCGAGGTCGATACATTGCCGCCAATCACCTGCAGTTCGGGATACTGTTTCTTACACCAGCTGATGCGATCCAGGACGCCCTGCGAGTGCCCGTGCGCGGTGTCGACCACCACGATGTCGACGCCCGCTTGAACCAGCGCGTCGATACGACCATCGGTATCGCCGCCGACACCGACCGCGGCTGCGACCAGCAGCCGTTCGGATTCATCTTTTGCGGCATTCGGAAAATCACGCGATTTCTGGATATCTTTGACAGTGACCAGCCCACGCAGCTCGAAACGATCGTTGACGACCAGCACTTTTTCAATGCGATGCTGATGCAGCAGCTCCAACACCTCGTCCTGACTGGCACCTTCCTGAACAGTAATCAGGTTTTCCTTGCGTGTCATGATGTTGCGCACCGGGTCGTCGAGCTTTTTCTCGAAGCGCATATCGCGACTGGTCACGATACCAACCAATTCGTTATTGTCGACGACCGGCACGCCAGAAATATTGTGCTGACGGGTCAGATCGAACACTTCGCGAATGGTGGTGTAGGGATCAACCGTGACCGGATCCTTGATGACCCCGGCCTCGTATTTCTTGACGACACGAACTTCAGCGGCTTGCTGCTCGATGGTCATGTTCTTGTGTACAACGCCCACCCCACCGGCCTGGGCCATTGCAATGGCCAGCCGGGCTTCGGTCACGGTATCCATGGCCGATGACATGATGGGGATATTCAGCTTCAACTCGCGCGTGACCCACGTGGTCAGATCAGCATCTTGCGGAAGAAAATCCGAGTGCGCCGGTACCAGTGAAACGTCATCAAACGTCAGGGCTTCTTCGATCAGACGCATAATCATCTCTCCGGCGGGTAAACGTTCCATTATATCTCGAAAACGGACCTCTGATTAATAGATCATCACGCCCTGATTTTAGATCGACTGTAGATCGTTTCAGGGCCTGGCCACCGGAATTGAATCCCCTAAGGATTCGGATATTGGATGATCACCCCTGCCATATGGCCCATTTACAGCCAATTTCGATCGTGGCAGATTATTCAAAATGTTGAATGGAGATCAATGATGGCGCAGACCCGACGCGAAGCACTGAAACTCGGCGGACTGGGTATTGGTGCCCTGGCGCTGCCAGGCCTGACCAGTTCGGTATTGAGCGCGGCACAACCCATGAAACCAGCTTCCCGACCTCTGAAGCTGCTGATCCTGGGCGGGACCGGCTTTACCGGCCCGTTCCAGGTGCGCTACGCGCTGGCCCGCGGTCACGAAGTGACCATTTTCAATCGCGGCAGCAAATCACTGGACTGGCCGGGACCGGTCGAAGAACTGGTCGGCGATCGCAACAATGATCTCGAGGCCCTGAAAAATCGGACATGGGACGTCTGCATCGACAATCACACCAGCCTGCCGGTCTGGGTTCGGGATGCTGGACAGATTCTGCAGGGCAATGTCGATCATTATGTATTCACCTCGACCTTGTCGGTCTATGCCTCAAATGCTGAACTGGACGCAGATGAAACCGCGGCCCTGCACGAATACCAGGGCGAAGATCCGATGGCGGAAAGCATGGACTCCTTGCGCGCCAATATGGGTCTGTTCGGCCCGCTCAAAGCCGAATCCGAGCGCGAAGTCGCGCGCTGGTTTCCGGACAGCCATACCATTGTTCGTCCTACATTGATTGTCGGGCCGGGTGATAACACCGATCGGTTTACCTATTGGCCCGTACGAATGGCGCGTGGTGGCCAGGTGCTGGCCCCGGGCGATGGCAAGGACCCTGTCCAGATCATCGACGCACGCGACGTCGCCGAGTTCACGGTGCGACAGGCCGAGACCCGCGCCCAGGGCGCATTCAACGCCGCTGGCCCTGATTACCCGTTCACCTTCGAAGCCATGCTGTATGGCATCCGCGCCGTCACAGGGGTACCCGCGGAATTGAACTGGGCTTCAGCTGAATTCCTCAGCGAACAAGGCGTGAACCCATGGTCGGACATGCCAGTCTGGATTCCGTCTGAGGGAGACTATGCCGGTTTTGCCAGTCGATCCAACGCCAAAGCCATTACTGCAGGGCTGACTTTCCGGCCGTTTGCAGAAACCGTTTCGGCCACATTGGAGTGGTTCAACGAACAGCCCGAAGACCGCCAGTCGGCACTGCGCGCCGGGATCAGTGCCGAGCGCGAAGCCGAAGTGCTTGAAGCGCTTCATTCCGCATGATCAAGCGACTTGAATCGGGAAATGCTTGGTCCACTGCGCTTGAATGCCAGATGGTTTGATAAGCACAGGCAGCCGGTTTTGGCGCTACGACCCCCGACGCTTGATCAATAGCTGGAATATTCAACGATTGCTTTCACCCTCAAAGCCAATCCGAGTGATAAACAAGCAGACATCGGTATCCAGGCATTCAGTCTCACCCGTTCCCGGTTGAATCGTTCCAGCAGGACAAGCAATACAAGCTATTGATCCGGTCCCGGGTTGTATGGTGTCAGGCCCACAGTCAATGCACTGCGCCTGACCCGGTAACGGCTGAAACTGTCCCGCAGCGCACAGACTGCAATTCGTTTGTCCACTGGCATCCTGAGCAGTACCGGGCGGGCAATTTAAACAGTTTGTTTGACCGGACATTCCGGCGAATGTACCGGGCGCACACTCCTGACAGTTCGCCTGGCCGGACTGACTACTGAAAGTGCCCGGCTGACAATTTGCACAACTTGTCTGTCCCGATTGAGCTTGTGACTGCCCCGGTGAGCAATTGCTACAGCTGGCCTGTCCGAAAGTCGAAGAAAAAGTGCCTGGTTGGCACAAACCACAACCGGCCTGACCTTGCAGCGGGTTGGCCGTCCCAGGAGGACATTCGCTGCAGATTGATTGCCCCTCATTCTGCGCGAATTGCCCAGCGGCACAATCGAGGCAAGTGGTCTGGCCTGTTTTGGCCTGAAACTGACCAGGCGCACAGGGCAAACAGACGGCTGCACCACTGATACTGGAGAATGTGCCGGCTTGACAGATATCGCACTGAGACTGGCCAGGCTCTGATTGGGCTGAGCCAGGTGAACATGCCGTACACTCGACTTGTCCGGCAGAAGAAAAACGACCCGCGGAGCATTCGTCACACCGGTCTTGTCCAGCAGAAGCCTGAGCGCTACCGGCCGGACAGTTAGTGCACTGCGCGGCACCGGGCGAAGAAAACGTACCGGGCTGACAGGCGATGCACGCGATTCCACCAGTACTTTGCTGAAAGGTGCCGCCCGGGCATAGCTGACAGCTCGACTGACCCGTCATATTTGCAAAACTGCCTGCACTGCAGGACTGACAAGAAGTCGCACCTGGCTGATCCGAGAACGAGCCTTGTGGGCATTCCAGGCAGCTGTTGTCTGTAGCAAAACGGCCGGGGGGACATGCAATACAAGATGCAGACCCGGGACTACTAATGGTTCCTGCCGAACAGTTAGCGCATTGCCGCATTCCTGACGTCGGTGCAAATGTACCTCCAGCACAGGACACACATTGCTGTCCAGTCGCTGAAAATTCACCCGGAGGACAAACGATGCACTGACCGTTCATATCAGGTTCTTCACCCGGTGGGCATTGCGCAATGACAAATCCAGAAAAGATCATCATCAGAATAGTGGATGCAATAAACCTCATGACCATTTTCCTTCAGAGCTATTGAATGCTGTGTATCTGATACTGCGAAATCAGGAACCGACGAAGACATTAGCGGACTGGCTATACTCTACTCTCAATTTCCCATCCAGTATCAAGCAATGACATCGACCGGCTCTTCTATTACACGCTTCGTTGAGCGTGCAGGCAAGAAAATCCCAGATCCCGTCATCATTTTCATGGCGTTCTATCCGCTGGCCTTTATCCTGACGGTGCTGATGGCCGGCTACACGTTCGAGACACCCGGGGCCGGCGGTGAGCCGGTGCAGCATCAGATTCTCGGCATGCACGAAGCCATTCACTTCCGCTGGATTTTCGATAATGCGCTGCTGGCCAACTGGCTGGCTTTTGGTGGCGGTGTATTGGGCGTCATTCTCATCGTGATTCTTGCCGTAGGCGTAGCGGAGCAGTCCGGCCTGTTCGGCGCGCTGATCAAAAAAGCGGGCAACTACCTGCCGGAATCGATCTTGCCGCTGCTGCTGATCTTTATCGGCATACTCAGTTCACTGGCCACCGATGCCGGCTACTTGATACTGATTCCGCTGGCCGGGCTGCTGTATGCAGGCCTGGGCAAGAATCCGCTGATCGGCATGGCCGCAGCATTTGCCGGTGTCTCCGCTGGTTTCAGCGCCAACCTGATCCCCGGACCGGTCGATGCCATTATCGGCCTGAACGCGCAGGTGTTTGCCGAGTCGCAGGGCATTCCGTTTGCGGATGGCGCTGGCAATGCACTGAACCCGGTCACCATGCACTGGCTGTTCATCATTGTGTCGACCTTTGTGCTCAGCGCCACCGGGTTTTTTGTAACGCGCTGGTTTGTTGCCCCGAAACTTGAGGGCGGCGAATACGTAATCCCGGAAGACATCAGCCCCGGCGAATATGCCGTCAGTGATCAAGAGCACAGAGGCCTGTTATGGGCTATTCCGGGAACCGTGCTGGCACTGGCTCTGATCGTTGGGCTGGCGCTGGGGCCACTGGCAGCATTCACCGATGAATCCGGCACGGTCGTGCGACCGTACATGAACAATATCATCCTGCTGATCTCACTGTTTTTTGTCGTCACTGGCCTGTTTTACGGCGCGGCGGTCGGCAAGTTCAAAAACTTGTGGAATGTGGTCGAAGCCATGGTCGCGCAGATGAACACCATGGGCTACATCCTGGTACTGACCTTCTTTACCTACAATTTTCTCGGCCTGCTCAGCTACAGCGGCCTCGGCACCTGGATTACCTTTCTCGGCGCCGAGTTTCTGCAGGCGCTCGGGCTACAGCAGTTCCCCGTGCTGCTGCTGATCGGCTTCGTGCTGACCACGGCAGTGATCAATATCTTCATCGGTGGACTGACGTCGAAGTGGATGCTGCTCGGGCCGATCTTTATTCCAATGCTGTACTTCGTCAATCCGCAGATGACCCCTGATCTGGTGGCTGCCGCCTTCCGCGTGGCCGACTCGTCGACCAATATCATCACGCCGATGATGGCCTATGCAGGCGTGATTCTTGCCTTTATGCGCAAGTATCGGCCCGATATGGGCTTCGGCGACATGCTGCTGATCATGCTGCCCTACTCGATCGCCTTTCTGTTGGTCTGGACAACGCTACTGGTCGGGTTTTTCGTTATCGGAATTCCGCTTGGCATGGAATGGTTGCTGAGCTAATAAACCGCCTGATAACTTGGAATTGTGCTTTTAAGTCGCCACTTTATTCACACACAATCAATTCGAGTACTGACATCGTGACCGAAACACGAGACCGCGCCATTCTGACGATCGCCTTGTTCGCCGCGTTTGCCGACGGCGACAAGCACGAACACGAACGCGAGGAAATCCGTCGTATTGCCGATCTTTTGGCCGATGAAACCGGTGGGCAAGACCTGCGTGCCCTGTACCAGGACGTGCTGCTGAAAAAAACCTCGCTGACCGCTGCCGTGGCTTTGTTGTCCGATGCCGGCGAAAAGCACCTGGCCTACGAAATGGCCGTCGGCGTGTGCGATGCCGACGGGCGCCTGTCGGAATCAGAGCGCGCGTTTCTCGATGAACTCAAAGACCTGATGGGCATGGCAAAGGCCGAAACCGAAGAAATCGAACAGGAGGCCGAACAGGTTGTCGAAATGGCAGAAGCAGCGGCTCCGGCGACAATGGCAGCCGGTGCAATTGCAGCCCGGCCTGCAGCAGCCGAAACCGCCCTGCCCTCGACGTCTGCGCATCCTCAGGTCGATGAAGAAGCACTGGACCAGTCGATTCTGAAATACTCGATCCTGAACGGTGCGCTTGAATTACTGCCCCAGTCCTGGGCCTCGATGGCGATCATCCCGCTGCAGATCAAGATGGTCTATCGAATCGGCCAACGCTATGGCGTCGAACTGGACCAGGGTCATATCCGCGAATTCATTGCCGCAGCCGGAGTTGGCCTGACCTCGCAATATTTCGAGCAATTTGGCCGCAAGCTGTTGGGTGGGCTACTCAGGCGCGCGGCCGGCAAAGGCATCGGCAACATGGGCCGAGCCGCAACCGGGATGGCGTTTTCATTTGCCACGACTTTTGCGCTGGGTCAACTGGCCAAACGTTACTATGCGGGCGGTCGACAGATGAACACGCAGCTGCTACGCGAAACGTTTCAGAACCTGCTGACGCCGGCCAAGCAGATGCAAACCCAGTACTTGCCGCAGATCGAACAGCAAGCGCAGACGCTGGACATGGGCCAGGTGATGAACATGGTGCGCGGGAAAGAGGCGGTTTGAGATTGGACATCCGCGGATCGGGTCGATAACGAAACACTTACCAATAATTTACGCAGATGAACGCAGATTCAATAAAACGCACGCTTGTTTTTTCTGCGGGATGATTTCTACTGAAATGGCGGGTCGCGGTCTTCTGCGACGACTCATATCATAGTAATTCGCCTGCATGCAGGCGCCTTCCCGGACTGGTTACAGCAATAGGTAAGTGTAGAAACCTGCTTGCTGGCGAAGCAGTGCGAACTCAAGCAGCTGGCGTTAATCAATGCGATGCGCGCTTCAGACGATCATTGATCGCCGCCCAGTCATCCTTGTTCGGCGGTTGTTCAACCAGAATGCGATCTACATCCATCTGATCCAGCCTGCGTAATTCTGCGTACAGGCGAAAGGCATAAGCTTCGGGATCGTCCGGCATGACCAGCCACTGATGCGGGCCGATGTCGGCGATCGGCGTTTGCAGGGCCAGCACAGCAAGCTGAGGTTTTTCTTGCGCGATCATCAGTGCAATATCGTCAAACGAATGGACTGCGAGCGGTGTCAGCGGTGCGTAGTGCGACGGCAGTCTACCCGCGGTGCGCGGACCTTCGTCGGCAGGCGGTATTTCTACCTTGCCAAGCAGCACCTGCTCAATCTGCTTCAAGCTGATCATCCCGGGCCGGAGCAGCCGTGGATGGTCGCCGCTCAGGTCGATGATGGTCGACTCGACGCCAACCGGGCAGGCGCCAGCGTCAATCACGGCCGATACGGCCTGATCATCTTCCGCAAATTCATCCAGCACGTGCTGCGCGGTCGTTGGACTGATGCGTCCGAAGCGGTTGGCCGAGGGGGCTGCCAGCGCACCTCCAAAAGTCTTCAGCAGCTGCTGCGCGACCGGATGCTCGGGCACGCGTAGTCCTACTGTTGGCTGTCCGCCGGTGATCAGGTCCGATACCTGATCCTGTTTGTTCAACACCAGTGCCATCGGGCCGGGCCAGAACTGTTCGGCCAGGACCCAGGCCGAGTCCGGAATGTCGGTTGCCCACTCGCTCATCGAGGCGGCATCGGGTAGATGCACGATCAGCGGGTGATCGGCAGGTCGGCCCTTGGCCGCAAAGATACTCGTAACCGCCGCAGGATTGCTGGCATCACCACCGAGCCCATAGACCGTTTCCGTCGGAAACGCGACCAGCTCGCCTCGACGAAGTCGTTCGATAGCGTGGTCGATGCCTTCAGCATTGGCTTGCAGCAGCTTCATGATGAACTTAAAACTTATCCGGGCGCATGACTTGTACGTCGCTTAACAGCATGACCATCGCGTAGTTATCGTAATACCGTTCTTTCAGATGCGCAGCGATGCTGGTAGCCGTGTCAAGATCACAGACGACTTCTATGCGGATATTGCCATCGGCTTCCCAGCCTGCGTTGCGCACGCCGCGGCTGCCCTTGCCGCGGGCACTGGTCACGGTATAACCATGCGCGCCTAAGCGCTCCAGGTCTTTCAGCAGCGGTTGTTCGATCACCGCTTCGGTCACGATGGTCATCAATTTTCGTATAGTAAAGGGCAAGTTCGTCATGGTCATGGTCCTGCGATTGGCATGCGCTGGGCCAGCTCGTAATAGAGCGGTATACCAATCAATACATTAAACGGGAATGTGATCCCGAGCGAGGCCGTCAGCGATAAGGTCGGGTTGGCTTCTGGAACGGAAATCCGCATGGCCGCCGGCACGGCAATGTAGGAAGCGCTGGCTGCCAGCGTTGCCAACAGCGCAGTGCCACCGACCGAAAAGTCAAGCAGCCACCCCAGCCCGGCGCCAATCAGGGCAGAAAACAGCGGCATCAGAATCCCGAAAGCCACCAGAAACAAGCCGTATTTTCGCAGCGCTCCAACCTGAACGGCGGCAATCAGGCCCATCTCGAGCAGGAAAACGGCCAGTATGCCCTTGAACAGGTCAAAGAAAAAAGGTTCGATCGACGCCATGCCGGCAGGATCGGCCAACCAGCCGATCAGCAACCCACCGACCAGCAATACGATACTCTTGCCGAGCAGAATCTCTCGCGAAACATCACCCCAGGCCGTGCCTTTGCTCATCCCACGGGCCAGGATGATACCGACCAGAATGGCGGGGATTTCCAGCATGACCAGCAACAGCGGCAAATGCGACTCATAGAAGATATCGCGCGTCACCATCCAGGCCACGCCCACCGCGAACGTGCCGACACTGACCGAGCCATAGTGCGCCGCAATCGAAGCGGCATCAGCACGCCTGAAACCACCCAGCTTCAGCAATACCGGGAAGGCCACCAGCGGTAGCGCAATGCCCATCAGCACAACGGCAAGCATATCCGGCAGCAGATTCAGAAACGGCTGACTGGCCAGTTCAACGCCGCCTTTCAATCCAATCGAAATCAACAACAGCATGCTGACGAACTCGTAAATCGAGCCGGGCAGGCGCAGATCCGCGCGCAGCAGTCCGGCGATCAGCCCCAACAGAAAGAACAGGATGATTGGATCCATGTCAGCGTCGGGCCTTACACGGGTATGAACTCGTGCGCCGCCGTCAAACCAGTTGCCAGGCGAGTTTGGACGCGGCGCGCAGCGGAACAATCACATCCGAACCCGCGGGAATGGTCTCGGGAACCGTCCATGCGCTTGCCTGAAGCGTAATCGTGCCCTGATTCCTCGGCAAGCCGTAGAAATCCGGGCCATGGAAACTGGCAAAGCCCTCGAATTGATCAAGTGCATGGGCTTGGTCAAACACCTCGGTATAGAGCTCGATCGCGGCCGGCGCACTGTAGATCCCGGCACAGCCGCAGTCAGATTCCTTGGCCCCTTTCGGATGCGGTGCCGAGTCGGTACCCAGAAAGAACTTGGGATCGCCGCTGGTTGCAGCCTTGACCAGCGCCTGCCTGTGCGTCTCACGCTTGATCAATGGCAGACAGTAATGATGCGGCCGGAGGCCGCCGTCGAACATGGCATTTCGATTCAACAACAGATGATGAACCGTGACCGTGGCCGCGACGCGATCCGAGGCTGACATCACGTAGTCGGCGGAATCTTTGGTCGTGATGTGCTCCAGCACGGTCCGGAGCTCGGGAAAATCAGCATTGATTCGCTGCAGGTGGCGTTCGATAAACACCGCCTCGCGATCAAACACATCGATATCATGATCGGTAACCTCTCCGTGCAGTAGCAACGGCAGGTCAACGTCCTGCATGGCTTCAAGCACATGATTGACCTTTGTAAGGTCACGCACACCACTGTCCGAATTGGTCGTGGCCCCGGCCGGATAGTATTTGACTGCATGGACACAACCGGATTCTTTGGCCCGGCGTATTTCATCCGGTGACGTTTGTTCGGTCAGATACAGCGTCATCAGCGGATCGAAGCTCATGCCCTGGGGCACCGCGGCCAGAATACGTTTCCGATATGCCTCGGCCATCGCCACGGTCGTGACCGGTGGTTTCAGGTTCGGCATCACAATGGCTCGTTGAAAGCAGCGCGCCGTATCCGGAACAACCGTAGTTAGCATCGGCCCATCGCGCAGATGTAGATGCCAATCGTCGGGTTTGGTGATCTGGATTTGGCGTTTACTCATTCATCAGGCCAATTTTTTTGCCATTTTAGCCCTACGCGGATATCGGGGTATTTATCCAGATCAAATTTTGGATTGTCTTTTTTAAGTCAATGGCAAGGCCGCCGCCCGCTGCGCGGGCTGATGCGTCCTAAGGTTGTGATCAAAAGTAGGCAAAACTCTTTCCGCGACTTCAACGCCCGGCTGCGCCGGGTCTCCTGCAGTGCTCGGCTTGTTGTGACCATCGGGCGGGGCGAAAAGAACTTGCTTGCGCTCAGACACCTTTTCGCCCGATAGTCATCATAAGCGCCGCCCGGCTCTCCGCGCTTCGGCGGCTCACACGCTCACCAACGTCAAAACCAATCCTGCTTTGTCCAAGAATTTGCATTCTCGTTTTTCATTCGCTTTTAGCGGCAAACCAACTACACAGCGAGACTTTCAAGCCCCAGAGCTTAAGCGATTGCACCCCACGATCCGAAAAGCATCAACAAAGGCACGAACCGAATGATTGCCCTGATCCGATAGAACACTCTCGCTGTGGCTGTTTAACAGCGAGTTTATTGCTTGCTTTTTTGGCAAAACACAATTGTTATGACAAGCGGTCCGTCGCATCAGCAGGCGAAGCCGTGCGGCGAAATGCTTTTGATTACCACTCTGCGGAAGTCAATGGCTAATTGAGCACTGAAGGGGGTCCTGTGCTTCGCTCTGCTCAGAAGAGAGCGAAAGGACTATTGATTATTTTGTACCTTCAAAAAAAGATTGAAATCAGTCGTCAATATGCTCCGCATACGCCTCGGCATCCATCAGCTCATCCAGCTCTGCCGGATCATTGGGCTTGACGGAGTACAGCCAGCCGTCGCCGTAGGGATCGTTATTGACCGTTTCGGGGGCGTCCTCCAGGGCATCGTTGAGGCTCACAACTTCGCCACTGATCGGTGAATAGACGTCGGATGCGGCTTTGACGGATTCAACAACAGAACAGGCTTCGCCCTTGGCGACCACGGCACCCTCTTCGGGCAGTTCGATGAACACCAGATCACCGAGTTGCTCCTGTGCGTGGTCACTGATACCGACGCGCACAGTACCGTCTTCGAGCGCTTCGGCCCATTCATGGCTGTCGGCATAACGAAATTCAGTGGGTATATCGCTCATTGGTATTCCTTATTCATTGGGTGCTGAATTCATGGGTGCTGATCAATCCTTTCATTTTAACGCTGTGTGCCTGCCAGGAAAAGCAGGAGCTCATCCGTCGAGCAAACCATCGCGCATGCTTCCATTGCGCACAAACGGCAGCTGAACGACGCGCGCCGGGCGAGTCTTGCCTCGCAACTCGACCTGCACGTCGCCATCTGCTTTGAACGGAATTCTTGCCATTGCTATCGGGCGTTCCAGCGTCGGGCTGAAAGCACCGCTGGTCACGTGGCCATCACCGTGGGGAGTCAATACGCGTGCACCCGATCTGGCAATACCGCCTGCTTCCAGCACAAGCCCCACCAGTTTCATCTGCAGGCCTTCGGCTCGCTGTTGTTCAAGGGCCGCACGGCCGATAAAGTCACGCGCCTGCGGATCGAACGCTACGGTCCAGGCCAGGTTCGATTCGAGAGGGCTGGTTTCGGTCGTCATGTCCTGACCATACAGGTTCAGTCCTGCTTCGAGCCGTAGTGAATCACGTGCACCGAGGCCGCAGGGCGTTGCACCCTGGTCGATCAACTGCTGCCAAAGAGCAACTGCCTGGTCATTGGGCAGAATGATTTCACAGCCATCTTCACCGGTATAGCCGGTTCGTGCAATAAACCAGTCGCCGTGCATCATGAAACGGAACGGTCGAAGCGACTCAAACGCTTCCAGGCCTGAAATTGCCGTCAAGATCGCTGCGGCTTCAGGCCCCTGCAGTGCAATCATGGCCAGGTCCTCGCGCTCATTGATGGACAGATCCATGCCGCCGACTTGCTGTTGAATCCAGGCCAGGTCCTTCTGACGCGTCGCCGCATTGACGACCAGGCGATACCCATCGTTCGGCATGCGATAGCAGATCAGATCATCGATGATGCCGCCTTGTTCGTTCAGCATGGTGCTGTAGAGCGCGCGACCGGATTCCGTCAGTTTGGCCACATTATTCGCCAGCAGCCGACTCAGCGCAGCCACACAATCAGGGCCGTCCAGATCGACAACCGTCATATGCGATACATCGAACATGCCGGCTGCCTTGCGCACCGCATGATGTTCCTCGATCAGCGACACATACTGGATCGGCAGTTGCCATCCAGCGAATTCGACGATGCGCCCACCCGATGCCTTGTGGGCTTGAAATAACGGCGTTTGACGACTCATGAAACGACTCGATAGAACGTTAAATAAAACGAAGTGTGACTTTGTCTAGCATGAACTGCATAGTGTAGCGCCGGTCATCGCCCGAGATGTAATTGTAGTCGGACTCACTGGCTGGAGCGCGTCTGCCCAACCCAGCGATCACGCATCAGCAAGATGGACGGGATGGACCCCAACACAACCAATACCAGTGCAGGCAGCGCCGCACGCTCCCACTGCCCTTCTGCGGTCAATTCGAAGATTCGCACTGCCAGCGTATCCCAACCGAATGGCCTTAGCATCAGGGTTGCCGGCATTTCCTTGGCGATTTCGACCAACCCAAGTAAAAACGCCATGATCAAGCCTGGACGCAATAAAGGCAGCAAAATACGTCGGAAGCGTTCGATTGGCCCGGCCCCGAGACTACGCGCCGCCTCCAGCTGCTGAGGGCGTATTTTCGCGGCTACGCCTTCGAGCGAACCGGCTCCAATGCGCAGAAACCGAATCAGGTAGGCCAACAACAGTGCGCCGAGACCGCCGGCCAGGGCCGTGCCCAGCCATCGATCCAGCCCCGTCAAGGCCAGCATGATCGCAACGGCCAGAACCGATCCCGGTATGGCATAGCCGAAGGCGGGCAATTCGGCAATCATGCTGATCGACCGTTTTGCCCTGAAACTGGCAGCCAACAGCAACAAACCGCCAATAACGACCAGGGCCGATCCCCAGGCTGCCAATTTCAGGGTGTTGACGATCAACTCCAGATAGTCACTCTGAAACAAGCTGGCCAGATCCGGGCCCGCCCAGATCAGCAGTTGAACCGCTGGAATCACAACGCCAACCAGAATGACCGCAACTTGAAAACCGGTCGCAAGCCAGCGCAAACAGGGACCGAGCTGGATTCTGCGGCCTGACTGCGAACGTTCCGGCTGGGCAGCACGCACATCACGAGTCGCCCGCTCGGTCAACACCAGGACCAGCATGAACAGCATCAACAATGAGGCCAGTTGGGTTGCGGCCTGAAGATTGAACAAACCCAGCCAGGTCCGGTAGATCGCAGTGGTAAAGGTATCAAAGCCGTAAATGGATACAGCACCAAAATCAGCCAGTGTTTCCATCAGCGCCAACGACAAGCCAGCCACAATTGCAGGCCTGGCCGCCGGCAGGCTGACTGACAGAAATACCCGCCAGGGCGCGTGACCTAAACTGCGTGCCGCTTCAAACGTGTGCACGCCCGCATTGGCGAACGACGTGCGCGTCAATAGATAGACGTATGGAAAGAACGCGATAATCATGATCGGAATGACGCCGACCGGTCCGGATATCGCATCCAGCCAGGCCGGGCTCAGTCCCCAGTGTTCACGCAGCAGAGTCTGGACGGGGCCTGCATAATCCAGCATGGCCAGGTAAATAAAGGCCAGAACGTAGGTCGGAAAAGCCAGCGGCAGAATCAACAGCGGATCCAGCCAGCGGCGGCCAGGGAACTCGCAGCAGGCCGACAACCAGGCCAGCGATACTCCGAGCAACGTCACGCCAAGACCTACGACGAACAACAGCAGGAAACTGTTCCCGACCAGGCGGGGTAAAAGATGTTCAGCCAAGTGATCCCAGACGGCGCCGTCTACCTGCCACCAACTCAACAGCAGCATGCTGATCGGCAGCGCAATCAGCAGCAGTAACGGACACAACAAGGCCCATCGCACGCCGTTGCTTGATCGAACGCTAGTCTGTCGCCGGGACTGAAGGTCTGGCCCGGCCTTCAGCGTGGTTGATATATCAGACAAGTTGAATCAGGCTGTGATCGATGGAACGCTAGCGCCAACCGGCCCGGTCCATCAGCATGACGGCCTCGACTTGACGCTGTCCGGCGATTTTCAGGTTCATCGAATCGGCCTCGAACTCGCCCCAGGCTTCGACGGTCGGATGCAGCGGTATGCCTTCGACGGCAGGGAATTCGAAATTGCTGCCGGCTATTTTCTGCTGGGCCGCATCGCTGGCCAACCACTCGATCAATTGCCGGGCCTGGGCCGCCGCCGGCGCATGCGTAGTGACCCCGGCGCCTGAAATATTGACATGGGTTCCTGTGCTGTCTTGATTGGCCCAGAATATCTCCACGGGATAATCAGGCTGTTCGTCAATCAAACGGCCCAAGTAGTAGGTATTGACCAATCCCACATCGCACTGCCCGGCTTCGATGGCTTCGATCAGTCGCGTGTCCGAAGAAAACGGCTCGGTTGCCAGATTGCTCACCCAGCCTGAAATGATCGGCTCAACGTTCTCCTCGCCCAGGCGCTCGATCATCATGGCCGTTAATGACTGGTTGTAGACCTTGCGCGAGGTGCGCAGGCACAAGCGGCCTTCCCACTGCGGATCGGCCAGTTGCGCATAGGTCGACAGATCGGCAGGATCGACCCGATCGGGGTGGTACATGATGGTGCGTGCTCGAACAGACAGACCAAACCAGTGGCCTTCCGGATCGCGCAGCGCTTCAGGAATACGTTCGTTCAAGAAATCGGAAGCCAACGGCTGAAGCAGACCACGCTCATCGGCCAGCCATAAATTGCCAGCATCGACTGTAATTAATACGCTGGCCGGCGTATCCTCGGCTTCAGCCGCCAGGCGTTCAATCAATGCCGCTTCACTATCATTGATGTATTCGATGGCAACGCCCGTCTGAGCGGTAAATTCCTCGAACAGGGGCTCCACCAGATGCGGCTGACGAGAACTGTAGACGACCAGTGGATTGGATTCGGTTTGTTGAGGTTCGGTCGCGACCCCGGCCACTGGTTCCACGGCTTCCCGGGCTGTAGCAGGTTCAATGTCGGATTCGTCTGCTGGTTGGCATCCTGTCAAGAAAAAACCAGACACGACCAGAACAGCGCCCAATAAACGAACAGTATTCATCCAATTTCCAATCAGTTAAAACAGCACTGATTATAACGCGAATGATTTGCATTTGCGTGATCGAAGTGCGCCTTGCAGTATGCCCTATGCGCCAACAGACCGAAGCACCCGCTTCATCCGTGGTTGGCTACAATGCTCGTAGAACAATTGATGAATAAGACACTCAGATCAGGCAATTATCATTATGGGCAATCGGCTTTCAAAGATCTATACACGAACCGGGGACGATGGCACCACAGGCCTTGGCGATGGTTCGCGCACTCAAAAAGACAGCCTGCGGGTCGAAGCCTATGGCACAGTCGACGAACTGAACAGCGCGATCGGCGTGCTGATAGCAGTGCTGGATCTCGACGACGAAAAACTTGCAGGCCTGAAATCCATGCTGCTGGATATTCAACACGACTTGTTCGATTTGGGCGGCGAATTATGCATTCCGGGCACATCAATGATCGGCAGCGATAAAATCGAGCGACTGGAGCAGGAACTGGACGAACTGAATGCAGACTTGCCGGCGCTGAAGGATTTCATCCTGCCCGGTGGCAGCATGGCCGCAGCCCAGGCCCATCTGGCTCGCACCATTGGCCGACGCGCAGAGCGTCGTGTCATCAGCCTGGCACGCCAGGAAGCGGTGAACGAAGCGGCCATTCGCTATCTGAATCGGCTGTCCGATCTGCTGTTCGTGCTTGCCAGAACAACGGCACGCGCATCTGGCGTCGGTGAAATTCTTTGGGATCACGAGCGCAAGCGTTGACGGCAACAGGCGCCTGAACCATGTCTGATTTAACCGTAATCACCCATCCCGATTGCGCAAAGTATCATCCCGCCGAGGGCCACCCGGAGCGCCCGGAGCGTCTTGCAGCGGCCATGCGCGGGATTGAACAGCTCGATTCAGTGAACATGATCGAAGCCCGCCCCGTGGAATCGATCGACCTGGCCCGCGTCCACACGCCGGACTATCTGCAGATGATCGAGACGATCGCGAGGAAAGTAGTCGACACAGGTCAGATCCAAATTCTTGATCGTGACACCCATGCTGCGCCGGGTACTCTGCCGGCGGCCAATCTGGCTGCCGGTGCAGCTTGCCAGGCCGTCGACCACGCCACGGGCAAGCAGCCCAATACCGCCTTTGCAGTTGTTCGTCCACCTGGGCATCACGCAGAATCCAACAAGGCCATGGGGTTTTGTTACTTCAACAATATTGGCGTGGCTGCCGCCTATGCCAAGACAAAGCCCTCCATTCAACGGGTTGTGATCTGCGATTTTGATGTGCATCACGGCAATGGCAGTGAGGAAATGTTTTCGGACCATCCAGACGTGCTGTTCATTTCAAGCCATCAGCATCCGCTCTATCCCGGCACCGGGCATGGTGAATTACCCAGCGCAGACAATATCGTCAATTTCAGCCTGCCGCCCGGCTCTGGCAGCAATCAGTTTCGCGATGCCTGGCAACATCATCTGTTGCCAACCATTGATCAGTTCAAACCCGATTTGATTCTGGTCTCAGCCGGTTTCGACGCTCATTGGCGCGACCCGCTCGCGCAACTCGACCTGAAAGACGAAGATTATTACTGGATTGGTCATCAACTCAAGAAGCTATCACGGACGCACTGCAAGGGTGAACTGGTCGCCGCGCTGGAGGGTGGCTATGACTTGAAGGCCCTGACCGACTGCACGCTGGCGTTTGCCGAAGGAATTTCTTCGAGCTAGCTTGCTGGCTCTAACGCACCACCATGATCGAAACACTGCTGCGTCTTAGCAGTTGTGCGGCGTTCGAACTGCGCAAACGCAGTCGATCGGCCAACCCCGGAAGATGCGAAGCCATAATGACCAGATCCACTTGCTCTTCTTCGATCGCCTGCTGCAAGCGCTGGTCCAGCTCGGCCGCAGCATCAACGCTCTGTATGACCCGGCTGTCAATTTCCGCGATATCGAAGCGGGTGGCTTGCTCACGCGCAAACATATTCAGTTCAGCGGCAAATGCGCCGGGGCCTGCTGCGACACCATCAGGCGTGGTTCCATGCACCGCGACCAAACACAGCGTTGCTTGCCAATGTTTGGAAAGGTCGGCTGCACATATCAGCGCTTGATCGACTTGTTCGACGTGTTGTAGATCAACAGGAACCAGAATCCGCTTATACATCTCGCCTCCAATTCAATCGTTCAGCATTTCTTCATACTGGAGAAGTTTATGTTCATGCTGTAAGCCCAAAGCCAGACTCACGCACATGGCCAACAGCACAAACGTGAACGGCAGTCCGGTACTGACCGCACCGGCCTGCAGGGCATCCAGCGCAGCCGTTCCGCCCAGTGACAGCAGCACCGCTGCAATCACACCCTGAGTTGTAGCCCAGAATATCCGCTGCGTCACCGGGGCATCCGTCTTGCCACCGGAAGTAATCGAATCAATGACCAGCGAGCCGGAGTCCGATGAAGTCACGAAAAAAACCAGCACCAGGCAAATGCCGAGTAAGGACGTAATGGTCGAAAACGGTAAATTCTCCAGCATTTGAAACAGCACCAGGGCTTCGTCCTCGATTCCATCGGCCAATGCGCCTGCACCCTGCGCAATCTGGTCGAGCCCACTACCACCGAATGCAGCCATCCACACGGCAGTCACCAGTGTCGGAACAATGAGCACAGCCAACAGAAACTGTCTGACCGTGCGCCCACGCGACACACGCGCGATGAACATGCCAACGAACGGCGACCAGGAAATCCACCACGCCCAGTAAAAAATGGTCCACTCGTGGTAGAACGTATCGTCAGTGCGCCCGACCGGATTGCTGAGCGGCAGGATATATTGTGCATACCCCTGCAGCGTGTGACCCAAGTTGACAATAAACGTCGACAGGGAACTGGCCACTATCACGAATAGCAGCAGTGCCAGTGCAAGCATCATGTTGATATTGGATAGTAGTTTGACGCCGCCGTCGATGCCCCTGAGTACGGAGATCAGCGCGAGGCCAGTCACACAGGCAATGATGACCAGCTGCGTGGACAATCCATCCCCGATACTAAACAGGAAATCCAGACCCGCTGCAGCTTGTTGTGCGCCAAAGCCGAGCGAGGTCGCCAGGCCGAATATCGTGGCCAGCACAGCCAGGATATCGATGACGTTACCAGGCATTCCCCAAATCCGTTCCCCGAGTAGTGGATAAAAGGTAGAGCGGATCGTCAGTGGTAATCCCTTGTTGTAAGCAAAAAAAGCAAGGGCAAGCGATACCACGGCATAAATTGCCCAGGGATGCAGCCCCCAGTGATACAGGGTGGCGCCCAAAGCAGCGGTGCGGGCCTCCTCGGTGTAGGCTGCCACACCCAGGGGCGTGCCATACCAGTCAGTGTAATAGGCTGCAGGTTCAGCTACACCCCAGAACATCAGCCCGATCCCGATCCCTGCTGCAAACAGCATGGCAAACCAGGAGACCAGGGAGAAATCGGGTTCAGCGTCATCACCACCGATGCGTATTTTTCCGACCGGCAGGACAATCAACATCAAACAGAACAATACAAATATGCTGCCGGAAGATAACAAGACCCAGTCGAAAACGACCTGGATCCACGATTTCGTCGCTTCGAGACCGGCCTTGGCCGCATCCGGAAATAGGAGTGATACCAGGACGAAGAGGACAATCAAGCCAGCACTGACAAAAAAAACAGGATTATGCATCTCGAGCCCAAGTCGTTCGACGTTGTCCTGCCCGATTTCATAATCCGTTTCGTACACTTCTTCGAGTTCGGCAATCGACGATGAAACGTCGTTGCTTGATTCAGCCACGGGTTACTCCAGAAATGAGTGTATTAAGATCTAGCCGCTCGGTAACTGAATATTGCATGTCATTCAGTCCTTTCACAGCGACATGAGCCATATAGTAGCAGCAACGCTGATATGGTCCTGAAGCTGTCAATTGATCCGGCGGCCTAACTGTTCACTTCAACAGGGATTCATGTTATCGTTAAATGATAAATCCAGCGCAAGGGTACATCAATTTGCCGAAAGCGGCGTCCGACTGACTTCAAGTTCATACATTGTCGTGATTCCGACCGTAGACAATTGAGACGTGATGACTCAAGTAAAGTCAACATGATCATACAGGGTGCTACACCTGACCCATGCCGTATCCACCTGAACATATTTTTGGTGGATTCCGTAGTTTAAGAGCCTCACATTTTTCTTGTGGATCCCTCTACATCGATCAGCTGATCATTCGATCATCATGATTGCGTCTCTTGTTTACTGGCAGTAAGCCATCCTGTGTGGTTGATTGTTGCTCTATTCAGGCACTCTTGCACTGGTCCAAACCTTTTAAACAATATAGAGACACGAACTATGCCAAAACGTAATCGTTTGACACAAGCCGTGCTTTGGGGATTAGTAGCCACAACATCGGGCGCTGCGCTTGCTCAGGATGAAGAGTCTACAGCCAGCGAAGATGCCAGCTCCAAGGAATTGGAGCGCGTTGTGGTTACCGCAACCAAAACAGAAGAAATCGATCTTCAGGCCGCGCCTATCACGGTACAGGCCATCGATCAGAAATCACTGGTCGACATGAACATCGGCAACTTTGATGACTTGCGAAGCAATGTGCCCAGCCTGAATGCAGCCAGTCGCGGACCAGGTCAACAAACCATTTACATTCGAGGCCTTGCAGTCCAGCCGATTACGGTCTTGTTATCGGGCGCACAGGGCACATCGCCCAATGTTGCACTGTATCTGGACGAGCAGCCCGTAACAGCGCCAGGACGTAACCTCGATGTATACGCTACCGACCTTGAGCGTGTAGAAGTCCTGCCGGGGCCACAGGGTACGCTGTTCGGAGCCAGCTCACAGGCGGGCACGATTCGTTACATCACGAACAAGCCACAGCTGGGCCTTTTTGATGCAGGGTTTACTGGTGAGGCATCCTTTACCAAGAACGGCGAAATGAATAGTTCAGGAGAAGGCTATTTCAACCTGCCGATCGGCAATTCAACAGCCGCACGTTTTTCATTCTACAACGTCAATCTTGGCGGCTACATCGATAACGTTCTGGGTGAATTCACGCTCGATCCCGAAGTCAATGCTGATTCAGCTGTTGACCTGGGGCCTGATGCCACTTACGAGACGGTCAATAATGCAGAGCTGGTAGAAGAAGACTTCAACGACAGCTATTACAAAGGCATTCGTCTGGGTCTTTATCATGAGTTCAACTTTGACTGGAGCCTGCTGGTTCAGAACACCTACCAGGAGCTCGGTGCAGACGGTGTGTTCGACTACGATCCGGAAGTTGGTGACCTTGAAGTATCGCGCTTTTTTCCAGATGAGCTGGAAGACACGTTCAATCAGACGACCTGGACACTGGAAGGTCGACTCGGTGCATTGAGCATGGTCTACACCGGCGGTTATCTTGATCGTGAAGTTAACCAGAAAGTCGACTACACCGGTTACAACAATGCCGGTGCATTCATCGCCTACTACACCTGTACCTACGACAACCCGGATTACATCGTCAACTACGATATCGATCCGCGATTCATCACCGATAATCGTGCCTGTCTTGATCCGACCAAAGGCGTCGATATTCAACAGGACCATGAACGATTCACCCAGGAATTCAGAATAGCTACACCGGTCGAGAATCGCTGGCGTTTTGTGGGTGGTGTGTATTACGATGATTTCCAGATTGAAACGCAGGACGACTATTTCTATCTGGCGACACCCGATCTGGGCTTTGCACCCAATGCGCCGATCTCGGATGCATTCCAGGTCAACCCTGATACGCGCCCACCCGGCGTGGCTTTTTTCAACGATATTCGTCGTAGCGAAGAACAGCTGGCCTTTTTCGGCGAATTCAGCTATCAGCTGATTCCGGATACGCTGCAAGCCACGATTGGTCTTCGAGCATATGAAATCGAATCCGATTTCACTGGCTCATCCAACTTTGCCCAAGGCATTTTTGCGGGTAGCATCGATGGAGACGCGGGGCGTGATTACGACGTTGACGGCGGCCATACGCCGGACCCCCTCGAGCAGGACGACGTCATTACGAAGTTCAATCTGTCTTGGACGCCGGACGACGCCACCATGTTGTATTTCACGCGTTCGGAAGGCTTTCGCCCTGGTGGCTGGAATCGCGGTGGCGGCATTCCGTCGGCCAATCCGGAGTTTCCGACTGTCAGTGCAACCTACGATACGGATGACGTGACCAACTGGGAATTGGGGTGGAAGACGTTATTGTTCAATAATTCACTGCGCTTCAACGGTGCAGCGTACTTCATCGAATGGGAAAATATGCAGGTCTCCCGCTTCGATCCACAGAACGTATCGATCCTGACATTCATTGAGAATTCAGCCGATTCGGAAATATTTGGTATTGAGGCCGATTTTGCCTGGCGCGCAACCAACAACTTTACGTTGTATGGCGCAGTGTCCTACAACGATACCGAGTTGACCAATGTCGATGCTCAGGTGATCGAGCTCGCGCCAGTCGGCAGTCAACTGCCCCTGGTGCCGAAATTCCAGGGCAGCTTGCGCGGCCGGTATGAACGTGCGATCAACTGGGACTGGGCCGACTTCGGATTTATCCAGGTCTCTGGCAAATATTCGGGCAAGTCATTCAGCTCGCTGGTTGCCGAGGAGCGTCGCGAACAGGATGCATACACCATTGTCAATGCATCCACCGGCGTATCCAGCGGCAGCTGGACGGCTGAACTGTTTGTCGAAAACCTGTTTGATGAACGCGCTGAACTGTTCATCAACACACAGGACGACATTCCACGGATCACGACCAATCGTCCGTTGACTGCCGGTCTTCGACTGACCTACCGGTTCCTGCCTCTCTGAGTTGGCTGAACAACGGTCCATGACGGGTACAATGATGCGATGGCTGAATCCAGCACAGCACATGACCCGTCGCGTTCAGATTCCTTACTGAACGAAGCCGAAGCGCTGCTCAAACAGCAGCGCTTCGGTGATTCACTCAAGTGCGTCCAGGCCATCCTGGACCACGAACCCGATCATCAGCATGCCCTGTTTCTTGCCGCAGTCAATTTGCGCTATCTGAAGCGCTTTGACGAGGCCATGAAGACCCTCGACCAACTGATCCGGAACGCACCGGACTACGGCCGCGCCTGGCAGGAAGTGGCGCATAATCATCGTGATTGTGAGCGCATCAAGCAGGCCAGCGAAGCGTACGCAAAAGCGACGGAATTGAATCCCGGCCTCATGGCCTCATGGCGATTTCTTGCGGAGCTCCGTCAGAAGCAGGGTGACGCAGAGGGCGCCAGGGTTGCAGCCTCCAATCTGAAGCGACTGTCGGACCTGCCCCGAGAACTGGTTACTGTCAACAGCCAGCTACACGAAGGCAAGATTTACAAAGCTGAAAAAATCTGCCGCCATTTCCTGCAGAACAATCCGCATCACCCTGAAGCCATGCGCTTGTTGGCGGCCATCGGCATGCAGCTTCACGTGTACGACGATGCCGAATTCCTGCTCGAGAGCGTCCTGGAACTCGAGCCTGGTTTTGATCTGGCCCGAATGGATTACGTCAAGGTATTGCACCAGCGTCAGAAATTTGCCAAAGCCTTTGATGCAGCCACCGAGCTGCGTCGAAGAATGCCGAACAACCTGGCAGCCGAACTGACCTATGCGAACCAATGCACGGCCATTGGCCAATATGACGAGGCCCTGGATACGCTTGAGCCCTTGGTCGAGCGCTCGCCGCAGCCGTGGAACGTTCACCTACTGCAGGGCCACGCGCTGAAAACCGTCGGCCGCCACGAGGAAGCGGTCCGGGCCTATCAGACCGCTTGCAAAGCACGTCCGGATTTCGGCGATGCCTGGTGGTCATTGGCCAATATGAAAACCTATCGCTTCGACGATAGTGAACTGTCGACGATGCAGCGCCTGATACAGGATGGCGTACTCACTCCTACCGATGAGATCCATCTGCGTTTTGCCCTCGGTAAAGCCCTGGAAGATCGTCAGCGCTGGTCGGAGTCCTATACCCACTATGCCCACGGCAACAAGATTAAACGCAAGCAAGTCGACTACAGCGCTGAGCGCATGCACAAAGACTTTCAGCACCAGAAGGACTTCTTTACCAAGGCGCGCGCTCAATCCCTACTCGAAGGCGGCCACGATGCGAACGACCCAATCTTCATCGTCGGGCTGCCCAGAGCCGGCTCTACGCTGATCGAACAGATCCTTGCATCGCACCCGGCGGTCGACGGTACGTTGGAGCTGCCGAACATACTTGCCATGGCCCATCGCCTGGGCGGTCGGCGCAGGCGAGGCGACGAATCGCGCTACCCCGGCGTGCTTGCCGACCTATCGGCTGCAGAACGTGCCGAACTGGGCAAGCAGTTCATCGACGACACGCGCGTGCATCGCCAGAATGCACCCTTGTTTCTCGACAAGATGCCGAATAATTTCCGCCATATCGGTCTGATATTTTCGATTCTCCCAAACGCCAGGGTCATTGATGCGCGTCGCGCTGCAATGGGCTGCTGTTTTTCGGGCTACAAACAGTTGTTTGCTGAAGGCCAGGAATTCAGCTACAGCCAATCGGATATCGGACGCTACTACCGGGATTATGTCGACCTGATGGCGCATTGGAGCGCAGTGTATCCGGAGCGAATTCTGCAGGTTGACTATGAACTGGTGGTCGATGACCTGGACACACAGGTGCGTCGCATGCTCGACTATCTTGAACTGCCGTTTGATTCAGCCTGCCTGGAGTTTCATAAAACCGAACGCTCGGTCCGTACTGCAAGTTCAGAACAGGTCCGGCAACCGATCTATCGGTCCGGTGTCGAGCAGTGGCGACACTACGAACCGTGGCTGGATGAACTCAAGCAGGCGCTGGATATTATCTAGCCATCAAGAATCCAGCGCATTGACCAGGAGCGCTGGATAAGTTGAGGTTTCCAGCAAACAAGCGGCTAGGCCTGCTCTTTTTGAATCGGTTCGGCAGCGTCTGGTGAACTGGCCTTTTCGGTAACTGCGCTAGCCAGATCCTTCAGATCATGACCACTGGGCGCTTGATAGAGCCGCAGGCCAAACTCCGGCACGATCGCATAGACGTGGTCGAAGATTTCGGACTGGATGTTTTCATACGGCACCCATTTGGTTTCCTTGGCAAAGCCGTAGAGCTGAAGCGGGATACCATGCGGCCCTGCTTCAAGCTGACGCACCATGGTCGTCAAATTATGGTTCAGCGAGGGATGCTGCTGCAGATAGGCCATAAGGTAGGCTCGAAGCAAGCCGATATTGGTGAGCGCACGTCGATCCATTGGTGAATCCACGTCCTGATTATCCCGGTTGATTTCAGCGGTTTTGTCCGAAATATACTCAGCAAGCAACTTGCCTTTGTGCAAGCGGTCGAGATCTTCCTCGCTCGCAAAACCCACGCTGGTGGTATCGATATGAATGGAACGCTTGATGCGGCGTCCGCCCACTTTCTCGATATTGCGCCAGTTTTTGAAGGACTGCGAGATCAATGCATAGCTGGGTATCGACGTAATGGTTTTATCCCAGTTCTGCACCTTGACGGTCGTCAGGCTGATATCGATGACGTCGCCGTCGGCTCCGTAATCCGGCATTTCCAGCCAATCATCAACTGAGAGCATGTCATTGGCGGCAAGCTGGATACCGGCAACCAGTCCAAGAATCGGCTCGCGAAAGATCAGCAGAACCACCGCCGTCATGGCACCCAGTCCGGAAAACAGCACGATGGGCGAGCGATCAATGAGCAGTGCAACCGCCAATATCAACGCAATGGTTGTGCCCGCCAGCTTGACGCTCTGAAACAGGCCTCGAAGCGGTAATCGCGAAGATGACCGGGAACCTTTCAGTACCGCTTCAAATCCATCGAGCAGTGAAAAGAAGGCAAGCAGAGTGAACAGGATCACCCAAAGGTGGCTCACCGTCTCGATGACTGGCATCAGGGCAGAATCGTGGCCAAGTAATGATCCGGCCAGGATATAGACGATGGCACCCTGCAAGGCCAGCGCGGCTCGGCGAAACAGCTTGAACCCGAAAAAGGTCTGTCGCCAGTGTTTGCGGTCTTGCTTTTGACTGCGCTCGATAAAACGAACCACGATCCGATGGAGTAGAAAGTGAACGATCAAACTGACTGTCAGTATCAATACCAACGCCAGCGCCACTTCGATCAACGGAATGTCGGCCAGGCCCAGCGTGTTGAGCCACTGTTCAATCCGAACTTGTAATGCTTGGTCTTGATTTGTCATTGCCACAAGCCTAACAAGTCAGCGTCATCAAGGCAGTGGCAAAGAGGAACCATCGTTGCTCAAAACCGGCCAGCGCAGGTCAAGACCCGGTTCAGACGATCAATGGCAGTGCCAAGCCCTGTCGCTGCATCGTCAGATCACATGAATCGGCAGTCATGTCAACCGCGCTCAAGCCAGCAAATATCGATACACAGCCGTGCATCGCATCGGTCATGGGCTCAGGCACTGGCGTTCATCAGCCATCAAACGTCTGAGCAATGCTGCACGGTCATGGCAGTGTCATTGCAGGCTTCCACCGCTTGACTTGGACAAGCGGCAAGTGGCAAGGGTAGTTTGGTAACCCAAATGGCATGCCTAAACAAGGCCGGGAGGTCGGTAAAGGGGCTACCAGGAGG
>CAKZPB010000066.1 GCA_937138395.1 uncultured Pseudomonadota bacterium
CCGTGCAGCAATGGTCGCAGGCCAACTGCTTTGAGTGCAGAAACAGTCAAACTCGCACCAACCAGGAACAGCGTCAACACCAGCAACTGTCGTGCACCCTGTGACAGTGCTGTAAATAATGGCTCCCCATCCGGCCACAGCGATCGCGCAGCAGAAGCCAGCACAAACAGCCCGATAAACCAGGGCCATTGAATGGCCGTTTTTCTTTCTGAAACGTCTTCAGCAGCAGGATTCGAACGCGATACCCACCAGGCAAACAGCACCACCAATGGAATGATCCACAGCGCACGTGCCAGCTTCAGGATCGTAGCAAGCTCCAGCGAATCGGAACCATAGGTCGATGCCGCACCGACCACTGAAGCCGTGTCATGAATGGCAATGGCAGACCAGATCGCAAATTGTTCCTGGCTCAGTTCCAACAGCCGACCCAGCAATGGAAAAAGGTACAGCGCCACCGCATTCAGGACAAACACGATCGCCAGGGCAACCGCGATGGCCTCCGGCCGGGCTCGAAGAATTGGTGACAGCGCTGCAATCGCGCTTCCGCCGCAGATGGCCGTACCGCTGCTGATCAGCCGTGCCGACGTGGCATCGACGTTCATCAATACGCCCAACAAAACCCCCGTCAATACAACCGATGCAGCAGCAAGACCAGTGATCAGCAAGCCGGTTGTTCCGGTATCGATCACTGCCATAAATGAAATCCCAAAACCAAGGCCGATGATGCAGACCTTCATCAACTGGCTGGCCCAGCGCGACGTGCGATCCTCCAGTGGACTACCCAACAGCAGCGCAAAAACCAGACCCAGCGCGAGCCCCAGTGACGGCGATATCTGTGGCCACAGCGTCGCTGCAGCACAGGCGCCAAACAGGACCCAGCGAACAGCATGATGAATAGGAATCAACACAGAAATCGGTTCAACTCAAGGACAATTCGTACGCGGCTAGCATACCCGCTATCATCCAACTGAACTGACCTCTGTTTGAATCCGATACGCTCTTGACCGCCATGCAACGATCCGCCGTTTTCAGCCGCTGTGTTCGCTATCGCTACCGCCTGGATCGGACCTGGTCCGAGGGACCGGGCGTGGTGTTTTTGATGCTGAATCCATCGACGGCCGACGCAGAGCAAGATGATCCGACCATTCGTCGCTGCATCGGCTTTGCAAAGCGCGAAGGCTATGGCCGACTACAGGTGTTGAATCTATTTGCCGGCCGGGCCACCCGACCCGCAGACTTGTTCGCGATGGAGGATCCAGTCGGACCGGCCAATGTGAATCACATCCAGACGGTTGTCAGTTCGGATCAGCCGATCATCGTGGCCTGGGGCGCACATCCTAAGGCGCAGCAGGCGTATGAACAGTTCCGTCAGATCATCCGTTTTCCGGCAATGCGGTGTTTGGGGGTGTGCAAAGCCGGCGCGCCGCGTCACCCGCTATACGTTCGCAAGGACCAGGCGCTCATTACCTGGCCGGGATCAATAGCCAGGATTCAGGCAATACCTGTTTGACTTGCATGAACGTTGCAGGACTGCTTGGACCGCTGAGGACCGCCGCGGTCTTCAGCATTGTGTAAGTTGAATTGCTATGACTGAAGCCTGGCACGTACTTTTTCGGGCAGATACTTTTCGATAGCCCGACCAGTAAAAGCCCAAATCAGCACAGCCGACCAGGCAATCAAAGAAAACCCGGCCGGCACACAGGCAATGGCAATCAACTTGGCCTGCTTGCGATTGAAGATGGCGGCAACAGCCACCGGCAAGAACCAGATCACCAGCACGATCGCAAGGACCATTGCCCACTGCAAGGCGGTTGCGTTTTCAAAGGCGGCGAGGAATTCGGTCATGTCAGTCTCCAGTTGAGTGATGTCCTACTCTTTAAGTCCTTTTCGCCGACGATTCCTTACGCTGGATTTTGAATGACATCAGGCCTGTTTTCAGGCGTCATTGCTTAATTCGCGCTCGATGCGGTCGAGTTCCAACTGTTGACGCAGTCCGCGTTCGCGCATCCAGGCACCAATAACGACGATGAATCCGCACCACACCAATGTAAAGATCAGTGCATTGAACTGCAGCTTCAGATACTCAAGCAGTGGTAGCGCATCGAACCATCCTGTAATTAACATCCAGACGAAAACGAAAACAGCAATAGACAACGTGACCCAGATCGTCAATCGTCCAGATTGAATGCGGAGTTCTGAATCGCGCCGCGCGTGATCGATGACCGCGCTGATCGTGTCATCCGTCCGCCATAGCGCGCGCAGCCGCAACTGTATGGTTGAAAACGTTGCAATGACGCAGACCACAAAGAAAAAGCTCCAGTACACCCATTGGAGCAGGCTGGACATGTTGGTCAATGCCCAAGCCATGATGCCCCAGATGATGAACAGGCCAAGCACGTCGATCCCCGTGAACAACCAGCGCCAGCGCAATCGTCGCTTGATGGCATCGACATTGACCGGCGGCGTTTCAGCCTGCTGCCAGTCGGTCTGCATCTGTTCCAGTGGGTCAGGTAATTCATTCGTCATCAGGACAACCTCTCGGTTAGCCGGGTCCGCGCGCGATTGATGCGCACGGCCACATTGTTTTCGGATACTTCCAACACTTCGGCGATTTCTGCGTGCGAAAGCCCTTCGAAGAACAGCGTAATCGCCTCGCGCTGATTCAAGGGCAGCGACTGCACAGCGGCAAACAGGCGCTGCTGTCGATCATTTCGTTCGGCCTGTTCATAAGGGCCCGTACCGGTGTCGTCGGGCTCGCGGTCAATTGGCGTCTTGTCGAGCCTCCTGGCTTGACGTGCCACATGGCTGACGGCTCGATTGCGGGCAATGCGCAGCACGTAGGGTTTCAATCGCGTTGGATCATCCAGACGCGGCAATGCCCGCCAGATCGCGACGAGCATGTCCTGAACCAGGTCTTCGCGCAGCGCTGTGTCGAACTCGAAACTACTCGCCAGTCGCCACAAGGTGGGGCCGAACTGCTCGACGATTGACTCGATTGATTGCACGCGATCGGGGTCCTCAAAGGCTCATGGGCCGGACTCCAACACGAAGCGCAACCCATGAACATGGTACTTGGGCGCCTTTATGAGGAGGGCAGCACTAAGGTACCCGCCAGCGCACGCAACTGTTCAGGATCAGTGCCGATCAACTGCCAGTGCCCGTTGGGTCCGGCCTGGACGAATCGAACGCGATCGTCCTGCTCGATCAGCCAGCTGTCGGAGCGACCAAAGGGGCTGGCTTCAACTTGACTGGACTCCTCAAAACGAGGCTCGATCCAGTCGATACCCGCTCGCTCCCACGGGTGTTGGCTGATCCAGCGCAATTCGATACGGTTGCCATGTGCGTGCTCGGCAGCTGCAACGAGATTGCTGGGCCAGGTTTCCTGATAGTCGACGATGGTCCACGCCTCGGGCACCGACCACTCAATGCCCTGGATGCCATCGACAAAGCGGCCATCGGTCACCTGCGGTGACGGTGCACCGTCCGGGAATCGCTGCTCGGTACCGTCGGCAGAATGCCAGGCGATTACTCGCGCATCGATCTGACCGAACATCTGCATCGAAGGGCCGGCGCTGAGTTCGCCAGGTCCGTCATTGAAATCGGTCCAGACGAATGCGAATCGGGCAGCATCAGCGGGTCCATCCGATGGAATGGCCGCATCGAGCGCAAGCCAGTCTCCGCCGATCATCACTTCGGTCCAGGCATGCCCTGCCAACATCCCGTGCGCGTACACATAGCCCTGAACGTAGCGCGCCGGGATCCCGGACGCTCTGGCCAGCGCGGTCAGCAGTACCGCAAACTCGGTGCAGGTACCGCGACGATTGGACAGCACTTCACTCGATGAGGCCAGCACTACACCCGCATCAAACGACATGTTTTCGCTAACCCAACGGCGCAGCGCAAGCGCAGCCTGCCAGCGATCGGTTTGACCTTCAGTAATGCTGCTCGCCATTTCGACCAGCTCGGGTTGAACGGTCTGCAATACGGAATTGGCGCTGAGGAAGCGATCAAGCCCTGAAGACACTTCAGCATTGAACGGCACGCTCTGCCGGGGGTGGCGACGCTCGATGGCCAGCACCAGTCGGTCTTCATCCTGTGACAATACCCGCTGGTGTTCGCTGTTGAGCTCAGGCCAGCCAAGAGCTGGATTGCGATGGATCAGCTCGAGTTCGAGATACTCCAGGCTACGGGGCTGTGGAAGACGCACACCCGTCCTAAGAATCGTGGCCTCGAACACCTCATCGGGCAGCTCGGCCCCACCCCGGGCCAGCGTAGCGGCAACCTCGTCGGCAAGCACGGTCTCGGTCAAACCAAAGGGCCCGGGCATGCGGGTAATGACATTTCGACCCTTCTGGTCAATTACTCGCGTCAGCGGTGCTGGGAAACCCGGCAGCTGTTCTTCAATGACCCGCAGCGGCAGGTCACTGACCGTTTCAAACCCGACCAGTTCGGCGCGAATCTCGCCGGGCTGCATCGTTGTTGTGACAAAGGCATTGTAGGTAATGGTGTCGCCCGGGTCCTTGAGACTGGCAATAAGCGCAGCGATGGCACGCGGGCCCTTCAGCGGCGCTTCCAGGGTGCGCTGCTGGTCCGGCACACCGGGTGTCGCAGACCGCGTGACCCACTGATCGCCATCCTGGAATGCGACCAGTTCCATGACGTGCTCGGATTGATCAATGACCAGTTCAACCCGAGTCAATTCGCCGCTTTGATTTTCAACACTTCTGGCGGAAACGCCAGCCTCGATGCGCGAGCCCAGACGGTTCAGCACCATGACCATCGATTCGGTCGTCACGAATTGATCTCCGTTACGCTCGAACACTTCATGATTGGAACCGACAGCAGTACCGTCAATCGACAGCACGTGCCAGCGTTCAATCGGTGGTTCTTCGGCAACTGCGCTGATGCATAGGGTCAGCAACAGCATCGGTATCAGCTTGGAAGTGATTCGGCGAATAGTCATCGTCATAGCTCCTGT
>CAKZPB010000067.1 GCA_937138395.1 uncultured Pseudomonadota bacterium
TCATTCCGGGGCCGATGTCGTCGGAACCCGGAATCTCGTTTTAGTGCCGTATTTTCCCGACACCCGCCATTTTCAAATAGATTCCGGATCTACGTTTCACTTCGTCCGGAATGACGTTGATGATGGTTGATTGATGGCATGCTGGCCCATCGCTTAAGCGATAATCTTTGAAGCGAACCCTGGTTCGCCTGCAAGCCGGCTCCTGCAACACCTCTCAATCAGGAACCGGCTTGCAGGCGAACCGTTTACCGAATCGTAATCAGGAAACGGTTGCATGAGCAAGAATTACCAAGCCGCCGATATTGAAGTCCTGCAGGGACTGGACCCGGTCAAGCGACGTCCGGGCATGTACACCGACACGACCCGGCCGAATCACCTGGTGGCCGAAGTCGTCGACAACTCGGTCGACGAGGCGCTGGCCGGCTATGCCAAGCAGATCGACGTGGTGCTGGCCAAGGACGGCTCGATCGAGGTGTCCGATAATGGCCGTGGCATGCCGGTTGATCTGCATCCGGAACACCAAGTGCCCGGGGTGGAACTGATCCTGACGCGCCTGCACGCAGGCGGCAAGTTTTCCGGCAAGAACTACACGTTTTCCGGCGGCCTGCACGGCGTTGGCGTATCGGTCGTCAATGCGCTGTCCTCCCGGCTGGAATGCCATATCAAGCGTGACGGCACCGAATACCTCATCGGTTTCAAACACGGTGACACCGAGGATGCGCTGACACCGGTCGGTGAGGTCGGCAAACGCAATACCGGCACGCGGGTGCGTTTCTGGCCCGACGCCAGTTACTTCGATTCAGCCAATGTGTCGCGGCCCCGGCTCAAACATCTGCTGCGCGCCAAGGCCATTTTATGTCCCGGCCTGACCATCACACTGAAAGACGAAGAAAAGGACAGCAGCGACACCTGGTACTACGAAGATGGCCTGAAGGACTACTTGTCCGAAGCGCTGGCTGAGTTCGAAACCATTCCCGATGAACCCTTTGTCGGCGATTTCAGCGGCCAGCACGACAACCAGCAGACCGAAGCCTCGTGGGCGCTGGCCTGGGTGCGCGAAGGCGAGTTGACCCAGGAAAGCTACGTCAACCTGATTCCGACCGCACAGGGCGGCACGCACGTCAATGGCCTGCGCACCGGCCTGATCGAGGCGCTGCGTGAATTCTGCGAGATCCGCAGCCTGCTGCCTCGCGGCCTGCGACTTTCACCCGAAGACGTCTGGGAGCGACTGTCGTTTGTGCTGTCGGTCAAACTGCGCGAGCCCCAGTTTTCCGGCCAGACCAAGGAGCGGCTGTCGTCACGTGAGGCATCGAGCTTTGTCTCCGGCCTGGTCAAGGACGCATTTTCGCTATGGCTGAACAGCAATACCGCCGACGGCGAAGCAATCGCCCAACTGGCGATCGAAAATGCCATGAAACGCGCCAAGCAGCGCAAAAAGGTCGCGCGGCGAAAGGTCACGACCGGCCCGGCACTGCCCGGCAAGCTGGCTGACTGCGCATCGACCGATCTGGAAGAAACCGAGCTGTTTCTGGTCGAGGGCGATTCGGCCGGCGGCTCGGCCAAGCAGGCGCGCAACCGCGAGTTCCAGGCCATCATGCCGCTCAGAGGCAAGATTCTGAATACCTGGGAGACCGATCCCGGCCAGGTACTGGCCTCGCAGGAAGTGCATGACCTGGCCGTGGCGATCGGCGTCGACCCGGGCTCGGATGATTTGAGCAAGCTGCGCTACGGCAAGATCATCGTGCTGGCCGATGCCGACTCGGACGGGCTGCATATCGCCACGCTGCTGTCGGCGCTGTTTCTGCGCCATTTCCGGCCGCTGGTCGAGGCCGGCCGCATCTTTGTTGCGATGCCTCCGCTGTACCGGATCGACGTCGGCAAACAGACCTTTTATGCGCTGGACGCAGCCGAACGCACCGGCGTGCTGAACCGCATCCAGGCCGAGGGCATCAAGGGCAAGGTCAGCGAAACCCGATTCAAGGGGCTGGGCGAGATGAATCCGCTGCAGCTGCGTGAATCGACCATTGACCCCGACACCCGTCGCCTGCTGCAGCTGACCATCGACCACGACAAGAAAACCCATGAACTGATGGACATGCTGCTGGCCAAGAAGCGCTCGGCCGATCGTCGAAGCTGGCTGGAGGACAAAGGCAACCTGGCAGAGGTCGTGTCTTAACCCGGTTGTTTGTTAACAACAAAAACGTTTACCGCAGATTTCGCGGATGGACGCAGATTAAATTTCATAAGCCTACTTGGTTACCAATGAAATTCGGCTTAAACCCACTTGTTTTGCAATTCACGCTTGTGTAGTTCGCATAACTTCAAAGGCGGTTTCGCCG
>CAKZPB010000068.1 GCA_937138395.1 uncultured Pseudomonadota bacterium
CTGCTGATGTTCACGGTAGTCGGGCTGCAGGGCTTCAACGCGCTGCCAGAATGCCGGTGAGTGGTTGGGGTGATCGATGTGCGCCAGTTCGTGGGCCAGCACGTAGCGCGCGCTGGCCGGCGGCAGCAACAGCAGGCGGATGTTCAGCGACATGCGTCCGCTGCCCTGCCCGGTCCGACGACAGCTGCCCCAGCGGGTTTTCTGGTTGCGCCAGCCGACGTGTTCCAGCGTGTAGCCGTGGCGCTGCGCCAGCGTATGCAGCTCAGGTTCCAACTCGGCCTTGGCGATGGACTTCAACGCCTGTATCAACGCCTTTGAGACGCGTTCTGCATCATGCGCCCCGGCAACTGTGAACTGCTGTGCAGACCAGTCCAGCCGATTGCGTTGAGCCGTCGGATCGTAGTGCACGGACAGCAACCGGTTGATGGCCGGCAGTTCGATGTGTTTCGGGAACGGGTTATCCAGTGCCGGCGATCGGGCCTGCTGCTGTTTCAACAGGCGGGCCCTGGCCCTGGCAATCCAGTCGCGGCGGTCTTCAACCATCAGCGCGATGGCTCGCTCGCTCAAGCCCGGCGGTGCGACGATTTCGATCGACTGATCGGGCAACACCTTCAGCGTAATGCGGCGTGCGTTTCGGCGTCGGTGAATGCGATAGGCTTGCGTCATACTGCGCAGTGTACCGGCAAATCACGGCCCTGCATTTGAAGGCAGCGCATCGCGTTATGAGCACAATCACTCAGCCAACCATCGCCAACCATCGACTGCCAAAGGGGCCGCTTGTGCTGCTGGTCGTGCTTGCGCTGATTGCCTTTGCCGCCAACTCGGTGCTGACCCGGCTGGCGCTGGTTGAAACCACGATCGATCCGATTACGTTCTCGGCGATTCGGCTGGCCAGCGGCGCGCTGATGCTGGGCTTGATTGTCTGGCTGCGCAAGCAGCGCGAACCGCGTCCCGGCTACCGGCCGTGGAGGTTCGTGCTACGCGGCGTGGCCGCGGCAGCACTGCTGGCCTACGCTTTGCTGTTCACGCTCGCTTATCGTGACCTGACTGCAGCCACCGGTGCGCTGCTGCTGTTTGGTGCCGTGCAGCTCAGCATGCTGCTGTGGAGCATGCTGCGTGGCGAGTCATTGAACGGCCTGGCCTGGTGTGGCGTGGTGCTGGCCATCGCGGGTCTGGTCAACCTGTTGCTGCCGGGCCTGGAACGCCCGCCGTTTGTCGCGGCACTGATGATGATCGGTGCCGGCCTTGCCTGGGCGGTATACACGCTGCAAGGCCGACATCAGGCCGACCCCACGCGCGCCACGGCCATCAACTTCGTGCTGGCCGCCGTGCCGATCAGTCTGTTTGCGCTACTGCGCTGGACCGACGCCAGCTGGGACGGCCACGGCCTGATGCTGGCCGTGCTGTCGGGCGCGGTCGCCTCCGGCCTGGGCTACATGATCTGGTATGCCGCGCTGCCGCATCTGCGCACGTCAACGGCTGCGGTTGCTCAACTGCAGGTACCGGTCATTACCGCGCTGGCCGGCGCCCTGCTGCTGGCCGAACCGCTGTCGCTCCGTCTGGTAATTTCGGGCGCGGTGATACTGGGCGGTATTATTCTGGTGATTGCGCCTTGGCGGGTTGATACTCAGGCGTTGAAGCCACTGGGTCCCGGCTCAAGGCCGGGATGACACCTT
>CAKZPB010000069.1 GCA_937138395.1 uncultured Pseudomonadota bacterium
GCCGACGGCATGACGCTGGAACAATTGACCCGTCTGGAGAGGGTGACCTCGGTCGCGAGCAATCCGTCCGGCACGCATATTGCCTACACGCTGTCCGTGCCACGTACCATTCCTGCAGAAGAAGACGGTGCGGCCTGGTCGGAGCTTCACGTCATAGGTCCGGACGGCGAATCGACCGGCTTTGTGACCGGACAGGTCAATGTCGCGGCTATCGACTGGATGCCTAATGGCAGGACCATCACTTTTCTGGCCAAGCGCGGTGAGGATGAATCCCGACGCCTGTACGGCATTTCGATCAATGGCGGTGAGGCTCGAGTACTGGCAAGCCTGGAAACCGATCTATCCGGTTACTCGCTGAGCCCGGACGGAAGCCAGGTCGCCTTGCTGGCCTTCGAGCCCGAAGACGAGGCGCTCAAGACCAGCAAGGAGCAGGGCTTTACCCAGATCGTCTATGAAGAGGGTCTGAACAATCGGCGACTGTATCTGCATACGCTGGACGGCGACGAAGCACCCGCGATGCTCACGCTGGATGGGTCCATTCAAGAGGCTCTGTGGTCACCGGACGGTGATCGTCTGGCGATCAAGATCACGCCCCGACAGCTGGTTGACGATGTACTGATGTTCAACCGGATCCGGATTATCGATCTGGACGGCGATGAAATCGGCCGGGTTGAAAACCCCGGCAAGCTCGGTCAGATGGCCTGGAGCCCGGACGGCGAACACCTGGCGTTCATCGCCACCAATCTGGTGCGTGATCCTCGCGAAGGCCGACTGATGTCCACCGGTAAGTCGGGCGGTGAATTCAATGACCTGATACCCGGATTGGAAGGGCACGTTTGGCACCTGGACTGGCTGAATAACGATCAGATCATTTTCGTCAGCTACGAAGGTGTGGAAACCCGGGTCGGCCTGATTGATCCGGATGGAGACAACCAGCGGACGCTGCTGAACAACGGCCCGATCTTCACCGGCCTTTCGGTTGCCGATAACGGGGTGGTCATGACCGGACACACACCGGCACATCCACCTGAGGTCTTTCGCCTGGCTGACGGTGCGGAGCAGGCCGTCCGCCTGACCCGCCACAATGACTGGCTTGACGATGTTGAACTGACTCGAAGAGAAGTCGTCCGTTACGCTGCCCGAGACGGCCTGGAAATCGAAGGCGTTCTGTTTTACCCGCTGGACTATCGCGAGGGCCGTCGTTACCCGCTGATTGTCAATGTTCATGGCGGTCCTGAAGCACACTATCAGGATGGCTGGATCACGCGATCGTCCGACCTGGCCGAACCGTTCGCGGCTGAAGGCTTTTTTGTGTTCTACCAGAACTATCGGGGGTCGACCGGTCGGGGCGTTGAGTTCACCCTGACCAGTCAGGCCCGTCCTGCAATGGAAGAATTCGATGACCTGATCGATGGCGTGGATTACCTGGTCGAGCAGGGCCTGGTGGATGCCGAGCGCGTCGGGATTACCGGCGGTTCGTACGGTGGCTACGCCACGGCATGGGGCGCGACCAAGATGTCGGACCGATTTGCCGCGGCGGTCATGAATGTGGGTCTGGCCAGCCAGATCACGGCCTTCGGTACCTCGGATATCCCGTATGAGTTCAACCTGGTGCATCTGCTGCAATGGCCCTGGGAAAACTGGGACCTGTTTCATGAAGCGTCACCGCTGTACCACGTTGAAAACGCGAAAACCCCGATCCTGATCATGCACGGGGACGCCGACCCCAGGGTTGATCCGGTACATTCACGAATGCTCTACCGCTTCCTGAAGCTGCAGGAGAATCCACCGCCGGTCCGGTTGGTGCTGTATCAGGATGAGGGGCATGGCAATCAAAGGGCTGCCAGTCGCTATGACTACTCTCTTCGTCTGATGCGCTGGATGAACCATTATCTCAAGGGTGAAGGGGGCCAACCGCCTCCCTACCGGGTGGATTACAAGCTGGACATTCCTGACGAGGATTGAGTCCCGGCAAAGTTGACAAATCGGGTGGCTCAGCGTAAGTTCGGGTGTGGGCCGAACATTCGGCTGTGTCACTACGCCCGGATCGCGTGGATGCGTGCTCCGGTTTAACGCAAACAGGGGAATCAGGAACGATGTCAACGCCGCTAAAATCGTCGCATTTGAACCAGCTGCCCGGAACCGGTCGCAGATTGGTTGAAGAGGGCCTGATCAGCGAGGATCAGGCTATGGATGCGTTGGCTCAAGCCATTGAGTCCGGCCGAACCTTTACCGGCCACATGGTTCGTGAAAACCTGATTGCGCCCAGTGAATTTGCGCATATCGCGGCGGAAGAATTTGGCTTGCCCTTGATCGACCTGAACGCGATGGATCTGCGCCAGGCGCCGCAGGATGCCATCAAGGAAACCCTGATGCGCAAGCACATGGTCGTGCCGTTGATGAAGCGCGGCAAGCGGCTGTATGTGGCAGTCGCCGACCCGGCCAACCAGTCAGCGCTGGACGAGGTCGCATTTACCACCGGGATGAATATCGAAGCTGTCCTGGCGCCCTCTGATCAGCTGAACAATGCCATTGATCGTTCATTGGACGGTTCCTCGCAAGCATTCGAAGAGCTCACGGCGGGCGATGAAGATCTTGAATCCTTGTCGTTCGACGGCGGTCAGCAGGAGCAGGAATCAGTTGAAGATGGCTCCGATGATGCGCCGATTGTCCGATTCGTCAACAAGGTGCTGATCGACGCGATTCGCAAGGATGCGTCCGATATCCACTTCGAGCCCTATGAAGATCATTACCGCATCCGCTTCCGCATGGATGGCGTTCTGAAAACGCAAATGAAGCCGCCGAACAAGATGGCCAGCCGCCTGTCGGCACGTCTGAAAGTCATGGCCAGCCTAGACATCGCCGAGCGTCGCGTGCCCCAGGATGGTCGAATCAAGTTGAACGTCTCCAAGACCCGCGCCTTCGATTTTCGTGTCTCGACCTGCCCAACGCTGTGGGGCGAGAAGGTCGTGCTGCGTATTCTCGATTCTACCGGCGCCTATCTGGGCCCGGAAAAACTTGGGTTTGAACAGGAGCAGCAGGATATCTACATGGATGCCATCGGCAAGCCGTATGGCATGGTGCTGGTGACCGGTCCAACCGGTTCCGGTAAAACGGTTTCGTTGTACACCGCGCTGGGCCTGCTGAATGATGAAGGCCGAAACATCTCGACCGTTGAAGATCCGGTCGAAATTCGCATGGCTGGCGTCAATCAGGTCCAGCAAAACGCCAAGCAGGGTCTGACTTTTGCCTCGGCGCTGCGTTCGTTCCTGCGACAGGATCCTGACATCATCATGGTCGGCGAGATCCGTGACCTGGAAACCGCTGAAATTGCGATCAAGGCGGCGCAAACCGGTCACCTGGTCTTGTCCACGCTGCACACCAACGACGCGCCGCAGTCCATTACTCGTTTGGCCAACATGGGTGTGCCGCCGTACAACATCGTGTCAGCGGTTCATATGGTCATGGCCCAGCGTCTGGCCAGGACCTTACACAAGTGCAAGAAGCTGGAAGATGATTTACCGGCCGAAGCCCTGCTGAAAATCGGTTTTACCGAAGAAGAAATCGAGGAAGGGATGGAAATCTTTGCGGCCAAGGGCTGCAACCTTTGCAACGAAGGTTACAAGGGTCGAACCGGCGTGTTCCAGGTCATGCCAGTAACAGAAGACATCGAGCAGATTATTCTTTCTGGAGGCACTGCGCTGGAAATCGAGCGGCAGAGCAAGAAAGAGGGCGTCAATGACCTGCGTCGCTCGGCGTTGAACAAGGTCAAGAGCGGTGCGATCAGCCTGGTGGAAATGAACCGCGTCACCAAGGACTGAAAAATCATCCATGGCACCACTGAGGCACGCTCTGCGAGCATCCGGTGGTGCTCACAATCCTCATGTACTCGGATGTACACTGCGGTTGTTGCGCTCCAGCAGCCATTCACAGAGCGCGTCTCAGCAGCACCCTGAATAATTTTTCCCTAACTGTAATTTCAGCAAATACACAGTGCGGGCTCGGCGGTGCTCAAATTCCTCATGTTTCCATCTGTACAGTGCGGTTCTTCTGCTCCGGCGGTCACCCGCAACGAGTGTTTTGACACAACAACAACCCTGGAACGCCTGAACCAGCGCTGGTTTTTGGCACTCACGCTTCCACAAGCGAACTGATTGCCTTAAAATAGACCTCTTCCAGAAAACGCCGACGTAGCTCAGTTGGTAGAGCAACGCATTCGTAATGCGTGGGTCGTGAGTTCGAATCTCGCCGTCGGCACCA
>CAKZPB010000070.1 GCA_937138395.1 uncultured Pseudomonadota bacterium
AGCTTGTCGCGATACCAGCGCGGCGAGTGGGGCATCGACAAGCCATCAACGAGCAGCTTGTCACGCACGATGTCATACAAAATGCCGCCTGCATTCTTGTTCTTGCGCCAGCCGCCGGCTGTATCAGCCTGGCCCAAGGCCGTGACATAGCGCGGCTCGTCATCGACCACGCACAGGCCGTTGAGATGACAGCGGTCCTCGACTGCATAGCCCGAAATCCAGGGCGGACGCCAGCGCGGCACGAAGCTGTGGTCGAGATCCAGCGTGCACAGGCAGGAGAATCGGGTATTGACGATCCAAAGTTCGTCACCGGCAAAATCGAGCTCATGGATGTCGATGTTTCCGGTGTAATGAATCGAACGCGGGATGTAACAGGCGTCGTGCCGATTGACCGGCTCGACTTTCGGTGCCACGGCCGGTGTATTTCGGAATTCATAGACCTCGTTGTTGGTGCCGACCACGAGGCGGTTATCCTTCAGCGCAATGCCCATCGGACGGTTGAATGAACAGAAGTGGGTATTCAGCTTGCCGTTATCGGCCCGCAGCAGCACCACCTGCCCGGCCTGATAGGTCGAAACAGCAACGCTCAAGCGACCCTGCTCCAACAGCGCCAGAAAACTCGAACTGAACTCACTCTTCAGTGCTTCGCCAGGATTCTCGCGGATGCGCTTGGCCTGGTCTTCCCGGCGCTTTTTCTCAGCCTCGGCTTTTTTTTTCTTCGGGTCTTCCGCTACCGCATCGGGTTCGGAATGACCGTAGCTATCGTCAGAGTCATTCACGTCAAGTCCAGTCAAGAGTTCAATGCCTAACTCTACCCTGAAAAACACCAAATCGGGCAACTGCAATCGGGGCGTCAAATACAGTGATCAGCATCAACAGCTCTGTTTCCAGTAGACTTCAGACCATGCAACGATATGAATATATTCCTGTCTGGCAACAGGACCTGCCGGATGTCCACGAACAAGTCATGAAATTCTGGACAGCGCACGGTGCCATTTCGGATCCTGAGCTTGCCAGAAAGCGCGTCAAACAACTGGTGCTCGTCGCACGCTCAACCGAGGAGGACGAGATTGCCGGCGTGTGCACGGTATTGAAACAATCGATTGATGATCTGAAGCATGAGCTCTACTATTACCGCACGTTTGTTGCGCCACCTTATCGCAATGGCTTTATCGTGCGCCGCTTGCTGATCCAGGCGTCCTCGCTGCTGGAAGAATGGAGCCGCGAGCATCCCGAACAAGGCGCAGCCGGCATGTACCTCGAGCTTGAAAACAGCACGTTCTCGAAACACCTTCGCCAGGCCGTCTGGCCACGGAAGGGCCTGGAGTATGTCTACATCGGCAAGACCGCGCGTGGTCTCGAGCGGCGTGTACTGTGGTTCAAGCACACCCTGATTGCCCAGTAGCTTTTTTCTCCAGCAATAAAAAACGGCCGGAAGATCCGGCCGTTGTGGTCTCACCTTGCTTTTCAATCAGACGTTTCTTCGACGCGTCCGCCGCAAGCCAAACATGCCTGCCAGGCCCAGCAGTCCAGCCATCAGCAACAATCCGAATCGGTCGAGTACCGGAACCGGCCTTGCCTCTGGCAAGCCCATTCCAGAACCTTCGACTGAGCCAATATCACAGGCGCCATTGAGCGGTCGAGGTTCGCCTCGCTGATCAACATCGAAATCCGTGCCACAACCACCGGATCCATCCGGAATCTGGTCGAGCAGTGGGCTCCCAGTGAAGGGCAGTAAGGTACTGGTAAATCCACCATTGTCAGCAAGTGGGCCGACATTGGGATTCAGTCCTGTCAGCGCAATCGAGGTCGCATCTTTATTCAACGTTCCTGTGGAGGGATCGACACCAATCAGACTCCAATCCATCTCAACGGTCCCATTGTTGGCCATTTCCGTACCGATCGAAAGGTCGGGATCAATGGTTGCCGAATTGCCGGCAATCACAGCGCCGATAATCGAGGCAGGATTTTCATAGGTCTGGACGCTCAAACCACCAGTCGTATCGACTGCCGAGTTATTCGTAATCGTTGTGAACTGAACGACTAGCGATTCAACGGCTCCACGGAAAGGAATATACTCATATCCAGCAGAAATCGCACCTCCACCAACCGATTCACCCGCACTGTTGCCAGTGATCGTGCTGTTGGTCACTGCAATCTCATATTTGCCATACAGCAAAAGCCCGCCATACGAGGTCACGGCGGAATTGTTAGCGATCGTGGTGCTGTCAACATAGATACCCTGATATCCAGACACACCAGCTATTCCACCCACCTGGCCGGCCGATGTATTGCCCGACACGGTTGCGTCTTGGAGGATGATATTTCCAAACGCGCTGGCCAAATAAGCCCCTCCTCCAGCTCCATCACCAGCGCCTCGTTGAAGAATTCTTGAGGCGAGCGGACCCTCGCGTTCTGAAAGATCCTGGAATAGCGTGGGATTGGAGTTACCAGTAACAGTATTGCCGGTGATCTCACTGCCGTACAGACTGAGATCGCCGTAATAGATGTAACCCAGTACACCGCCACCAGCCTGTTGAGCAGTATTGCCGCTGATGATTGAATCATTTAATCGTAGGTCAGCGTAAATTCCGCCCTCGCCACGATCCTCTTCATAACTCGATAACGTTGAAATACCCCCGCCGCCCAGTCCACCATCATTACCGGTCACGACGCTATTGTTCAACGTCAATGGGCTGTTAAACGCAAAAATCCCACCGCCAGTGTAGAAAAAGCTATTACCACCGCCTTTGCCACCAGGGTCATCAGGTGCCACCCCGCCAGTGATGGTCAAGTCATTGATGGTGACATCGCTGTAGTACAGATTGAATACTCGGGAAGTATCGTTTGCGTCGACCGTGACACTTGCGCCTTCGATGATGATTTCATCATCGTAAACTTGCAATTCGCCGGAACTGAGCGTGATCGTCTGGCCGGAAATACTGGACAAATCAACCGTATCGCCTTCGGCGTTCGCATTGGCATCCTGAATGGCTTGCCGCAGGCTGCCCGGACCGGCATCATTGGTATTGGTGACATTGAACGTGGCGGACTGTGCTGAACCTGCGGCTAACGCAGCGCAAATCGCTGCCGCCAGCGTGGTTTTGGATACTGAATTCATTGGACCCTCTTCA
>CAKZPB010000071.1 GCA_937138395.1 uncultured Pseudomonadota bacterium
TCGCGATACGCGAAGGTGGTCGTACCGTCGGTGCAGGTGTGGTTGCCAAGATCCACAAGTAACGCGCTTTAATGCCCGCGCGCTCGAATCGAGTGCGCGGAGTTTTGAACCGATTGGATCCTGGGCAAGTCTGAAAATAGGACGATGTCGAGAGATAGATCAACAATTTAGGCGAGTAGCTCAACTGGCAGAGCAGCGGTCTCCAAAACCGCAGGTTGGGGGTTCGAGTCCCTCCTCGCCTGCCATTGAACACGCCTTGGAAGTAATTGAAGCGAACTTATGACAGCCGAAACCAATTCATCGCGAGATATCGTTCTCTGGATTCTGTTTGCACTGATCCTGGGTGCCGGCATTTACGGCTTTGTGTTTTTTGAAAACCAGGTCCTGGATTTAGTCCGGATTGTAGGCCTGCTGGTTGTGGCGCTGGTTGCCGCCTTCGTGGCCGCAAAAACGGTTCACGGTCGGCAGCTGGTGGATTACGTTCGCGAAGCGGATGTTGAACGCCGCAAGGTGGTCTGGCCAACCCGGCAGGAAACCACACAGACAACGCTGATTGTTGTGGCAGTCACCATCGTAATCGGCATTCTGCTGTTTTTCATGGATACGATCTTCGGCTTTCTGGTCCGCCGCTTGATTGGTATTGGTGGAGGGCTGTAATGGCGAAGCGCTGGTACGTAGTTCATGCCTTTTCGGGCTATGAAAAGCAGGTCCAACGCTCGCTGAAAGAACGCATCGAGCGCGCTGAGATGCAGGATCAGTTCGGCGAAGTGCTGGTTCCGACCGAAGAAGTCGTGGAAATGAAGAAAGGCGTCAAGCGCAAGAGCGAACGCAAATTCTTCCCGGGCTATGTTCTGGTCGAGATGGAGATGAACGAGGATTCCTGGCACTTGGTCAAGGATGTCCCGAAAGTGATGGGCTTTATCGGTGGTCGACAGGATCAGCCTGCGCCAATCAGCCAGAAAGAGGCGGATGCCATTCTGAACCGGGTTGCAGAAGGTGTCGACAAGCCGAAACCGAAAGTGTTGTTCGAGCCCGGCGAACTGGTTCGCGTAATTGATGGGCCGTTCAATGATTTCAACGGTACCGTTGAAGAAATCAACTACGAGAAAAGTCGTTTACGCGTTGCCGTATCGATTTTTGGTCGTTCAACCCCGGTTGAGCTGGATTTCCAGCAGGTTGAAAAGCTCTAACAATTTGGATTGCCCGGTTACGGGCGTTGAATACAGGCTCGGTATTGGGCCTGATGAATATTAGATGTTGGGGAGCCGGGGCATTAGAACCCGGCGACTGGACCCACGGAGAAGCAAATGGCTAAGAAAGTTCAAGCGTATATCAAGCTGCAGGTGCCTGCTGGTCAGGCCAACCCCAGTCCGCCGGTGGGCCCGGCACTGGGCCAGCACGGTGTGAATATCATGGAGTTCTGTAAAGCATTCAATGCAGAAACCCAAAACCAGGAAGCCGGTTTGCCGGTACCGGTTGTGATTACCGTGTACGCCGATCGCAGCTTTACCTTTATTACCAAGACTCCGCCCGCAGCCGTACTGCTGCGTAAAGCTGCCAAGATCGCCAAGGGTAGTGGTGAGCCGAACATGAAAAAAGTCGGCACGGTAACCCGCGCCCAACTCGAAGAGATTGCGAAGACCAAAGAGCCTGATCTGACTGCGGCCGACATGGACGCGGCTGTCCGTACGATTGCCGGCAGCGCGCGCAGCATGGGCCTGAATGTGGAGGGAGTGGAATAATGGCTGCCAAGAACACCAAACGAAATCGCGCGATACGCGAAAAGATCGAAGCCGGAAAGCAATATCCCCTGGATGAAGCGGTCGGACTGCTGAAAGAACTGAGTAAAGTGAAGTTTACCGAAAGCGTCGAAGTGGCAGTGCGCCTGGGTATTGACCCGCGCAAATCAGACCAGGTTGTGCGCGGTGCACTGGTGCTGCCACACGGAACAGGCAAGAGCGTGCGCGTAGCCGTGTTTGCTCAGGGCGAAAACGCCGACAAAGCCAAAGAAGCTGGAGCCGATATTGTCGGGTTCGAAGATCTGGCTGAAACCATCAAAGGCGGCGAGATTGACTTCGATTTGTGTATTGCAACGCCCGACGCCATGCGAGTAGTGGGCCGTTTGGGCACCGTGCTTGGACCGCGTGGTCTGATGCCCAACCCCAAGGTCGGCACAGTCACCACTGACGTTGAGCAAGCCGTGCGCAATGCCAAAGCAGGGCAAGTTCAATTCCGCACCGACAAGGGCGGCATTGTCCACACCATTATCGGGAAGGCCGATTTTGATGAGGACAAGTTGAAAGCCAACTTGACCGCGCTGCTGCAGGAACTGGTCAAAGCCAAGCCCGCAGCGTCCAAGGGACACTATTTGAAGAAGGTTGCACTGTCGACCACCATGGGCCCCGGCCTGACGGTTGACAACTCGACACTGGAACTTTGATTGAGCGCATCGGTTGATTCAATCGATGTCAATAATTGCCGGTTAAAACCGGTAGTAACGGGCGTTTCGCGAAGTCAACTTCGTGCCCGTCCAAGACCGCAGGCCCGAAACTGCTGTGACGAGTTTCGGTTAATGGATTACACGTCCACCTGCGCAGATGGTGTCGCCCGATTACCTTGAATATTCAAGGGAAACGGCCACCAAAGCCCCGCAGTGGCAACACCGCGGATATGTAAAAGCCCGAAGTCGTTTTTGGGTTGTAACTGGTGAAAGTTTTACAGATCGTAGCGAGCGGGTGGCTGTCTTTGGTCGCCGGCGCACAGGAATCGCAATGTACGTTTTGTACATGAGGATTCCGATTGTTATGACAATCGCCGCCGGATGCGCACAGACGCACTCGCGACAGATCTGCGGAATTTTCAGGAGGAGGTAGCAGATGGCGCTCACATTCGAGCAAAAGAAAGCAGTTGTAACGGAGGTGGCTGAAGTAGCCCAAACCGCGCATTCTGCCGTGGCTGCCGAGTATCGCGGCATTACCGTCGAGAAGATGACGGATTTGCGTGCAAAAGCGCGTAATGAAGGCGTTTTCTTGAAGGTGGCGAAAAACACGCTGGTCAAGCGTGCTGTCGAAGGTACTGAATTTGAATGCATGGTCGATGGATTGACCGGTCCGTTGCTGTTTGCCTTTTCGATTGATGATCCAGGCGCAGCGGCACGACTGATCAAGAATTTTTCCAAGGACGAAGACAAGATCATCGTCCGCATGGTCGCAATGGGTGCGCAGCTGTATGACGCATCGGAAATTGGTCGTCTGGCCGATATGCCAACCCGCGACCAGGCCATATCCATGCTGATGGGCGTGATGAAAGCGCCGATCGAAAAATTCGTACGTACTTTGGCAGAGCCGCATACCAAGCTGGTTCGCACCGTCGCAGCGGTGCGTGACAGCAAACAGGCTGCTTGATTCATTTATTACTAACTATTTGGAGTATTTCCCATGGCCGTTTCAAAAGAAGATATTCTCGAAACAATCTCAAGCATGACCGTTGTTGAAGTCGTTGACCTGATTGAAGCAATGGAAGAAAAATTCGGCGTTACAGCTGCTGCCCCCGTGGCTGCTGCTGCGGCCGGTCCTGCTGCAGGCGGTGACGCTGCTGCGGCTGAAGAAAAGGACGAATTCGATGTCGTTCTGGCTGGTTTTGGCGACAAGAAAGTCCAGGTCATCAAGGCCATTCGTGGCGTGACCGGACTGGGTCTGAAAGAAGCCAAGGATCTGGTCGAAGGCGCACCTTCTCCTGTCAAGGAAGGAGTATCGAAAGACGAAGCCGAAGATATCAAGAAGCAGTTGGAAGAAGCTGGCGCGACTGTCGAGGTCAAGTAATCTCGTTCAATCAAAAGCCAGCATAAGGAATCGGCTGGGCGTTGAAAAACGCCCGGCCTGTTCCCGTTGTGAGAAATCAAATTCAGGCCTGTTCCGGGTGCCTGAATTCTTTGAGTCGTTTGTTATCCCGGATCAACGCAGCATCAGGCGGGTGAAACACCAATGAGCTATTCCTTTACCGAGAAAAAGCGTATCCGAAAGGATTTCGGCAAGCACGAACAGATTATCGAAGCGCCGTTCCTTTTGTCAACCCAGGTTAATTCATATCGGCAGTTTCTGCAGGATGATGTGGCTGAAGCGGACCGCGAGGTCAAGGGTCTGCACGGCGCATTGAGCTCAGTATTTCCTATCAGCAGTTATTCCGGTAATGCGGCGCTGGAGTATGTCTCCTATGAACTCGGCAAACCTGAGTTCGACGTCACCGAATGCAAGCTGCGCGGCATGACCTATGGTGCGCCGCTGAGAGTGACAGTCCGTCTGGTCATCTACGACAAGGACAGCCCGGCGCGCAACAAGAAGGTAAAGGAAGTCATAGACCAGGACGTCTACATGGGCGATCTGCCGTTGATGACAGATACCGGTACGTTCATCATTAACGGTACCGAACGCGTGATCGTCAACCAGATGCACCGCTCACCTGGCGTGTTCTACGACCATGATCGAGGCAAGACGCATTCCTCCGGTAAGTTGCTGTACAACGCCCGGGTGATTCCATACCGCGGTAGCTGGCTGGATTTCGAGTTTGATCCAAAAGACAGCGTATTCACTCGGATCGACCGTCGCCGCAAATTGCCGGTCACTATCTTGCTGCGTGCGCTGGGCATGGACGAAGAGCAGATCCTCGATACCTTCTTCGAAAAGTCGGGCGTCACCTTGCGCAAGGGCGATGCCAAGCTGGACCTGGTGCCGTCCCGCCTGCGAGGCGAGATCGCGCTCAGTGACATCAGCGACAAGAAAGGCAATGTCATTGTCGCCAAGGACAAGCGCATTACGGCCCGTCATGCCAAGTTGATCGAAGAGGCCGGCGTTAAAACGCTGGATGTCTCGGATGAATATCTGATCGGTCGTATTCTGGCTCAATCCATCGTTGACGAAGACAGCGGCGAGCTGCTGGCTGCAGCTAATGATGAAATCACCGAGGAACTGCTCGGTGCACTCCGCGAAGCCAAGGTCAAGAGTTTCGATATTCTGTACGTGAACGATCTGGATCAGGGTCCGTACATTTCAAATACGCTGCGCATTGACCCAACCTCCAATGAGCTTGAAGCCTTGTGGGAAATCTACAAGATGATGCGCCCAGGAGAGCCGCCGACCAAAGAAGCGGCCCAGAACCTGTTCAAGAACCTGTTTTTTACCGATGAGCGTTATGACCTTTCGGCCGTAGGCCGCATGAAATTCAATCGTCGCGTAGGTCGCAAGGAAGTGGAAGGCTCCGGAATCCTGGACCAGGATGACATTCTGGCCGTACTCAAGGTGTTGATCGACATCCGCAACGGCAACGGCACCGTGGATGATATTGACCATCTCGGTAATCGACGCGTTCGTTCGGTTGGTGAAATGGCTGAAAACCAGTTCCGCATTGGCCTGGTTCGCGTCGAACGCGCCGTGCGTGAACGCCTGAGCATGGCAGAAAGCGAGGGCTTGAAGCCGCAGGATCTGATCAACTCCAAGCCGGTTGCTGCAGCCATCAAGGAATTCTTTGGTTCATCGCAGCTGTCGCAGTTCATGGACCAGAATAATCCGCTGTCGGAAATTACGCACAAGCGCCGTGTGTCGGCCCTCGGCCCAGGTGGCTTGACGCGTGAGCGCGCAGGCTTTGAAGTTCGCGACGTTCACCCGACGCATTATGGGCGTCTGTGTCCGATCGAGACGCCGGAAGGTCCCAACATCGGCTTGATCAACTCGCTGGCGGTCTATTCCAGAACCAACGATTACGGGTTCCTTGAAACGCCGTATTCCAAGGTCGTCAACGGTAAAGTGACCGGTGAGGTGACTTATCTCTCGGCAATCGAGGAAGGTGAATACGTCATTGCTCAGGCCAACGCCGAGCTTGACAAGAACAGGAAGTTCACGAATGAACTCGTGCCGTGTCGTCACCTGGGTGAGTTCACGCTGAAGACGCCGGAAGAGATTGAATTCATCGATGTATCCCCTCGTCAGATTGTTTCTGTGGCTGCTGCTATGGTGCCGTTTCTCGAGCACGATGATGCAAACCGGGCGTTGATGGGCTCGAACATGCAGCGTCAGGCTGTGCCAACCCTTCGTGCCGACAAGCCATTGGTGGGTACCGGGTTGGAACGCGTCGTGGCGACCGACTCTGGAGTTACCACCGTAGCGCTGCGTGGCGGAATTGTCGACCAGGTTGATGCGGGCCGTATTGTGGTCCGGGCCAATGAGGACGAAGTGGGTGACGATGATCCGGGTGTCGATATCTACAACCTGGTCAAGTATCAGCGCTCGAACCAGAACACGTGCATGAACCAGCGTCCGCTGGTCAAAGTGGGTGATGCCGTACAGGCGCGCGATGTGCTGGCCGATGGACCGTCGACCGACCTAGGCGAACTGGCGCTCGGCCAGAACATGCTGATTGCGTTCATGCCATGGAACGGCTACAACTTCGAGGATTCCATTCTGATCTCCGAGCGCGTCGTGCAGGAAGATCGTTTTACCTCGATTCATATCGAAGAACTGACTTGTGTCGCTCGTGATACCAAGCTCGGTTCCGAAGAAATCACCGGCGATATCCCGAACGTCAATGAATACACGCTGAGCAAGCTCGATGAAGCCGGCATTGTGTATATCGGTGCTGAGGTGCGCTCGGGCGATATTCTGGTCGGCAAAGTCACCCCGAAGGGTGAGACCCAGCTGACGCCGGAGGAGAAGCTGCTGCGCGCAATCTTTGGTGAAAAGGCATCTGACGTAAAGGACACCTCACTGCGTGTGCCGAGTGGCATGGATGGCACTGTGATTGATGTGCAGGTCTTCACGCGCGAAGGTGTGGACAAGGATGCACGAGCTATCTCCATTGAAAAGGAACACATCGCCCAGGTCCGCAAGGACTTGGACGATCAGCTCCGGATCATGGAAGACGCGATCTTCAATCGCCTGGAAGCCGCCCTGGTCAACAAGGTGGTCGACAAGGGGCCCGAGTTGAAGAAAGGCGCCAAGGTCACCAAGGACTATCTGGCGAATCTGAAGCGTGACCAGTGGTTCAAGCTGCGCATGCGCAGCGATGAGGCGCAGGACTTGCTCGAAAGCGCACAACGCCAGATCGAGAAGCAGCGCAAGCTGTCCGACGAGAAGTTCGAAGAGAAGAAAGACAAGATCACCCGCGGCGATGATCTCGCTCCAGGCGTACTCAAGATGGCCAAGGTTTATCTGGCCGTCAAGCGACGCATGCAGCCGGGTGACAAGATGGCCGGGCGTCACGGCAACAAGGGTGTGATCTCGACCATTGTCCCGGTTGAAGACATGCCGTACACCGAAGAGGGTGAATCAGTCGATATCGTGCTGAACCCGCTGGGTGTACCGTCACGCATGAACATCGGCCAGGTGCTGGAAACTCACCTGGGCTGGGCTGCTCGAGGTCTTGGTCACAAGATTCAGCACATGATTGACGAGCAGCAGTCGGTGGCCAAGCTGCGCAAGTTTATCGGTGAGATCTATAACTCCGATCAAAGCGGTCGCGTGGACATGAAGGCGTTCAGCGACGACGAAGTGAAGGAACTTGCAGGCAACCTGGCCGGTGGTGTGCCGATGGCGACACCGGTATTTGACGGTGCCGACGAGACCGAAATCAAGAAGCTGCTGAAAATGGCCGACCTGCCCGAAAGTGGACAGACCATCCTGTATGACGGACGGACTGGCGATGCTTTCGACCGCCCGGTCACGGTCGGCTACATGTACATGCTGAAACTCAACCACCTGGTTGACGACAAGATGCATGCCCGTTCAACCGGTCCATACAGCCTGGTAACGCAACAGCCACTCGGCGGCAAGGCTCAGTTCGGTGGCCAGCGCTTCGGCGAAATGGAAGTCTGGGCGTTGGAAGCCTATGGCGCGGCCTACACGCTGCAGGAAATGCTGACGGTCAAGTCCGACGATGTCCAGGGGCGTAACCAGATGTACAAATCTATTGTCGACGGTAACCATCGCATGGTCGCCGGTATGCCGGAATCCTTCAATGTACTGGTGAAGGAAATCCGCTCGCTCGGCATCAATATTGAACTTGAAGAATCCTGATCACAGGAGGAGGATCCCAACATGCGCGATTTATTGAATTTCTATAAGCGCCAGCATCAAATCACTGATTTTGATGCGATACGTATTGGTCTGGCTCAGCCGGACATGATCCGCTCCTGGTCTTTTGGCGAAGTCAAAAAGCCGGAAACGATCAATTACCGAACCTTCAAGCCCGAGCGCGAAGGCCTGTTCTGTGCCGCCATTTTTGGTCCGGTCAAGGACTACGAGTGTCTGTGCGGCAAGTACAAGCGGATGAAGCACCGTGGCGTCAAGTGCGAGAAATGTGGAACCGAAGTCACACTGACCAAGGTCCGCCGCGAGCGCATGGGCCATATCGACCTGGCCAGCCCGGTGGCCCACATCTGGTTCCTGAAGTCATTGCCGTCACGTATTGGCCTGATGCTGGATATGACCCTGCGTGATATCGAGCGGATTCTGTATTTCGAGTCCTACCTCGTGCTGGATCCGGGCATGACGCCGCTGGAGCGCGGTCAGTTGCTCACCGATGAGCAATACCTGGACGCGGTTGAAACCTACGGCGATGAATTCGACGCCAAGATGGGTGCCGAGGCGGTCTATGACCTGCTCAAGAACGTTGATCTGGCGTCCGAGCTGGCCACGCTGCGTGAAGAAATCGCGGCGACCAACTCCGAAACCAAGATCAAGCGTTTGACCAAGCGCATCAAGCTGGTCGAGGCTTTTCTCGAATCGGGCAATCGTCCGGAATTCATGATTCTGACCGTGTTGCCGGTATTGCCGCCGGATCTGCGCCCACTGGTACCGCTGGATGGCGGTCGTTTTGCAACGTCCGACCTGAATGATCTGTACCGCCGCGTGATCAACCGGAATAATCGTCTGAAGCGCCTGCTTGAACTGAATGCACCAGACATCATTGTGCGCAACGAAAAGCGCATGCTGCAGGAGTCGGTTGATGCACTGCTGGATAACGGCCGTCGTGGGCGCGCCATTACCGGCACCAACAAACGACCACTGAAGTCCCTGGCCGACATGATCAAGGGCAAGCAGGGTCGTTTCCGCCAGAACCTGCTCGGCAAGCGCGTCGACTACTCGGGCCGTTCGGTCATCGTGGTTGGCCCGACGCTGAAACTGCACGAGTGTGGGCTGCCGAAGAAAATGGCACTTGAGCTTTTCAAGCCTTTCATCTTCTCCAAGCTGCAGCGTCGCGGCATGGCGCCGACCATCAAGGCGGCCAAGAAGCTGGTTGAAAAGGAAGAGGGTGAAGTCTGGGATATTCTCGAAGAAGTCATTCGCGAACATCCGGTCCTGCTGAATCGCGCGCCGACGCTGCATCGCCTGGGTATCCAGGCCTTCGAGCCGGTATTGATTGAAGGCAAGGCCATCCAGCTGCATCCGCTGGTCTGTACCGCGTTCAACGCCGACTTTGACGGTGACCAGATGGCGGTGCACGTACCGCTGAGCCTCGAGGCCCAGCTGGAAGCGCGCGCCCTGATGATGTCATCGAACAATATCCTGTCACCGGCCAACGGCGAGCCAATCATCGTGCCAACGCAGGATGTGGTGCTTGGCCTGTATTACATGACGCGCGAATTGGCTGGTTCCAAGGGCGAAGGCATGTACTTCTCCGATGTTGCCGAAGTCCACCGTGCCTACATGAACAAGCAGGTTGAAATGCAGGCGCCGATCTCGGTTCGAATCACCCAGCATGTGGCCGATGAAGACGGCGAGCTGCAGCCGGAGACCTCGATGGTCAAAACCACCGTCGGTCGGGCATTGCTGTGGGAAATTGCTCCTGAAGGCATGCCGTTCGAGATGTTCAACCAGACCCTGAAGAAAAAGCAGATTTCACGGCTGATCGACGAGTCGTATCGCTCACTGGGGTTGAAAAAGACCGTCGTGTTTGCCGACCAACTGATGTACACCGGCTTCTCGAACTCGACACGTGCGGGTGTTTCGATTGGTTTGGACGATCTTCAGGTGCCGGAAGAAAAGAAAGCCATTCTGGATCGTGCCGAACAGGAAGTGCTCGAAATTCAGAGCCAGTACTCTTCGGGCGTGGTGACCTCCGGCGAACGGTATAACAAGGTCGTCGACATCTGGTCGCGGACCAATGAAGAAGTAGCCAAGGCCATGATGAATCGGATCGGCAAGGAAATCCGGGTGGATACCGATGGCAACAAGGTCGAGCAGGATTCAATGAACTCGATCATGATCATGGCCGATTCGGGTGCTCGTGGTTCAGCCGCACAGATTCGCCAGCTGGCCGGCATGCGTGGCCTGATGGCCAAGCCGGATGGCTCGATTATCGAAACGCCGATTACGGCGAACTTTCGCGAAGGCCTGAACGTTCTGCAGTACTTCATTTCAACGCACGGTGCGCGTAAGGGCCTGGCTGATACCGCGCTGAAAACGGCCAACTCCGGTTATCTGACCCGGCGTCTTGTCGACGTCGCACAGGATCTGGTTGTTATCGAAGACGACTGCGGTACCGAACAGGGCGTCGAAATGATGCCGATTGTAGAAGGTGGTGATGTTGTCGAGCCATTGAGCGAGCGAATTCTCGGACGCGTCGTGGCCGAAGATATCTACCCGGTCGACAGCGATGACGTGTTGTGCGAACGCGGTACCTTGCTGGATGAGCATTGGGTCCAGGTACTCGAAAATAACGCCATCGATCGTGTATTGGTGCGTTCTCCGATTACTTGTGAAACGAAATACGGCATCTGCGCCAAGTGCTATGGCCGTGATCTGGCCCGGGGTTCGCTGGTCAACATCGGTGAGGCGGTCGGAGTGATCGCAGCTCAGTCGATTGGCGAGCCGGGCACACAGCTGACCATGCGGACGTTCCATATTGGGGGTGCGGCTTCGCGAGCGGTGGCCATTGACCAGATCGAGGTCAAGTCGGCCGGTACCGTCCGTCTGCACAACCTGAAGTCGGTAGAGAACAGCGAGAACAAGCTGATTGCTGTATCCCGATCCGGCGAGCTGTCATTGATGGATAGCCACGGTCGTGAGCGTGAGCGCTACAAGATCCCATATGGCGCGATGATCAGCGTCCGTGAAGGTGACAAGGTCGAGGCTGGCCAGGTTGTAGTCAACTGGGATCCGCACACCCATCCGGTCGTAACCGAAGTGGCCGGGAAGGTCAGCTTCCAGGACTTCATTGAAGGCGTCACGATTACCGAGCAGACCGATGAAGTCACCGGACTGAGCAGTGTGGTTGTGACCGATCCGAAAAAACGAGGATCGGAAGGCAAGGACCTGCGTCCGACCATTCGCTTGCTGGATAGCAAGGGCAAAGCGGTCAAGCTGCCGGGCACCAATCAGCCGGCGCAGAATCACCTCCCATCCGGTGCGGTGATCAACTGCCAGGACGGCCAGGATGTGAAAGTCGGTGACATTATTGCCCGTATTCCGCAGGAGTCCTCGAAAACACGTGACATTACCGGTGGTCTGCCGCGTGTCGCCGACCTGTTCGAAGCGCGCAAGCCGAAAGAGCCGGCCATCCTGGCCGAAGCTTCCGGCACGGTCAGCTACGGCAAGGAAACCAAGGGCAAGCAGCGCTTGGTTATTACCGATGAGCACGGTGACACTCATGAGGAACTGATTCCGAAATGGCGTCAGATCCTGGTGTTCGAGGGTGAGCACGTCGAGAAAGGCGAGACCGTGGTTGAAGGCGAACCGAATCCGCATGACATCCTTCGTTTGCTGGGTGTCGAGGCGCTGGACAATTATCTGGTTCAGGAGATCCAGGACGTCTATCGTCTGCAGGGCGTAAAGATCAACGACAAGCACATTGAAGTGATCATTCGCCAGATGCTGCGCAAGGTCGAAGTTCTTGAGTCCGGTGATAGCAAGTTCCTGAAGGGCGAGCAATTGGATGCGGTTCGAGTACGCGAAGAAAACCGCAAGCTGGAAGCCGATAAACTGCATCCGGCCAAAATTCAGAACGTGCTGCTCGGCATTACCAAGGCGTCTTTGGCGACCGAATCGTTCATCTCGGCAGCGTCTTTCCAGGAAACCACGCGTGTATTAACCGATGCAGCCGTTCGCGGCACGGTCGACAACCTACGCGGTTTGAAGGAAAACGTGATTGTGGGTCGTTTGATCCCTGCCGGAACCGGACGTGTAGCGCGGCTGATGCGTCAAGAGGAAACTCAGTTGGCCGGTGATACGGAAGCCGAATTGGCGGCGTTGCTGCGGGCCAATGAAGCCGAAGGCGAAGAAACTGCCGTTGCAGCGGATGCACCCGCAGAAGATACCGCAGACTAATCCCGCGGTCAGGGACCGGCTGCTGCCACAGCGCAGCAGCCGGTGGTAATTGTTTGAATTTGCGGGTACAATTCCGCGGCTAACAGATTGATTTGTCGGCGGTCGTTCCGTCGATTACAGAATATTTGCAGGAGTAATCATGGTCAAAATCAGATTGGCACGTGGTGGTGCCAAAAAACAACCGTTCTATCACATCGTGGTAACGGACAGCCGGAATCGTCGTGATGGCCGAAATATCGAGCGCCTCGGGTTCTTCAACCCGGTTGCACGAGGTCAGGAAGAGCGTCTGCGCATCAACCAGGAGCGGGTTGATCACTGGGTTGGGCAGGGTGCACAGATTTCCGAGCGCGTCAGCCATTTGCTGGTTGAGGAACGCCGCTCGAGCACTGCTGAAGCCTAAGGTCTTCAGTGTCGAACGGGACCCCCGACGATCGAGTTGAACTCGGTCGACTCGACGGGGCCTGGGGCGTTTCAGGCTGGGTCAAGGTGTTTTCCTTTACCGATCCAGTCACCAATATTTTCAACTACCAACCGTGGCAGTCCGATCAGCAAGGCGATTCATTGTCGGTGCTGGATTGGAAACAACAGGGTCCCCGGTTGGTTGCACGCCTGAAGGATATCGATCACCGTGAAGCTGCGGAAGCGCTACGCGGTGTGCGCATTTATATTCAGGCAGATCAACTGCCTTCTACCGGGGATGAGCACTATTATTGGCGCGATCTGATTGGCCTCAGCGTGATGAATCGCGCCGGCGAATCACTTGGTGTCGTCAGGCAATTGTTGGATGCCTCGGTTCACGATGTCTTGTGCGTGGAGCGGGCCGGATTCGACGATCTCCTGATACCTTTTGTGCCCGGCCACTTTATCGACAGGGTCGACCTGGATACAGGCTGTATTCGGGTGGACTGGCAGCATGACTGGGCCGATGCTGAATAAGATCACGGTCATCAGCCTGTTTCCTGACTGGTTCGATGCATTCATGGCAATGGGATTGACTGGCAAGGCGTTAAGCGAGGGCCGGGTCGAATTGCAGTGCATCAATCCGAGAGACTTTGCTCAAGGGGTCCATCGAAGTGTAGATGACCGTCCGTATGGCGGTGGCCCTGGCATGGTCATGCGCCCTGAGCCACTGGCGCTGGCCATCGAGCATGCACGAAGTGATCCATCCGATATTGTTTCCGGCATGAGTCCTCAGGGCGCCAGGCTGAACCAGTCGGCGGTTGAATCATTAGCCCTACGCGAACAATTGATTCTGGTCTGTGGGCGGTACGAAGGCATTGACGAAAGGGTCAATGAGGCACTGATCGACGAGGAATGGTCGTTGGGGGACTATGTACTATCGGGAGGCGAATATGCTGCTGCGGTCCTGATGGACGCCGTGCTCAGGCTTCAGCCCGGTGTGCTGGGGCATTGTGAATCTGCAGCACAGGACTCGTTCACCTCGGGCCTGCTGGACTACCCGCACTACACCCGACCACCGAAATGGCGTGGCCGCTCGATTCCCGAGGTGCTGCAAAGTGGTGATCATTCGGCTATTGAAGCCTGGCGCAGGCAACAGGCGTTGAAACGAACGCTGGAACGCCGTCCCGACCTGCTCACACAGACCGATTTAAGCGATCAGGATCGGGCACTGCTTGCAACGCTGCAGGATAGTGATACGGATTGACAGAATCCCCCTGGTGGCTGTTGCCAGATGCGGTGCAGCTGCGTCGAATTCCGTGTACGGCGTGGATGAATATTTGATTTCCAGCAAAAAATAGCTATAATTGCCTGCTGACTTACGCGCGCGATCATGATGACCAAGAATTATTGGGTTTCATGATCCGGCGGCAAACCATTCGGGCACTTCGGGTGCTCATTACTGAATATATCGGGAACAGGATCATGTCCAATATCATCGACCAGATTAACGCAGAACAGACCGAGCGCGATATTCCGGATTTCTCGGCCGGTGATACCGTGGTGGTCAACCTCTGGGTGCGAGAAGGTGACCGTCAGCGCCTGCAGGCCTTTGAAGGTGTTGTCATTGCCCAGCGCAATCGAGGTCTGCACTCGGCTTTTACCGTTCGCAAGATTTCTCACGGCACTGGCGTCGAGCGTGTGTTTCAGACCTACAGCCCCTTGATTGACTCGATTGATGTCAAGCGCCGTGGTCGCGTTCGTCGTGCCAAGCTGTTTTATCTGCGTAACCTTGAAGGCAAGGCTGCACGTATCCGCGAAAAACTCACAGGCCGGCATCGCGCCAACGCCTGATTACTGCACTACCCGCGGGTAGACGACCATTTCGAAATCCGGCCTCCCGATAGGCCGGATTTTTTTGTATTCAGCATTGGCTTCTTATGCCTGTTGCCATCGACCTCCAGAAAAACCGAATGAAAGCAGCCCGACTCCGCTGGTTGATGAATTGCTGGCCGCCGTTTCTGGCAGCGGGCATCCGCGTGCGGGAAATTGCACCTGACTTTGGATACGTTCGCGTCGACCTCGTCAACTGGGGCCTGAACAGAAACTATGTAGGAACGCACTTTGGCGGCAGTCTGTTTGCCATGACCGACCCGTTTTATATGCTGATGTATATGAAGCGGCTGGGACCGGAATTCATTGTCTGGGACTATTCGGCTTCGATCCGTTTTATGCAGCCGGGACGGGGCCGAGTGACTGCACTGTTTGAACTGACAGAGCACGATCTGCAGCGGGTCCGCGTTCATACGCAGGGTGGTGAGCGCTTCCTGTTCGATCATGTCGTTGAAGTCAAGAACCCGAACGGCGAACTGGTCGCCAAGGTCGATCGAACCTTGTACTTCAAGCGTAAAGCAGACAGCAGGTCATAGAAGCTGCCGGCGATCGGCGTTTTGCGCCAAACACCAGATCGATCAAGCCGGCCCTTCAGCCAGGTCACCACTGCTTTTGCCGCTGGCCTTGGCCTGACTCGATGGCGGTTCTGGTTCGGCAACGGATCCCAGAATAGTGCTGGTGCCGTTGAACTTGCCGCCTGGCTCAATCACCAGATCATTGACCTCGATTTCGCCTTCGACTTGACCGCCGCTGACGATTTCGACCCGCTGAGCCTCGATTTTTCCGCTGAACCGCCCACTGACATAGACCTGTTTTGCGCTCAGGTTGCCGGTCAATGAACCCTCATCGCCGATCGTGATATTGGCTTCAGATTCAATTTCACCCTCGACACTGCCGTCGATATGCAGGTTGTCTTTCAGGGTGATGCGGCCGTCAAGGTGGGTGCCAGCGGCGATGATGGTTGATCCACCAGTCGAATGGTGCTGCGCACGGTCTCCGTTAAAGATTCCCATTGTATTCGTGCCTCCTGTTCGAAAATCTGGTCGTACTGGTCGATCGACCACTCGAGAAAAGGTTTTGGATCAAGCTTGCGTCCAAGGTAGTGCACTTCGTAATGAAGATGCGGGGCAGCGCTACGGCCGGTATTGCCTGATCGGCCAATCATCTGACCTTTGGTGATGTATTGCCCAACGCGGACATCGGTCTTGTCGAGGTGAGCATAGAGCGTCGAAAAGCCGTAGTTATGAACGATCTTGACCATGGTGCCAAGACCGCTGCTGTGATTACCTGAAAATTCGACAACGCCGTCGGCGGTGGCCAGAACTTCGGTGCCGGGTGCAGCGCGAAAATCAATTCCCCCGTGCAGACGGGTTGCTTCAAGTATCGGGTGGTCGCGCATGCCGAATCGGCTGGTCACGATGGCGTTGACCAATGGATAGCCGCTTGGAATCGAGTTCAGTAGCCAACGACGCTCGAACGCGGTATGACTGGCTGCCGAAATACGTTGTTCCATTGGCTGCATCGGCGCATGATCCAGACCGATCATCGACTCGATCTGAGTCAACTCATCGCTCAGGGCCAGCAGCTCTCTGGCCCGCTCATCCACCTGCTGGCTGAGGTTCGACTGTTCTGCCAGCAGGACCGCATTTTCCTGCCGGATATCCTGGTTTTGCTGCGCCAGCGCCGCCAGGTCTCCATCCATGGTGTGAAGCTCATCCGACAGGAAATGAATCGTGGCAAAGCTGGCCAGCAGCACAACGGCGATCCCGGCAAATCCACCCAGCGCAATGCGGGACATGACCTGAGTCAGCGTGTAATGACGCGCACGATGCAGGTCGGTGACAGTAATTCGATATTGGTTTCGCATATTCAATTCTATTTTGTGATCAGCTGCCGCAACCGGTGACCGATTGGCTCGTCATGCGGCCGCATAGTATGCGTGACCCGTCTATGGGATGCAACTCGCTGATTTGACGCGAATTAGTACGCTACTCATTGGTCATGAAGAATTTGGAACGACCAACCCGACGACTTGAATGATGTGCAGGTGCGGCAGGGTCTTCATGTGTATTCTTTGCAACCGGATCTCGACGGCTGCAGATTCGCAGCCTGAAAATCCTGTTCGGCCACTGCACTGCAAAGATCAAACCATTCACAGCCCTGGCAGGCTGAACGGATCGTGCGCGCAGCGAACCCTGCGCGTAGCTGCTGAACCTGCTGACTGGTCAGTTCAATGCGTTGGCGGTCGATGGCAAGGCCGACTGTACCAGAGAGGTCGCGCAGCGCCAGGCGGTCCCGCTCCTGCACGCTATCTGAAAAACAATGACAGTCGGGCGAGGCAAGCTGGGGCTGACAGACGTCGTCCGGACCCGCAACCAGTTCGATGGATTCACCTTGATTGATCTGTTCGATAATTCGTTCGAAATTCGCTTCGAACGCTGGGCTGTAGCCTCGCCCCGAATAGGTCAGAATGCACAGAAGGTGATGGGCTCTGAGTCGAACCGTCACCGTGCCAAAGTTGTAATGCGCCTGCGCGAAAGCAGTTTCAGCGTGGCTGCGGCCAGCGCTGATTTCAAGATGGCGCCCAGGATGAAGGGCGTAACGCCTGCAGCCATGGCGGCTTTTGTGCTCATCAGCGTGGTTAACCAGGCCGCGCCCAGCATCAAGCAAAGCCCGTGGCCTACTAGCGCAGCGGAAAATGCCAACGCGATATGCTGGCCATTCCAGCCGCGCTGTGCCAACCAGCCCACCAGTGCCGCTACTATCGGGAATGAGAACAGGTAGCCGGCGGTTGGGCCAATGAATGCCAAGGCGCCACCGCTCCCGCCGGAAAGCACTGGCAGTCCAACCGCAGCCTGGCCAAGCCAGGTCAGCACTGTAATGGCCCCGAGGCGCCAGCCATACAGCGCACCAATCAGCACCACCACATAGGTCTGCATGGTCATCGGTACAGGAATCATCGGCACTTCGATGTAGGACGACAATGCCAATAACAGACTGCCAGTGATGACGGCCATGATTTGCCAGGGCAACGACCGCTGCTCAAGCAGCAGCGGACTCGCGGGAGAAAGACTGGAAGCGGTCGAATTCATGATCAGATGATCCGGTTGGTGATCTGCTGATTATACGCTGCGCTCGAATCGATCGCGAGCCGGGGCGTAGCTTGAGCAAGAAGCGAAATTCGACGTGCTCAGAACTTGAAAATGGCACTCGCCAAGCCCACTTAGTCAGCATTCCACATCCTGATGCTTGCTATGACAGAAACGAAAGCCCAATCGACATCAACCGTTGAAACGCGTGCGTTTGATACCGAAGTCCATCAGTTGCTCAAGCTGATGATCAATTCGCTGTATTCCAATCGTGAAATCTTCTTGCGCGAGCTGATTTCCAATGCGTCCGACGCGATTGACAAGCTGCGCTTTGAAGCACTGACCGATGACAAACTGCAGGCCAGCATTCAGGCGCCGACGATCGATGTGTCGTTCAACGCCGAAGAAAACGAGTTGGTGATTGAAGATACCGGTATCGGGATGACGCGCGATGAAGTCATCGATAACCTCGGCACCATTGCCCGCTCCGGCACGGCCAGGTTTCTGGAATCGCTGAGCGGTGATGCCAAGCAGGATGCACGATTGATCGGCCAGTTCGGCGTCGGATTCTATGCCTCATTCATCGTGGCAGAATCCGTTACAGTTGAAACGCTCAAGGCAGGTCAAGCCGAGACTCAGGCCGTGCGCTGGCGCTCGGAAGGCCAGGGCGAATATACGTTGGAGCCTGTGCAGCGTCAACATCACGGCACCCGAATTGTGCTGAAACTGGCCGAGGATCATCATGACTTGCTGGACAGCCATCGGCTGGAAAACATCATTCAGCACTATTCCAACCACGTAGCGTTCCCGATTCGGCTGCAAAAACCAGCCGAACACGAGCCGGGTGATGCACCGGACGAGGCCGAGGAAAGCCAGCAGGAATGGTCTCAGATCAACGACACGCAGGCGCTGTGGACGCGGCCCAAGGCGGAGTTGTCCGAGCAGGACTATCAGGAATTCTATGGCGGCCTCAGCGGTGATTTCGAACCGCCCGCAACCTGGGCGCATCATCACGTCGAGGGCTCGCAGTGTTACTCGATGCTGTTGTACCTGCCGGCTCATGCCCCATTCGACCTGGCCTGGAATCGAGACGAGCAAACCGGGTTGAAGCTGTACATCAATCGTGTGTTCATCATGGATGCGGCCGAATCGTTGGTGCCGCGCTATCTCCGCTTCGTGCGCGGCGTGGTGGATTCAGCCGATCTGCCGCTGAACGTCTCTCGCGAGATTTTGCAGGATAGTCCGCTGCTGGGCAAGATACGCTCGGCCGTGATCCGTCGCAGTCTCGACATGCTCGAGAAACTGGCGGAGGAAGGCGGAGACGCATGGCTCAGGATTCGCGATGATTTCGGTAACGTGCTCAAAGAGGGTGTCATCGAAGATCCCGAGAATCGAGAGCGTATTGCCAAGCTGCTTCGCTTTGATTCAACCGAGATGAAGGACGGCAAGAAGACCAGTCTGCACGATTATCTGACGCGGGCCACCGCTACGGACAGCGAAGACAATGAGACGGATGACGCCAGTTCGCCAATCTGGTACCTGCTTGCCGATACGCGGTCGCAGGCGCTGTCCAGCCCACATCTTGAAGCCTTTGACCAACAGGATATCGAGGTACTGCTGCTGACCGATCCGATTGACCACTGGCTGGTCAATCATCTGGCTGAGTTCGAGGGCCATTCCTTGAAATCCGCAGCCAGTGGTGAGGTCAAGCTCGATTCAGCCAATCAGCCAGCCGACGCTGCGAGCAGCGATTCAGGCAGTACAGCAACTGGTGGATCTGAAGCGCAGGCCAGCGTGATCGAGTCATTGAAAAAAGCGCTGGGCGATCAAGTCGGCGAGGTGCTGGCCAGTCAGCGTCTTGTCGATTCAGCCAGCTGTCTGGTCGAGGCACCCGGTGCCCTGAATGCGCAGATGCGAAAAATGCTGAAGCAAGCGGGTCAGGATGTGCCGGATGTGAAGCCGAATCTTGAAGTGAACCTGCATCACCCCTTGTTGAAGATGATGGCAGACCCGGCATTCCGGGATTCTGACCTCGGCCAGTCGCTGGCGAATATTCTGCTCGGCCAGGCCCAGTTGGTCGAGGGTGGTGAATTGGCTGATCCAGCCGGTTTCGTCAAGCAGGTCAATCAGCTTCTTGAGCAGAGCATCGGGGCACCAAAAACAGATCCAATAAAACAGGATTGATCAGCGTGTCGTGTTGCAAAAAAAAACCATCCGTCATATAATTACTGGCTCGATTGCGGGGTGGAGCAGTCTGGCAGCTCGTCGGGCTCATAACCCGAAGGTCGCAGGTTCGAATCCTGCCCCCGCTACCAGGTAATCGGTGAAGAAAGCCCCTGGTTTGGTCAGGGGCTTTCTTTTTTTTGGGATCCGCCCGAGAGTTGAGAACAAGATGTAATCGGGGGGTTGATCAGACCAATAGCCCTGCGCTCGCATTTGAGAGCCGAATGATTCTGGTCTTGTCACCCTTAAAAAGTTGATTGGGCTCAATCTGAAGTGGACAGGAAGTAAGGACATGGCGATTGAACAAGACCTGAGCAAACTGCTACGGCCGGCCATCGAAGCCATGAACTTTGAATTTGTCGGGCTGGAGTACCTGCCAAACCCGAAGAACCGGCTGCTCAGGGTGTACATCGACCGGGAACCGGATGGAATCACCGTTGAAGACTGCGCCGAGGTAAGTCGTGAGGTTTCGGCCCAGTTGGACGTTGAAGACCCGATTCGGGGACACTACAGCCTTGAAGTGTCTTCACCCGGTGCAGAGCGGCCGCTGTTCGAGCCGGAGCATTATCAGCGGTTTGCAGGACATGAAGCCATCATCCAGCTGTTTTCGCCGCATCAGGGGCGACGCAAGCTGAGCGGCACGTTGATCGGTGCCAATGAACACGACGAGGCCGAGATTGATGTTGATGGCGAGCGGTTCAGCGTGCCGATGAGCCTGATTCGCAAAGCACATTTGAAGCCCGATTACGAGTCCCTGCTGGCTGCGCAATCGGCCAACAAGGATGATCGCGCTTGAATTTCGCATGCCACCATGCGCGTCAATACGGATTGAATTTTAACGAGACTAATTATGACAACTACGGGTAAGGAAATTTTGCAGGTCGCTGAGGTCGTCTCGAACGAGAAGGGCCTGTCTCGCGACATTATTTTCGAGGCCATCGAGGCTGCGCTGGCTTCGGCGGCGCGCCGCCGGCACCCGCTGGATATCGATACTCGGGTTGCAATCGATCGCAGCACCGGCGAATACGAAGCCTTTCGTCGCTGGGAAGTCCTCTCGGACGATGAAGAAGAGGTTGAACTGGAATCGGAAGATCGTCAAATCCGTCTGGCTGCAGCCAAGGAAATGGATGCTGATCTCGAGGTTGGCGATTTTATTGAAGAGCCTCTTGAGCCGCCTGCATTTGGCCGCATCGAGGCCCAGGCGGCCAAACAGGTGATCGTGCAGAAAGTGCGTCAGGCCGAGCGCGTCCAGGTCGTCGAGGCATACCATGACCGGGTCGGTGAACTGGTCAGCGCCAAGGTCGAGCGTGCGGAGCGCGGCGGTATTTACCTTGAATTGGGCGAAAACGCAAAGGCGTTCATTCCTTCACGTCATACGATTCCGGGCGAAAACGTGCGTTCGAATGACCGGTTGCGCGGTTACCTCTATGAAGTGCGCGCCGAACAGCGCGGACCGCAATTGTTTGTCAGTCGGACCATCCCGGAATTTCTGATTGAACTGTTCAAGATCGAGGTGCCCGAGTTTTCGCAAAACCTGATTGAGTTGAAAGGTGCTGCGCGTGATCCGGGCCGGCGCGCCAAGATTGCGGTCCATGCGCTGGATTCACGCACAGATCCGATTGGCGCGTGTGTCGGCATGCGCGGTTCACGTGTCCAGGCGGTATCCAATGAATTGGCCGGCGAACGGATCGATATCATCCTGTGGGACGAAAATCCGGCCCAGTTTGTCATCAATGCCATGGCACCAGCTGAGGTGGCCTCCATCATTGTCGATGAAGACGCCAAGAGCATGGATGTTGCAGTTGAGGAGGAAAACCTGTCTCAGGCCATTGGCCGTGGTGGCCAGAATGTTCGATTGGCTGCCGAATTGACCGGCTGGGAGCTCAATGTCATGACAATCGAGGATGCCGAGAGCAAGAGCGAAGAAGAATCACAGAAGATTCTCGAAATGTTCGTCAGCAAACTGGACGTGGACCAGGAACTGGCCAGTATTCTGGTCCAGGAAGGCTTCACCAATGTCGAAGAAGTTGCCTACGTTCCGGAAGCCGAACTGCTATCGGTTGAAGAGTTTGATGAAAACATTGTGGCCGAACTCCGCCAGCGTGCGCGCGATGCTTTGCTTACGCAGATGATTGCCTCGGAAGAGCAGCTTGAGGAGAATCGTCCTGCTGAGGATCTGCTCGAGCTTGAAGGCATGTCCGAGTCCATTGCCTTTCGACTGGCCGAGAAAGGGATCCGTACGCGCGATGATCTGGCTGAGTGTTCGGTTGATGAGCTCGAAGACGTCAAGCATCTTGAGCCGGAGCAGGCCGCCGAGTTGATCATGAATGCACGTGCACACTGGTTTGCCGAGGAAGATTGAGCCAGTTCGTTCAAGTTATACGACACACCCGATGTTTGTCAGCAATGGGATGTCCATTACAACAAACGTCATATCCAAGGAGTTTTCATGTCGCAGGTCACAGTTAAACAATTAGCGGAAGTACTGGGCGTTACGCCTGATCGTCTGCTGGTTCAGTTCAAGGAGGCCGGCATCAAAATCGGAAAGCCCGATGCACCGGTGACCAATGACGACAAGAAAAAGCTGTTGGCCTATCTACGGACCAGCCACGGCAAGACCGAAAATCGTGATTCGGGAGATTCACCGCGCAAGGTCACGCTGCGCCGTAAAACGGTCAGCGAAATCAAGGTGCCAACGGCTGGCGCAGGTCGTACCCGCGGCGCCCGTGGGTCTTCGGCATCAAGAACCGTCAATGTCGAAGTGCGCAAGAAGCGGACTTACGTCAAGCGCGGGGCCATGGACGAGTCGGCCACCGATGATGCGGACCGCGAAGCTGCGCAGAAGGCCCTGGAGGAATCTCGTGCCGCGCGGGAAGCGGCCGAGCAGGCCGAGCGTGAGCAGGAAGAAAAACGCAAGGCCGAGCAGGCAGAGCGTGAACGGGCCGAAGCCGAAGCGGTGGAGCAGCGCAAAGCCAAGAAAGAGGAAAAAGAAGCCGAAGCACAGCGTCAGCGTGAGGCTCAGGAAGCCGAGCGAGCTGCAGCCGAAGCACAGGCTGCAGCCGAAGCAGAAGTGGCGCGCAAGGAAGCCGACCAGGATACCCGACGCAAGCGCGAAGACGAGAAAAAACGCGGCAAAGCCGGCAAGTCGAGCAAGACCCGTTACGGCCGGGAGGAACTGCATGTCACGGCCAAGAGCAAGCGCCGCAAATCAACCAAGCGTCGTCCTCGGCAGGCTACCAGTGGCAGCGGGGAGCATGGCTTCCAGAAACCGACGGCACCGATCAGGCGCGAGCTGGAAATCCCTGAATCAATCACGGTTGGCGATCTGGCCAAACTGATGGCGATCAAGGCCGGCGAAGTCATCAAGGCTCTGATGAACATGGGCTCGATGGTGACCATCAACCAGATGCTGGATCAGGAAACAGCCATTCTGGTTGCCGAAGAAATGGATTTCGAAGCGCGTCCGGCTGCTGTCCAGGATATTGAAAGTGAACTGGTTTCGGAGCCGGAAGAGGGTGGTGAAACGCAGTCTCGTCCGCCGGTCGTCACCGTCATGGGGCATGTTGACCATGGTAAGACCTCGCTGTTGGACTATATCCGCCGGGCCAAAGTTGCCGCCGGCGAAAGCGGCGGCATTACGCAACACATTGGTGCCTACCACGTGGAAACCGACAATGGCGTCGTGACGTTTCTGGATACGCCGGGCCATGCGGCGTTCACTGCCATGCGTGCACGCGGCGCCCAGGCGACGGATATCGTTGTTCTGGTTGTAGCCGCCGATGATGGCGTCATGCCGCAGACCAAGGAAGCCATTCAGCACGCACGCGCTGCTGGAGTTCCGCTGATTGTGGCCGTGAACAAGATCGACAAACCGGAAGCTGAACCCGATCGCGTCAAGAATGAACTGTCAGCCGAAGAGGTCGTGCCTGAAGACTGGGGTGGCGAAGAAATTTTTGTCCATGTTTCTGCCATTACCGGTGAAGGCATCGATGCATTGCTCGAAGCCATACTGCTGCAGTCCGAGGTATTGGAATTGAAGGCCGTACCCGAGCGTCGTTCCCGCGGTGTCGTGGTCGAATCCTCATTGGACAAGGGCCGTGGCCCGGTTGCCACTATCCTGGTCCAGGACGGTACGCTGCGCCGTGGTGACATGATCCTGGCCGGCGAAGAGTTCGGCCGTGTTCGCGCCATGTTTGATGAATCGGGCCAGCCGATCGAAGAAGCCGGGCCTTCCATTCCGGCCGAAATTCTGGGCCTGTCCGGCGTGCCCAACGCCGGTGATGACGTGCTGGCCGTGGCCGACGAGCGCAAGGCCCGTGATGCGGCGGCGCAACGCCAGTCGCAGTCGCGTGAAGGGCGTCTGGCCGAACGCCAGGCCGCCAAACTGCAGAACCTGTTCGATCAGATGGAAGAGGGCGGTCAGGTCGGTGAAGCCCAGACCGTTAACCTCGTCATCAAGGCCGATGTGCAGGGCTCGGTTGAAGCGCTGCGTGACGCGATGACCAACCTCAGTAACGAAGAAGTCCAGGTCAACGTGGTGTCATCAGGCGTTGGTGGAATCACCGAATCCGATGCCTCACTGGCCCAGGCCTCCAATGCCATCCTTATCGGGTTCAACGTACGTGCCGATGCTTCCGCGCGCAAGATCATCAACGAAGCCGATCTTGACCTGAACTATTACAGCATCATTTATGAAGCCATCGACGACGTCAAGAAAGCGATTGGCGGCTTGCTTGGGACCGAAGTCAAGGAAAAGATCATCGGCCTGGCCGAAGTCAAGGACGTGTTCCGTTCGTCCAAGCTCGGTGCGATTGCCGGCTGTCTGGTGGTCGAGGGATCAGTCAAGCGCTCCAATCCGATTCGCGTGCTGCGAGACAACGTCGTGGTGTTCGAGGGTGAACTGGAATCGCTGCGCCGCTTCAAGGATGACGCCAGTGAAGTTCAGGCCGGTACCGAGTGCGGTATCGGGGTCAAGCAATACAATGACGTGAAGCCTGGCGATCAGATCGAATGCTATGAGCGTTATGAAGTGGCGCGGACACTCGACGACGAATGAGCCATCCTCGCTCCGAACGTGTTGCAGGACTGCTGCGGCGCGAGCTGGCCAGCATTGTGCAGCGCGAGATGGAGCAGGAACTGCCGTCGCTGATCAGCATCACCGACGTGGAAGTTTCACGCGATCTGTCGCATGCCAAGGTGTATGTGTCAGCCCTTGAAATTGAACACGGCGCTGAAATCACACAGTTGCTGAATGAGGCCAGCCCTCAAATCCGGCATGAATTGGCCGGTCGGGTTCGATTGCGTCTGGTGCCAACGCTGCGCTTTTTGCACGATACGTCCAGTGAATCCGGCCAGCGTATCGAACAGCTGCTGGCTGCATCGCGCAGAAAGTCGGACTAACCATTGATCGCATGGCTTGCATAAGCGATGACCACCCACGGCATTCTGCTGCTGGATAAACCCGCTGGGCTGACTTCAACCGCCGCCTTGACGCGCGCGAAGCGCATCCTGGGTATAAAGAAAGCCGGTCACACCGGCGCATTGGACCCAATGGCCACCGGCCTGCTGCCGCTGTGTTTTGGGCAGGCGACCAAGGTCTCGCAGTTCCTGCTGGAGTCCGATAAGCAGTACCTGGCCGATATCGAGCTTGGCGTGACCACCGACAGCGGCGATGCCGATGGCAAAGTCACAAGCGAGAGAACGGTACCGGAATTAACGGCTAGACAGATTGAAACGGTGCTCGATTCATTTCGCGGCCCGATCGAACAGATTCCGCCGATGGTTTCAGCGCTAAAGCACAAAGGCAAACGACTGCATGAGTTGGCCCGGCAGGGCATCGAAGTCGAACGTAAGCCGCGGTCAATCACGATCCATCAACTCGACCGGCTGGATTTTGATACAAACCGTCTGACCGTGCGTGTCGGCTGCAGCAAAGGCACCTACATCCGCAGCCTGGCCATGGACATTGGCGAAGTGATCGGCTGCGGTGCACACTTAAGCATGCTGCGCCGCGAACAAAGCGGACCGTTTTCGCTCGATAAGGCCACCACGCTGGATGAGTTGAGTGATAGGGACCAAGAAGCTGCTCGTGCTGCGCTGATATCCCCCGATCAGGCCCTGATCCATCTCGATGCAATCAGCATCAAAATGGAACAGGCCAGGGCGCTGCGACACGGTCAGCCAGTCAGCCTCGAGCATGGTCCGGTTGAACTCATCCGAATGTATTCGGACCAGGAGTTCATAGGTGTTGGAGGTATTGATGGACTCGGCGTACTCCGCTCCAAGCGCCTGTTTGATCTTAAGGCATGAGCGTCGTTTTCGCACCTTGAAGTCGTTGGGTATCGTCGCTCCTGTTTGCCATACCACCCGTGCGACCTGAATGTTCGGTCGGGCCGGGTTGCCGCGTCCCTCCGTCCAACGGATCCAACCCTATGATCCCGATTCGGGTCGGGCATACCGACTCGTATGAGTCGATACCGTAAACAGCGTTAAAATAAGCACTTAAATTACTGCCGCTACAACAGAATGGTTATGAACCAAGCCGCCGAACAGCTGACCGATCCGACTGCCTCCGAACACGCCGAAGCGCCGCTGCGTTTTGTAACGGCTGCGAGCCTGTTTGACGGCCATGATGCAGCCATCAACCTGATGCGTCGGCTGATTCAGGCCGAAGGCTGCGAGGTCGTGCACCTGGGGCACAATCGCTCGGTGGCTGACATTGTTCGCGCGGCAATCTGCGAGGATGCCGACGGTATCGCGGTCAGCTCGTATCAGGGCGGGCACAACGAGTTCTTCAAGTACATGGTCGACATGCTGGCCGAGCAGGGGGCTGGACATATTCAGGTGTTTGGCGGCGGTGGCGGTACGATCACGCCGGACGAGATCAAGGCCCTGGAATCGCACGGCGTTAACCGCATCTATCATCCCCAGGACGGCATGAAGATGGGTTTGACGGACATGATCAGTGATCTGGTCCAGCGCACTGCCAAGGTGCGGCGCGCTCAGCCTGTCCTGGAAGCGGTGGATCACGCGCGTCCGGAAACGCTTGCCGCCATGCTCAGCGCGCTCGAAAACGGTCGATTAAGCGAGGCCGAACTGAAGCTGAAGCGGCGCGAATGGACAGGCGTTGGACAATCGGTGCCGGTGATTGGCTTGACTGGCACTGGCGGAGCGGGGAAATCGTCTGTCACCGACGAGTTGATCAGTCGATTTCTGCAGTATTTCCCGGAAATGAATATTGCCGTATTGGCCGTGGATCCAACGCGCCGTCGTACCGGTGGTGCGCTGCTGGGTGATCGAATTCGCATGAACACACTACGCTCCGAGCGAGTGTTCATGCGCTCGATGGCGACGCGACGCGCGCACAGGGCCACGTCGGAGGTCGTGCGGGATTGTGTTTCCCTGCTAAGAGCGTCGGAATTTGATCTGGTGATTCTGGAAACCGCCGGCATCGGCCAATCCGATTCCGATGTGGTTGATCTGGTTGATTTCCCGATTTACGTCATGACGTCCGAATACGGTGCGGCCAGTCAGCTTGAAAAGATCGACATGCTCGATTTCGCTGAACTGGTGATTTTGAACAAGTTCGATCGCCAGGGCAGCCAGGACGCGCTGCGTGATATACGCAAACAATGGCGACGCAACCGACTGGCCTTCCAGATGGCCGACGATGACACGCCGGTCTATCCAACCATTGCCAGCCAGTTCAACGATCCGGGCGTGACCTGGATGTTCATGAACCTTTGCCGGCTTCTGCGTGAAAAAGGGCCGGAACACAGCACGAATGAATCTTCACAGAGCGGAGAACGGGACGCGGGGCCCGATGCTCGAGACGCGCAGTTCGGGACAGGTCGTTGCGACTTCAGTCCCGACGTCGATCTCGACGACAAAGCGCCAAAACCCTCCGTTCTGATCCCGGGCAAGCGCGTGCGGTACCTGGCCGAAATTGCCGAGCAGGGCCGCGGTATCAACGAGGCCATTGCTGGCTGGGCAGATGATGCCAGGCGGGCGCAGCATTATTATGAAGTCTTGCGCGAGCTGAGCCCAAACACGTTGCCCCAGCCACTGGAGCCGTTTCGGGCGAGTGTCGAATCCAACGACCCGGTTGCCGATCTGGTCACTCGCTATAACGAATTGCTCAAGTCTGTCCCGGAGGCTGCCCGCGAATTGCTGCAGCAGTGGCCGGACCTCAAGCATTCAGTCGAGTCCGAGGAATTTTCGTATCAGGTGCGCGACAAGACCATTACCGGTCCCAACTATCGGGAATCACTGTCGCGGCTGAAGATTCCAAAAATTGCCGCGCCACAGACCGACGACTGGGGCGATCTGCTGACCTTCGTGCTGAAGGAGAACCTGCCCGGGTATTACCCCTATACGGGCGGCGTTTATCCCTACCGCCGCAGCGGTGAGGACCCGATCCGGATGTTTGCCGGCGAGGGCACGCCAGAACGAACGAATCGCCGCTTTCATTACCTGTCGGCGGGCCAGGACGCGCGCCGTTTGTCGACTGCGTTTGATTCGGTCACGCTGTACGGTGAGGACCCCCACCAGCGGCCGGATATCTACGGCAAGGTCGGTAATTCCGGTGTATCGATTGCCACGCTGGATGACATGAAAAAACTGTATTCCGGTTTCGATCTGTGCGATCCGGCCACTTCCGTTTCGATGACGATCAACGGCCCGGCGCCGATGATTCTTGCCATGTACATGAATACGGCCATTGACCAGCAGGTCGAAAAGCATTTGAAACAAACCGGTGATTGGAATGCGGCGCAGAACAAAAGGGCCGAGCTGCTGGGTGATCAGCACCCCGAATATACAGGTGATATTCCGTCCGGCAGTAACGGGCTGGGGCTGGACATGCTTGGCGTCAGCGGTGACCGTCTGGTCGATGCCGATACCTATGAACGCATCAAGTCCGACACGCTCAAGGTCGTTCGCGGTACTGTCCAGGCCGATATCCTGAAAGAAGACCAGGCCCAGAACACCTGTATTTTTTCGACTGAATTCGCACTGCATATGATGGGCGATATCCAGCAGTATTTCATCGAACAGGGCGTGCGCAATTTCTACTCGGTCTCGATCTCCGGCTACCATATTGCCGAGGCGGGCGCGAACCCGATCAGCCAGCTGGCGTTCACGCTGTCGAACGGCTTCACCATCGTCGAGTATTACCTGGCGCGTGGCATGGACATCAATGACTTTGCGCCCAATCTGTCGTTTTTCTTTTCCAACGGGATGGATCCGGAGTATTCGGTCATCGGACGCGTGGCACGTCGCATCTGGGCGCGTGCCATGCGCGAGCGCTATGGTGCAAACAAGCGATCTCAGATGATGAAGTATCACATCCAGACGTCCGGCCGCTCGCTGCACGCGCAGGAAATCCAGTTCAACGACATCCGCACCACCCTGCAGGCGCTGTACGCGATTTTCGACAACTGCAACAGTCTGCATACCAACGCCTACGACGAAGCCATCACCACGCCGACCGAAGCGTCGGTGCGCCGTGCCGTCGCCATCCAGATGATCATCAACAAGGAACTGGGCCTGAACTATTGCGAAAACCCGCTCCAGGGCAGTTTCATCATCGACCAGCTGACCGATCTGGTTGAAGATGCGGTGTACAAGGAATTCGAGCGTATTTCCGAGCGTGGCGGCGTGCTGGGTGCCATGGATACCATGTATCAACGCGGCAAGATCCAGGATGAGTCCATGGTGTACGAGCACAAAAAGCACGATGGCTCCCTGCCGCTGATCGGCGTCAACACGTTTCTGCCGGATGAGTCCGAGCAGCAGGAAGGCGGCGAGATTGAACTGATGCGCTCGACCGAGCACGAAAAACAGCAGCAGGTTGCTAATGTGCAGGCCTTCAAGGGGCGCAATGCCGATCGAGGCCAGCAGGCGCTGCTGAATCTGCAGCATATCGCCCGTCAGCGCGGCAATACCTTCGCCGGCCTGATGGACGCGGTCAAGGTCTGCTCATTGGGTCAGATCAGCCATGCACTGTACGAGGTGGGTGGCGAATATCGAAGAAACATGTGACTTGTCACTGCCAAGCAATCCGCAGGCCATGCTTTTATTGATCAGGCAAACAAACGGAGAACAGGCTTGCATATCGTTGGCGCGGTTTTTCAGGCCGTGATTGCCTTGATTTCGGGCTGTTGAAGAGCTTTGGCATCGATTGCTATTGCGGCAGCAATTCGGTCACCAGGCTTACTCTTTCAATGTCGAAGAATCGCGGGCCTGTTGCTTGCGCCACTGACGAGGCGACATGCCCATTTTTTTTGAAAATGCGCGTGAGAAAGTCGAGACGTCCCTGAAGCCGGTGGCATCGCCGATCGTTGAAATGCGTTCCTCGGTTTCCAAAAGCAACCGGCCCGCCTGTTCCAACCGTAGATCCCGGATCAATTCTGCTGGACTGCTATCACTGAATTCAGCGACCCGCCGATAGAGGACGCTTCGGCTCATAGCCATGGTAGCGGCAAGTTTGTCGACCGTAAATTCAGGGTCGCTCAAATTCAGAAGCACCTCAAGCCGGACCCTGTTTTCCAAATCACTCGTGTCATCTGTGCGGTAACGAGTTGACTTTGATTCGTTTTCAGATTGGTTCAAGCCTGCATTCGGTGAGGGATCCGGTTTGGTCTCGACCGAATGGGATGAGCCATCGCCAAATTCGTTGACTTGATCGACCAGCCTTCCAAGCGTTCGTGCTTTTGACTGGATTTCGCCTAGTTCCTTCTTGGAAGGCGGTGGATCCATTCGATCGAGTAAGGGCTCGATCGCTGCATCAAGCACCGCTTTTAATTCGCCGCTTACTGCCTTGAGCGCGGTTCGGTGGCGTAGGTCCACACGCTGCATTGAATCATTCAGCTTGGTAACTTGTTGAGACGCTTGATCCAGCCGCAGTGAACGTTCTTTTACTTTGCGCTCCAAAGCGCGCTGTCGATTCCTCATCAGCAGCCAGATTCCTGACAAGCCTGTCAGGGCGAGCAATAGCAATACGGTCTTTGTCGCCGGGTGCTCATGTGTCAGATAGCCCACATGAAGTTCCAGCATCGTGGCCGGGCCACGCCATTCCAGTTCTGGATAGCGGGCCTGGAACTCAATTCGCTGGGGTCCTGGGGGCAGGTTGGTCAAGGTCATTCTTCGTTGTTTACCGAGCATGAACCAATCTTCAGACCGACCGAAACGGTAGCGAAACTCAACGTCTTCAGGCCGCGTTAAAGCGATGGCTAGAACCTCGAGCTCAAGCTGTCTTGCAGTAGCGTCCAATTCCAATGGTTCGTTGACCGTCTCTCCTTGAACACGAATCAACGGTTTCAACGTTGGCAGCGCGGTCGTTGAATCTGAATGCGTTTGAATGATCACAAGGCCCTTTTGATTAGGCAACCAGATTCGACCGTCAGCTGTATAAACGCCGGCCCGATTGACGCCACCGTTGCCCTCCAGGCTCAGCAGGCCCTGGCGTTCACCAAATTGTCTGAATACCGGCACACTGCTATGACCGCCTTCGATGTAGGTAAGCAAGTTGGTCAAATCGACCGAATAAATTCCGCTATTGGTGTTGACCCATAGTCGGTGTAGTTCGTCGACCAGCATGAAATGGACGCTGTGATGGGGCAGGCCGTCAGCGGTAGAAATACAACCAACCATATCCATATCAGAATTCAACAGACACATGCCGGCATCTTCCGTACCGACCAGAATACGGCCATTGGAGACACTCAGTAGTGACCGGATGAATTGACTCGACAAGCCAGCTTCATGGCCCAGCTGAGTGACCGGAAAGGCTGGGCCATCATGAATGGACAAGACCAGCAGTCCATCACCATTCGTACCCAGAACGAGTTCTCCATGCTGATTCTCGAGCGCCGCCCTGGCTGCGGATGGATGAATCAAGCGACGCTGCCAGGCACCGTCCGGACTGCGGCGGAAAATGCCGGCTTCCGTTCCGGCCCATACTGCGCCGGTTGAATCGCGGTGCAACAGCGGAACATCTGCTGTAGGGAGCGGAAAATCAACAGCAGGTAGGCATTTTCCCGGGCCAGAAAGTCGACATACGCCATTGTTCCCGACCAACAAGCCATCGCCGTCTGGAATCACGTCACGGGCAGCGCGGTCCAGCAGGTGTTGCCATTCACCGGTCTCCGGATCCAGCTTGGACAGTGCCACCCAGCCACCTGCCAGTATGTCGCCTTCGATTTGTGTAACCATGGTGATATTCGGATCGGGCAGGCCTGCAGGTCCTTGTCCGATAATCCTGATCATGCTGCGCTTGAGTAATTTAAGGCCTTGACCGGGTTGTGCCATCCAGATCTGATCAAATGAATCCACAATGAAATCGAAGATCCGGTTCTTGCTTGTATAGATGAGTTCTCCATCACGAAACAAACGATGCCCGTCGTTGATCCAGCGCCGCTCCCGGGCATCGATGCGCACGATTGTTGCAGCGCTTCGATCCGCATCAACGCTTCTGACTGCATCAACGGGGAGTGCGCGAGCGCCTGATGTGAGCAGGGTCGTAGGGCCAACTCCTGAATCGGTAAACAAGTTGGCAATATGCCAGCCATCGGCGGTCCATGCTGCTCTGAGCAGGCGAGGCTGTGTGTTTTCCCAATTGGTCAGATGAGTCGTTTGAAGCGTCTCCGAACCTGAGGACACTTGATGCGCGGAGCGGGAAGTCAGAATCAACGTGGCTTCGTTCGGACCGCCAGCCACGCCGATAACGGGATCGGGTGTCGTGCTGATGATCTGGGTATATCCCACCAGGCCTTCATTGGTCAAGCTCATCGCTTGCACGCCGCCATTAACGCCCCCAAGCAGCAATCGCTCGTTGAATCGATCAACCGCCAATTTGGTCAGGATTGTGCTCGTGCGTGGTTGAAGTCCGCCTGAGTTACTCCATGAATACAGGCGCTGGGTTTGTTGATCAATGAACCAGATCAGTTCATTCCATACCGCGACATTGGAAATTTCTGAATGACCGATGGGTTGATACCCGTGCGACCCTAGATACCCCAGCGCTCCGTTTTCAAAGTGAACAATGACACCGGATTCAGGGGCCGCGAATACCGCGAACGCCCGGTTGTTGGGGAAGGCCGGTTCGGTTTCCCGCGTATAGACCCGAAAGTCGAACCCCTGATGACGCACGATTCCATCGTACGTAGCCATCCATAGATAGCCTTGTTCATCGATCGCCAGTCGGCTGATTGTGTCGGCGGGAAGCCCATCGGCAGCAGTCCATTGCTGTACCACTCCATAGTCCGGACCCAGGCTTTCAGCCTTCAGCGTCCCGCTGATTGTCACCAAACACAGGATAAAAATCGATCGGATCATCAGTAACCAACGCAATACTGCACAATAAGCCCGACTTCGCAATGCATAAGATTTAGAAACACAAGTGATACAAATCGACAACTATTAATGTGAAAAATCTCACAATAATTTATCAAATTGTACATTCAAATCACAATTCAACCCATTATGTTGCATTCAATTCTGACGCCAAAAAAATGAATTGCAAAAAAATCGGGATAAAACAACAAAAATAAGGCTTCACTTTAAGTCTACCCGACAGTAATGTAACGCCGTTGAAAGAATTTGACCGAATTCAAAATTAA
>CAKZPB010000072.1 GCA_937138395.1 uncultured Pseudomonadota bacterium
GCCGGAAATGCCGCATCTAGCGCGTTGCGTCACTTACGCCGCACCGCACGATCTCCTGCTTTTCTGACTGAAACGCGCTCCAAGCAGAGTGATTCAGAGGTTTCCTAAGACTGCATTGCATGTTACTTGCACTCGGATGAAATAAACCCATCACCGTCAGCGTCGAGACTGCCCACTGTGGTTGGATCGCAGTCCTCATCGATGCCTCGCGCATCGCATTGTTCAATATTTCCCGGGTACCGGCGGGCATCATTATCGTCGCAGTCGTTGCCGCCGCAAGCCATTGCGGTATAGCCATCACCATCATTGTCCTGGCATGGCGCTGCGCCGCAATGATCGGTAATCTCATCACACCGGACGCCTTCTCCACAGGGCGGTATGCCCGGTTGGCACTGTCCGGCGCTGCAGGTTTCTTCGCCGTTGCACCAGATGCCGTCGTTGCAGTCGGTGTTTGTTTTGCACATCGAGGCAAGCCGTTCGGCCTCCCAGGCAGCCAGCTGGCGCTTGTTGACGCAGGCACATCTTGAAATCTTGAGTCCCGATGCATCAAACCGTTCAACTTCCGTGGTCGCCCGGCCGCAAGGGCATCGTTGCTGTGCGCACATATTGACGCCTTTTTCCCGGTTGTACTCCGAACAGAATGCACTGGCATCCGAGCGGGCGTCGGCCTGGATTTCACTGTTGTACGTGAAAGCCCAGGCAATCAGTAGCACGTAAGCAAACAGTCTGAATGGTTTCATTGAATGCTCCTCAATCATCGCGGCCGTTACAGTTTTCATCGATCCCGTTACCGGGTATTTCAGCAGCACCTGGGTAGATAATCAGGTTGGTGTCATCACAGTCATTCGGCCGTGCGGCATAGCCATCTGGGCGGTCACAGGCCATAAGCGTGCGGTTGGCATCGCCCCAGCTATCGCCATCGGCATCCAGGAAATACCGATTGGTCACATCCTTGTCAATGTCGCCATCGCAATTGTTATCGAAACCATCGCAAACCTCTTGAGCGCCAGGATGAGCCAACGGGTTGCTATCGTCACAGTCGTATTGGGATTCGTTGAATTGGTGGTTCTGAGTTGTTGACGCTGTGCCCGGTCGGGCGGTAGGCCCGACCGTTGTAGCCTGAACCCTGGCGTTGTGTGCGCGAAGAATGGCTTGGTGTTCGCTAGGGCTTAACTGGGCTTTATTCAGGGTCTGTGGTTTTAATGCTTCCCTGCGAATCGATGGATTCACAGTTTGTACATTCGGCCGGACCACAGGCTTGATTTCTTCGGCTTTCTGCTGAGCGATCAGCGCGCCGGTCGGCAGTGTCCATAGTGCAACGCTGTGCAAAATGAGTGCGGCAACTGTTGTTTTTCCGGGGATTCCTATCATGGGTGTTGTCTCCTTACAGCTTGAATCCGGCAATTGGTATAAAACCGGAACAGCCAAATTGTGTTTGAAACCACTCGATTGCTTATACCCGATGTATCGAAATTTGGCGCTTTATATATTCAGTATTCAAAGGGCTATCGCTTATTCAATCTTCATGTTTAGTTCGAGCATGTTTCTATCGCACTCTGCCAGCCACTTCTTTTTTCTCGTTCAAAACAAGAGATGGTGGCACTCGCATCCGTGGTGCCTTCGCACAAGTCCAGTACGTTCGCCCACTGCCAGTTGGTGCCGCCACCCCAGTTCACTCCCCGATGCATGACCTGCTCAAAACATTTCGCTGGCTGTATAGATGTTTCCGCACCAGAGCAAAGGCGATCGAGATTGCTGCTACCCCAGCTGGTATTACCGTTGTAATCCCAGGCAATCTGGCCTTGAACTGCATCATGACAAGCTGTAGTGCTGCGCGATTCAGCGACTGCAGTTCGTGCTGTCAGCCGACTACTCATAGCGCTGGTTCCAGGCCGGCTGGAAGCGTCTTCGGATCCTGTTGTGCGATCACTCCCCGATACTGAACGTGTTGATGTTACGGGGGCCGCCTCAGCTACCATTTCTCGCGTATCACCGCAGGTCATGGTTACGCTGCCTAACACAGTCGAGGCCTCATCTTCGGCATCGCCTCTGCTAGCCGGTGGAACCGGGAATAGTATTGAGGCGCCTTGAAAACCCAGGGCTCGATCGCCGCCACAGCCAGTCGAGCCGTAGGAGGATACAAAAACTCGAGCTTCGACTTCATCGCCCGACGCGACTGCAGGGTGGTTGCAAATTGCCGCCGTCATCTGGCTGTCGAAATTAGTTATGGCGTAACCTTCGATATTGTTGCCCGTGCAGTCTCGAGGGATATCCGTACTCGTGCGGAGTCGCCATTGGCCCGTCCCGCATTTAAAAATTGCACTCATCGCGTTGCGACGGCACTTGTTACGATTGATTTTTCGGCAGCCACCACGGCCTGAAAACTCAGCGAAAAAAGCTGATTCTGTATTTCTAGCCGTCCTGTTGCCGTTTACCCGATCAATTTCTGCACCATAGATTCCTGTGCAGGAACGCGTGATGTTTCGGTCCGCGGAAGCAGAATCCGAAATCATTAGCATCAAGCCAATGCAAACAGCAGAAAATAGTCGAATATCAAGTAAATGACGCATGTTGTTTACCTATGTTTGGTCGTACTTCGGTACCTCAGCACGTTGAATCCATGCAAACGCTTCTATATGTGCCAACCGCTGAAATTCCTGGTTTCTATCTATAACTAACGTGCGGAGCTGGATTTCCTGGCCAAAAAAGTTGATGCTTATCGTTAAATCAAACACAGCTCATCAATATGTCAGCTGAGCTGATCCTTAATTTTCTGGCGCTACGCATGATTGATCCGTACGCTGAACTATTGCAGTCCAATCTGATAGGAGTCAGGCCATGAAACTACAAAGAATATGTTCATTTGGGCTGTTGGCCCTGTTGTTTTTTCCAATCAGCGCTTTGGCTCAAGCAGCGCTGATCTCGCCGTTTGAAGGCAGCGAGACCGTAGGAAGCTATGAGACGCGGTTTGCAGAATTACCGCTGTTGGTGCCGCCGCTTCAAGCGCGCAATATCGCGACGGTGGAAACCAAGGAAGGTGCGCTGGTCAGCCATATCTATCGGCGACCGGAAGGCGTGACACCATTCGAGGTCTATCGCAGCTATCTGGATGCGCTGGAGCAAGGCGGGTTCGAGATACTGCTTGACTGCCGTGCCCCGGACTGCAACCTGACGCTGAGCGTTCCACCAACCTATCAGAATACGGGCTTGTTTCGGCAACGCGGCTACGACTCATTCCCGATGAGCACCGACGTATATCTTCTGGGCTGGGCCGAGCACTACCTGTCGGCCCGTAAAACGCTCGCCGACCGGACCTATCACGTGATGATCATCATCAGCGCCGAGCGCGGTCTGTACTCAGTCGATGTGCTGGAGTCGGCCGAGCGTAAAGCCGATACCGTGACGCTGTCTGAAGCGTTATTGTCAGCGCGCCTGAATGACGAAGGCCGCTCGGTGCTGGACGGCATTTTCTTCGAAACCGGCAACGCGGTCCTACGGCCCGAGTCGGCGGACGCGCTGGAAGTTATTGTCTCGTATTTGAGCGCCAACCCGGATACCCGTTATTACGTGGTCGGCCATACCGACGATACCGGTGATTTACAGGCCAACCTGACCTTGTCCAGCGATCGCGCTTCGGGTGTGGCAGACGCACTGGTCGAACGCGGCATTGATACCAGCCGGCTGTCAGCTCACGGCGTCGGCCCATATTCGCCGGTGGCCAGCAATCGCAGCGAGTCGGGCCGTTCGTTCAACCGCCGGGTTGAATTGGTGTTGCGTATCGAGTAGTAATCAACAAGGCATTGCCAGAATGCGAGTTGCGCTTGCGGGGCCCGGCTGGGACTAACGACCAACCATTATTTCCCTCATCCTTCGCGTTGGTTTGTCCCCGGTCATTACCAGGGCAAGCCATGCTGGCCCGATGGTTTCAGCCCTCTGCTGCGGATGGAGTACGCCTCAATCGAGGTCATAACGCCTTCTGACTGATTGTCAGCGTCAGGGACACACGTCGGATTCCGGCGCGATGTCAATCTGGAATCGATATTCATGCCACGGATTTGCGCCGTCCCTTGCTTGGAAATCATGTCGAATCTTGCTGGTATTCTGCTGACTGTAGCGGTAGGTAATTGCCCGGGCACTTGCATACGGGGGCACATAGTTTTTAAGCACTTCGGAAAAGGATTGACCGTAGGAAGTGGCTTGTGCATCGTCACTTGTGACCGGCCCTGGTGGAGTTACCACGCGTATTCTTCGTATTCCAGATCCGGGGTCTCCAGCCAGCACTTCGATATCTACCGGAAACACAGGCGTCAGCAGGTCTTCATCGAGCGGTACAGTTACTCCTTGTGTTCCAGAGCCGTCCGGTACAAAGCCTGGAATAGTGCCGTCGTCACAGCTGATGGGTTGCCAGTTCGAATGAAGGTTTGAATAGGCGATTTTATTATTGACCATGATGGTCAAGTTGGGCGCAGTCACGTCCAAAGTGATGGACTCCTCGTC
>CAKZPB010000073.1 GCA_937138395.1 uncultured Pseudomonadota bacterium
CAATCGTGCCAACATTGACGTGCGGTTTGGTGCGTTCGAATTTTTCCTTGGACATTCCTGAAAGACTCCGTATTTAGTTCTCGTAAACCTTGTTGCTGCATCAAGCATCATTAATTCTGGTGCCCACGACTGGAATTGAACCAGTGACCTCTCCCTTACCAAGGGAGTGCTCTACCGCCTGAGCTACGCGGGCGATACTGTCGATCTACATTCAATCAAAGCTGCAGACCCAAACCATTCAAGCGGTCGATTGTCGCGGTCCAACAATCGATGTTCTTTATCCGGCAGAAACCGGACCACTCGTTCAGCCCTGTAAAACTGGAGCGGGTGAGCGGACTCGAACCGCCATCATCAGCTTGGAAGGCTGAGGTTCTACCCTTGAACTACACCCGCCTGCTGTAAATCACATTCAATTGCGATCCGAAATGGTGGAGGGGGCAGGATTCGAACCTGCGAAGGCATAGCCAGCAGATTTACAGTCTGCCCTCGTTGACCGCTTGAGTACCCCTCCGGCAATCAGGACACCAGGACCCTATCCGGAAATCATCATTTTCGGACGCAGCCAGCAATTGTCGGACAATTGTGCTCATCAGTCAAGGGGAAACTGAAAAAAATGCAGTATTGATCGGTGCCCGGCGAGAAATCGAGCACATTCAGCGTTGGAAGGGTGCAGACTCAGTCGAACGTCACGCTTTCGCCGCAGCCACACGCTTCTTTTACGTTGGGATTGTGAAACTCAAAATTGTAGTTCAAGCCCTGCTGAACGAAATCGACCGTTGTGCCCGAAAAAAACGGCAGGGCTTTGTCATCAATGACGATTTTGACGCCACGATCCTCGAAAACATGATCATGATCGGCAATTGCCTGTGCCAGCCCGACTTCATAGGCCCAGCCCGAGCACCCGGTACGACGGACGCCGAGCCGAAGCCCGAGACCGCCGTCAACCCGCATGAACTCCTCGACGCGACGCGCGGCGGTTGGACTAAGTTGTATAACAGTGTCGTTCATTGGTATTTATATATGATCCGGAATAACCACAATCAATTAGTGGCAGGGAAACTGAATTAGGAAAATTCAACAAAAAGCACGACTTCAAACACTTCATTAAGGTTCTATTTTATCATCTCGAGCTGACGTTGTAATTTCAATCCATCAACAGGCACTGATTCATGGCTGAAACCTCGATACGAGACGCGCTGGCCGGAGCCGTGGCGCCCGACACGCCGGTTACTGTGCAGGGTTGGGTCCGCACTCGCAGGGACTCCAAGGCCGGCTTTTCCTTCATCCAACTGAATGATGGATCCTGCCTCGACAATCTTCAATTGGTCGCAGATAAAGAGATGCCTGGCTATCAGGACCGGATCCTGCGGCTGACTGCTGGCTGCGCAATTCGCTGTCACGGCACGTTGACCGAATCCAAGGGTCGGGGCCAGTCATTCGAAGTGCAAGCAACTGAAATCGAGGTGCTGGGCTGGGTGGAGAATCCCGATACCTATCCGGTGCAACCCAAGCGTCACAGCTTTGAGTTTCTGCGAACCGTTGCACACCTGCGCCCCCGCACCAATACTTTCGGCGCCATCACCCGCATTCGCCACGGTGCAGCAAAAGCCATTCACGACTATTTTCACACCAAGGGCTTTTACTGGGTCAATACGCCGATCATCACCTCGTCGGATGCAGAGGGTGCCGGTGAATTGTTTCGCGTCAGCACACTGGATCTGAACAACCTGCCGCGAGATGATCAACAGCAGGTCGATTTCAAGCGGGATTTCTTCGGCCAGGAAACCTTTCTGACGGTTTCTGGCCAGTTGAACGTCGAGGCCTTCTGCCTGGCCATGAGCAAGGTCTATACCTTTGGCCCGACCTTTCGCGCGGAAAATTCAAACACTGCACGTCACCTGGCTGAATTCTGGATGATCGAGCCTGAAATCGCATTTGCAGACCTCGACGACCTGGCAGCGCTAGCAGAAGACTTCTTGAAATCCGTGTTCACCGACGTACTCAAGCACCACGCTGACGACATGGCGTTTTTTGCAGAACGCATTGAACCCACGGCCATCAGTCGACTTGAATCGCTGATCAACAGCCCATTTGTGCGTATGGACTATGCCGAAGCCATTCGAATTCTGGAAAATAGCGGTAAAACATTTGAATACAAGCCTGAATGGGGCCTGGATTTGCAAACCGAGCATGAGCGTTACCTGACCGAACAGCACTGCCAGGCACCAGTCATCGTCATGAATTACCCGGATGAAATCAAGGCGTTCTACATGCGGCTCAATGACGACAATAATACCGTCGCGGCCATGGATGTCCTGGCGCCCGGCATCGGTGAGATCATCGGCGGCAGCCAGCGTGAGGAACGGCTGGACATACTGACCAACCGCATGCAAGCCGAAGGCCTCGATCCGGAACACTACGGCTGGTTTCTGGACTTACGCAAGTATGGAACCGTTCCCCACGCGGGTTTCGGACTCGGCTTCGAACGACTGCTGAACTACATCACCGGCATGACCAACATCCGTGATGTCATCCCCTACCCACGCACCCCGGGCAGCGCTCCCTTTTAGTAAACGCACCTCATTATTAAGGAAGGCGCTTTAATAAAAGAGGCGCTGCAATCGCAGCGCCTCGTCCCCAAACTGCCAATGATGACCTTGCGAGTCATACCCCATACAACCGCAGATCATCGATGGCCGTCA
>CAKZPB010000074.1 GCA_937138395.1 uncultured Pseudomonadota bacterium
GTAAACAACTTCTGGGCAATGGCTATTCTGGTCTTGATGCTTTCAGGCTTGGGCGTATTCGTAATTCGCCGCATGGCTTAATCAAACATCTTTTTGTTTGACCAAAGGCGACCTGCGGGTCGCCTTTTTTTTGGATAATTGAAGGTATGTTTCAGCGGTACAATGAAATATTACCTGCAAGAGCAGGCCAATAATTATTAATAAAGGAGTACGGGTGGATGGGCATTATGCAAGGAAAGCGCGTGTTGATTGTAGGCGTCGCCAGCCCGCGATCGATTGCTTGGGGCATTGCCGAGGCGATGCACCGGGAAGGCGCCGAACTGGCGTTTACCTATCAGACCGAAAAGCTGAAGAGCCGGGTGGACAAGATTGCTGAACAGACCGGCTCCAAGCTGGTGATGCCGCTGGACGTTGCCAGCGACGAGCAAATCGACCAAGTCTTCAATACCCTGAGCGAACACTGGGATGGTCTGGACGGCATTGTGCATGCCGTCGGCTTCGCGCCACGCGATCAGATCGAGGGCGAATTTGCCGAAGTGGTCACGCGCGAAGGCTTTCGCATCGCCCACGATATCTCCAGCTACAGTTTTGCAGCCCTCGCAAAGGCTGGCAAACCACTGATGGAGGGGCGAAATGCCTCACTGCTCACGCTCAGTTACCTCGGCGCTGTGCGCGCCATGCCGAGCTACAACGTGATGGGCTTGGCCAAAGCCTCTTTGGAAGCCAACGTGCGCTACCTGGCCCATGGCTTGGGGCCACACGGTATTCGCGTCAACGGCATTTCCGCAGGTCCGATCAAGACGCTGGCCGCCGCCGGCATTTCCAAGTTTCGCGCGATGCTCGATCACGTAGAAACCACCGCGCCACTGCGCCGCAGCGTTTCCATCGAAGATGTTGGCAACGCCGCTGCGTTTCTATGTTCGGACCTGGCTGGTGGCATTACCGGGGAAATCACCTACGTGGATGCTGGCTACAACATTGTGGGCATGGCAGGGTTGGATTAACCTGCTTGCATCGCAGATTTTTCTGGTAACTGTTTTCATCTTAGTAGTCGGCTTCAGAACCCAAAAGCGTTTCGTCGCTCGGCTTCGCCGCCAAAGAAAATAGTTTCATTTGAGAGCCTCAACATCAAAATCATTTCGCTGCCCGCTCTGCGGACTGATGATTGATTCTCTTGAAATACAAAATCATGATCTAAAGCATATCGCCGCACGGCTTCGCCGGCTGATGCGAGGTACTTTTTTGTGTCTTGCGACAAAAAAGTACCTCGCATCAGCCCGCAGAGCGGGCGGCGGAATGGTTTTGACTTCGATTGATCAGTTCCAGGTTCTACAGGGAGCTAACCGCTGCAACAATCCGGTGAATGCAATTCAAAAGCAAACGCTGATGTTGCATCACGAAGAAGAGCCAATGGCCTTTGCTACAAGATACGTTCTTCGATAACCGTAATATCAGTATTTTCTCGCAGCCATTCCAGCAAGCCCTGCACTTCCTGTGCTGAACGGCCCATCGACAACTGCAGGCGTGCGCTTTGCAGCTGTGCATCGTCGGCTTCGTCCGGATTACCGGCTTCGACCTGGTCCAGACGCACAAGCGTCCAACCGCCGCCGCGCTCAACGAGGTGCATTGCCGGGCTTTGGCCAGGATCGGGCAATGCGAAGATCGCGTTGAGCACCTGGCTTCCCAGGTCGAAGTCGCGCCGGGTGATCGTGCGCTCGGAAAATTCAAGTTCACGGGCCTCGGCCAGCTCACTCAGCGTGGTATCGGCGCTATTGACTTGGTCAATCAGCGACTGCCCCAGCGCTCTTGCAGCCTCGCGCGCATCTTCGCGCGCCAGGCGATCACGTATTTCCTGGCTGACATCGTCCAGCGAGCGAGGCGTGGCGGGCTGATGATCAGTCACCCGAATGACGACCGCCTGATTACGCTCAATTTCAATTGGTTCGCTAGTCTCTCGATCCACTAACACCAAGTCGGAAAAAGCAGCCTCCAGCACTTGAGGATCGCCCAGTATGCCGGGTGCATTGAAGCGCGAAAAGGAGTCGCTGGTCTGTAGTTCAAGGCCCAGATCACTGGCAACCGCTTCGAGCCCGGTCGGGTCGGCATAGATCAGATCGATCATGCGTTCCTGGAGCTCAACGTACAGGTCATCGGCCTGCTCTTCCTGCATGATGGCCTCAATTTCGCTACGCGCTTCCTCAAATGTCTGACCACGAGGCGGAACCACCTCGTCCAGGCGAATGATGTGCCAGCCGAATTCGGTTTGGATAGGCTCGGACACCTCGCCCACTTGCATTGCATACAGTCGTTCCTCAAAAGCCGCCGGCATGATATTGGGCTCAATGAAACCGAGGTCACCGCCCTGGCCACTCGAACCCGGATCTTCCGACAGCTCGGCAGCCAGTTCAGCAAATGCCTCACCCTGCTCAATGCGGTCACGAATGGACTGGGCCAAAGCCTGAGCTGCGATCGCATCGCGTTCTGCATTCTGCTCTATCAGGATATGTGCAGCACGCCGCTGTTCCGGGGTCATATAGCGATTCTGTACGGCTTCATAACGCTGCCGGACTTCCGTTTCGTCAAGCTCGATTCGATCGGCCATGGCCTGGGTATTCAGCTCGACGTATTCGAGGGTGATTTCTTCAGGCCTCAAGAACTGGTCGGTGTTGTCGTTGTAAAACGCTTCAATGCGTTCATCTGTAACGACTTCCGGATCGCGAAACGGCGCACTATCGATTGGCACCAGTCCAACCGTGCGTTGCTGCAGCTGGATCTCGAGGAATCGATCGAGATCGGCATCGGTGACAAATCCCGAGGAAGAGACAGCAGCAGGCAGCTCGCGCAGCAGGAGATCCGCCATCAATTCACGCTCGAATTGGGCCGGACTCTGACCATTCATCTGCAGTCGTTGTTGATACATTCCGGGGCTGAATACACCGTCCACCTGAAACGCTTCAATCCCTTGAATGACTTCAAGCAAGGTACCCGGACTGACGTTCAGACCCATGGACCGGGCATGCTGTTCCAACAGCCGTTGATCAATCATGCTGTCGAGAAACTCGCGACGTACCTGCGGCTGGTTGGTTGCGAGCTCGTTGTAATTTTCACCCTGCTGAATCCGCAGCTGGGCACGATAACGCGCAAATTCGGTTTGAAATTCAGACATGCTGATTTCAGCATCACCGACCTGGGCCACCGCGTCCTGAGGCACGCCACGCACATAACTTTCAAGGCCAAAAAACAAGAATGGCACGGCCAAGAGCCCGAGAATGAAGAACGCAACCACTCCGGTTACACGATCACGAATAGCCTGCAACATAGCGGGTAGACCTCTGTACGAAACCCAAACAATCCACTTTTCGAGCGCTTGTCACAGACTCGAAAAGTCACAATTTGACATAAAAAAGGGCGTCTGAATCAGACGCCCCGTTTGGTTAATGGCGGAGTGGACGGGACTCGAACCCGCGACCCCCGGCGTGACAGGCCGGTATTCTAACCAACTGAACTACCACTCCTTTTACTTGGTGGGTGCTGACGGGCTCGAACCGCCGACCCTCGCCTTGTAAGGGCGATGCTCTCCCAACTGAGCTAAGCACCCGGGACGTTCAAATAACCGAGCAGATTATTTTATCGCGTCTTTAAAGCCTTTACCAGCCTTAAATGCAGGCGTTTTTGACGCCTTGATCTTGATGGTTTCACCCGTTGCCGGGTTACGGCCTGTGCGAGCAGCACGCTTCTTGACCGAGAACGTTCCAAAACCGACCAGTGATACAGTATCGCCTTTTTTCAGGGCTTTGGACACGGTGCCCATGAAGGCCTCGAGTGCACGACCGGCATCGGCCTTGGACAGATCAGCATGTGAAGCCATCGCATCGATTAATTCAGATTTATTCATTTTGTATTTGCTCCAGATTCAATTCAATTTGTCATTTGATTGTTTTGCGAAAGCACCCCGACCAAAGGAACCCCCCGATGGTCTTACCAGTCTCAGACGAATCGGCCCGAGCAAGCTGTGTACTTCTAAGTAACAATCCCTCCATCCGTTCTGTTCGATTGGCAAACACAGGTACTATCCACTGTTTGCAGATTAGGGTATCGAACTACATGGATGACCCAATTATAAGGCCATCAGGCCCCGAAAGGCCAGTAATTAATGCGTTCTTGCGGTTTTTTCCTGTTCGGAAGCGGTGCCTGAGGCCCCGGGTAACACAGCACCCCGAGGTGGTTCTGTCAGCGCAACTTCCAATACTTCATCAATCCATTCGACTGCCCGGATGTCAAGATCCTTCTTGATACGTTCCGGAATTTCCGTCAGGTCTTTTTCATTTTCTTTTGGAATCAAGACGATATCGATTCCACCTCGAAGCGCTGCCAGCAATTTCTCCTTCAAACCGCCAATCGGCAGCACGCGGCCGCGCAAGGTAATTTCGCCGGTCATGGCGACGTCCGAGCGTACCGGTATTCCAGCCAGCACCGACACCAGTGCGGTCACCATCGCAATACCTGCACTCGGGCCATCCTTGGGCGTGGCGCCTTCTGGCACGTGTACGTGAAGATCGAGCTTCGAATTGAATTCCGGATCAAGGCCCAGGCTTTCGATTCGGGAACGTACGACCGATAATGCTGCCTGGACCGATTCCTGCATGACCTCACCCAACTGCCCGGTCAGCAATAGCTTGCCTTTGCCGGCCACTGCATTGGCTTCGATCTGCAGCAACTCGCCGCCGACTTCGGTCCAGGCCAGACCGGTTACCTGGCCAATCTCGTTGCTTTCTTCGGCCCGACCAAAGCGATGGCGGCGCACACCCAGATATTTGTCGAGGTTTCGCGTGGTCACCTGGCGCCGCTCAATGCTGGGGTCAAGGCTGATTTCCTTGACCACCTTACGACAGATCTTGGCCAACTCGCGCTCTACATTTCGCACACCGGCCTCACGCGTGTAGTAGCGCACGATGTCTGTGATCGCAGTATCGCTGACGGTCAATTCGTCTTCCTTCAGACCATGCTGCTTGATTTGTTTCGGCAGCAGATACTTACGCGCAATGTTCAGCTTTTCATCTTCGGTGTAGCCCGGAATTCGTATGATCTCCATACGGTCCAGCAACGGTGCCGGGATGTTGAGGGAGTTGGTCGTGGCCAGAAACATGACTTCGGACAAATCGTAGTCCACTTCCAGATAGTGGTCGCCAAACGTGTTGTTCTGTTCCGGGTCCAGCACTTCAAGCAAGGCCGAAGACGGATCGCCGCGAAAATCCATGCTCATCTTGTCCAGCTCATCCAGCATGAACAACGGGTTGCGGGTACCCACTTTGGACATGTTCTGTACCACGCGGCCCGGCATCGAGCCAATGTAGGTGCGTCGATGGCCGCGGATTTCGGCCTCATCGCGCACCCCACCCAGGCTCATGCGAATGAATTCGCGACCGGTTGCCCGCGCAATCGACCGACCCAGGGAGGTCTTGCCGACACCGGGTGGTCCGACCAGACACAGAATCGGGCCGCGTAATTTCTTGACGCGCTGCTGAACGGCCAGGTATTCAAGAATGCGTTCCTTGACACGCTCCAGGCCATAGTGATCGTCTTCGAGAATCTGTTCCGCCGCTCTCAGATCATTCCGGATGCGGCTCCGCTTTTTCCAAGGTACCGCCAGCATCCAGTCCAGATAATTTCGCACTACGGTTGCTTCGGCCGACATCGGTGACATCATCTTCAGCTTGTTGAACTCACTGGTCGCCTTTTCCAATGCCTCTTTCGGCATGCCGGACTTTTCGATCTTGGCTTCCAGCTCACCCATGTCATTGCCGGATTCGTCCAGGTCGCCGAGTTCTTTCTGTATGGCTTTCATCTGCTCATTCAGGTAATACTCGCGCTGACTCTTCTCCATCTGGGTCTTGACCCGGCCCCGGATGCGCTTTTCGAGCTTGAGCACATCGATCTCGCCCTCGATCAGGGCCATCAATCGCTCCATGCGGTCGCGCAAGTCGGCCGTTTCGAGAATCTGCTGCTTATCCTCGATCCGGATGCCAAGATGCGCAGCAATGGTGTCGGCCTGGCGGCTGACATCGTGAATACCAGACAGGGTCGTCAGCAGTTCAGGCGGGATCTTGCGGCTCAGCTTGACGTATTGCTCGAACAGACTGAGCATGCTGCGGGCGGTTACGTCGATCGCCGCATCGTCATCATCGGGCTCCACGTCCAGACTGCTCCAGCGCCCGGCCAGATAGCCGTTATCGTCATGCAGCTCGGTAATCTTGACGCGCTCAACGCCTTCAACCAGAACCTTGGTCGTGCCATCCGGGAGCCTCAGCATCTGCAAAATGGTGGCCAGCGTGCCGTATTCGTACAAATCTTCGGGTTCCGGCTCCTCGGTATCAGGACTGCGCTGAGTAATCAACAGGATGCTTTTGTCGACGTTCATCGCATCATCCAGCGCCAGCACAGAACGCTCCCGCCCTACAAACAGCGGAATGACCATGTGCGGAAACACCACCACATCACGCAAACTCAACACTGGCGTCGGTTGCGGGGAGGTGGTCTTAACGGATTCAGATTTTTTAGAACGGGCCATAACTCAATCTCTGTAGGAATGCGGGTAAGGCAAGCAATGAATTTTCATCGTAGCAGGGTCAGGCTGAAATTGATCACAACAATCAATCAGCTCGGCCTCAATACAACTATATTGGCCTCGATGCGTGAGGATTCAAGCGGTAATCCAGGCTCAATCCAGGGCGGAACGAGCCATGATGATTCCACGGCAGTTCAATATGCTCCTGAAAGAGCGAGCAGCTCGAAGAGGTCAATGATGGTCGAAATGGATTACGCGGAATCAGGGTAAGACAAAAAATGCCGGAAGCCCAAAGATCAATGACGCATTTTCAGTCGTAATTCTGCTTCAAAGTGGCTGCCAGGCTGGTGTTGATCAAGCCTATTTTCGCAGCACAATCATGCAGGTCAGCTATCGCCGGACGCGCGCTTGTTACTCTCGAAAATCATGTAGGGCTCTGCCTCGCCATTGATCACGGCTTCATCAACGACGATCTTGACAACGTTATCGGCCGATGGCAGTTCATACATGCTGTTCAGCAACACATTTTCCATGATGGTTCGCAGACCGCGAGCACCCGTTTTACGTTCCATGGCCTTGCGGGCAATGGCGCTGAGCGCATCATCACGCACTTCGAGTTCGCAATGCTCCATGTCGAACAGCTTCTTGAATTGCTTGACCACTGCGTTCTTTGGCCGAACAAGGATTTCGACCAATGCCGATTCGTCCAGCTCGCCCAGCGTTGCAACCACTGGCAGTCGTCCTACAAATTCAGGGATCAGACCATAACGGATCAGATCTTCGGGTTCAACAGTCGACAGCAATTTGGATGGATCGTGCTCGCTCTTGCCCTTGACCTGAGCACGGAAACCGATTCCAGCCGCCTCGGAACGATCCTGGATCACTTTATCAAGACCGGCGAATGCACCGCCACAGATAAACAGGATATTGCGCGTATCGACCTGCAGGAATTCCTGCTGCGGATGCTTGCGCCCTCCTTGCGGAGGCACAGAGGCCAGCGTACCCTCGATCAACTTCAACAGTGCCTGCTGAACGCCTTCTCCGGACACATCGCGTGTAATGGAAGGGTTTTCGGCTTTGCGTGAAATCTTGTCGATTTCGTCGATGTAGACAATGCCGGTCTGCGCTTTGTCGACGTCATAGTCGCATTTCTGCAGCAGTTTCTGAATAATGTTTTCGACGTCTTCACCGACGTAACCCGCTTCGGTCAGTGTGGTGGCATCAGCAATGGTGAACGGCACATTCAGCATACGTGCCAGCGTTTCTGCAAGCAGTGTTTTACCGGAACCGGTCGGGCCAATCAGCAGGATATTGCTCTTGGCCAGCTCGACTTCGTCGGCATTCTGTTTGTGAGACTCCAGGCGTTTGTAGTGGTTGTATACCGCCACCGACAGTACCCGCTTGGCTTCATCCTGGCCGATCACATACTGATTAAGAAATTCATTGATTTCTTTGGGTGTGGGCAGCTGGGCCCGCTCGGTCAGCGTGGCTTCTTCGAGCTCCTCTCGGATGATGTCATTGCACAGCTCGACGCACTCATCGCAGATATAGACGCTCGGGCCCGCAATCAGCTTGCGCACCTCATGCTGGCTTTTGCCGCAAAAAGAGCAATATAGAACTTTACTTTCGCTGGATGATTCACTCATAACGTATTCACAGCCCGGACAATTCAAGCTGGGGACATACTACCTTAAAATTCGATGGCCTGAGTCAATGGACCTGGACAGCATTCGATTTCGGGTGCAGGGCTGAACCCGACTGCTGGTAGACACCGCCTGGCGTGAGACCGGGTCAGATTATCCCGGCTGCTTGGAAATCGCGTCACGATCGCTCAGCACATGGTCGATCAGACCGTATTCTGCCGCCTCGGACGCACTCAGAAATTTATCGCGATCAGTATCGTTTTCGATCGTTTCAAGCGGCTGACCGGTATGTTCCTGAAGAATACGGTTGAGTTGTGCTTTCATCTTCAGAATTTCACGGGCATGGATATCAATATCCGATGCCTGGCCCTGAAATCCGCCCAATGGTTGATGAATCATGACGCGCGAATGTGGCAAGGCATATCGTTTACCTGCGCAGCCGGCTGCAAGCAGCAATGCGCCCATGCTGGCGGCCTGTCCGACACAGGTGGTTGATACATCCGGCTTGATGAATTGCATGGTGTCGTAAATCGCCATGCCTGCGGTCACAACCCCACCCGGTGAGTTGATGTAGATATTGATGTCTTTCTCTGGGTTCTCGCTTTCCAGGTACAGCAGTTGCGCAACGATCAGATTGGCCGAGTAATCCTCGATTGGACCCACCACAAAAATTACGCGCTCTTTGAGCAGACGGGAGTAAATGTCGTATGCGCGTTCTCCGCGAGACGACTGCTCAACGACCATGGGTACCAGATTCAGTGCTTTTTCGTTCATTGGTTTCGATCCATCAGTTGCTGAAAGCTCATCGGCTTCTCTTCGGCACCGGCTGTTTCCAGCACCCAGTCGATGACCTGCTCTTCCAGCACCATATTCTGCACAGAGTCCATCAATTGCGCGTTGGACTGATAGTACTGAACGATCTCTGCCGGATTCTCGTAGGTCTCGGCGACTTCGTTGACCTTCTCTTCGACGCGCTGCTGATCAATTTCAATGGACTGCTGTCGAGCAATTTCAGCAAGCAGGAACCCCAGACGCACGCGGCGTTCAGCGCCAGGTAGCATTTGATCATCCGGCAAGTCAGGCAGTTGCTCGCCGTACTGTTGCTGCAGTTGAGCCTTCATCTGCTGCACTTCTTGCTGGACTGCACTGGCTGGCAGACTGAAATCGCTGTATTCCTCGGCTAGCAGATCACTGACGCTCTGCTTGATGCGCGAGGTCCGGGCTGCGCGCATTTCACGCTCCAGGTTCTTGCGGATATCAATTCGCATCTGCTCGAGCCCGCCTTCCACGCCAAATTCCTTGGCAAAGTCATCGTCAGCATCCGGTAGCACCGATGTTTCCACATGGTGCAACTTGACGTCCAGCCTGGCTTCTTTGCCAGCGAGGCTGGAATCAGAAAAATCGTCCGGAAAGGTCAGCTCGAGGGTTTGTTCCGTCCCCGGCTCGAGACCGACAAGCGCCTGCTCGAAGGCTTCGAACAAGGCGCCGCTTCCCAGTACCGGCTGAACCTTACGATAGCCTTCCTCTGGAATCCGCTGATCTTCCACATGTGCAGCAAACTCGAGTTGGAGACGATCACCAGCGGCGGCCGGGCGATCTTCCTGCTTCCAGCTCTGGCGCTGTTCGCGCAAGGTCTGCAGCATTTGATCGACGTCGGACTCTTCAATTTCGACAACGGGCTTTTCGACCTTGAGCGTGGACGCATCGATTTCAGGCAGCTCCGGAAAAACCTCGAGCTCGGCAATGAATTCAAAATCGCCCGCATCAGCGTTGTCAGTTGCCGGAGTAATTCTGGAAACACCCGCAACGCGCAGCTTTTGTTCAGCAATCGCGTCTTGCAGGCTCGATTGCATGACCTGCTGGGTGACTTCTTCGCGCACCTGCTGTCCAAAACGCTGGCGCAATACATTCATCGGCACCTTTCCTGGGCGAAAACCCTTGAGCCGAACCTGTCCGCGCATTTCATTCAGACGACCTGATACCTTGCCGTCAATGTCATCTGAAGGCACAGCGACAGTGAGCTTGCGACCAAGATCACCCGTTTTTTCCATCGATACCTGCATGTTGCTTTCCGTAATGTCGAATTATTGAAACGATTCATGGGCCTGGTTCACCATTCCCGCAGCAACCAGGAAAATCTGGTGGGCCGTGTAGGACTCGAACCTACAACCAATGGATTAAGAGTCCACTGCTCTACCAATTGAGCTAACGGCCCGGTGTGATCCTTCAAGCTGATTGAATGGCAGCAGGATCGTCGGGCGGCAGCGGATGTCCGATAGGCGCATCCGAATAACGCAAAAATGGGGTGGACGATGGGATTTGAACCCACGACCGCTGGAGCCACAATCCAGTGCTCTACCCCTGAGCTACGCCCACCATTGTTGCGAACTGACTCAGTCGGATGAACTGCATTCATCCCGTATATGGCGCGCCTGGCAGGACTCGAACCTGCAACCCTCGGCTTAGAAGGCCGATGCTCTATCCAGTTGAGCTACAGGCGCAACTCGCTGACAGGACACGCTGAACGCAATCAAACCGTGTGGTCAACGGCAAACTGCGTCTTGTTTCTTCTGGTTCCCGAATGATTTCAAAGATCCGGAAACGCTGGTCGGGGTGGCAGGATTCGAACCTGCGACCTACTGCTCCCAAAGCAGTTGCGCTACCAGGCTGCGCTACACCCCGGCTAGCCGAACATTATCACTTATTTAATGCCCTTGGGTCAATATCTACTGCAGTATCTTCAGACCGGTTCCGTTCGGCGGATTTCAGGTATTGGTCTTTCAACCGCACATAATGCTCGGCCGAGTAGCGCAAGGCCTGTATCTGTTTTTCATCCAACTTGCGCACCGGCTGTGCAGGACGTCCGCGATACAACCAGCCGGAGTCGAGCTGTTTGCCGGGGCTCACCAGGCTGCCCGCAGCCAGCATGATATCGTCTCCAAGCACAGCGCCGTCGAGCACGATTGCGCCCATTCCAATCAGGCAGCGATGGCCGATGGTGCAGGCGTGCAGTACCGCGGCATGTCCCACCGTAACCTGTTCGCCGATCTCGAGCGGGAACCCACCGGGGCTGTAGGGGCCGTCATGGGTCACATGCAAAATGCTGCCGTCCTGGATATTGCTGGCTCGACCCACCCGGATCCGGTTGACATCACCGCGCAATACCGTCGCAGGCCAGATCGAGACATCGTCGGCCAGTTCGACGCGCCCGATCACCGTCGAGGCCGGGTCGATCCAGACGCGCTGTCCGACTGTAGGGGCTTCACCTTGATAGCTTCGTAATGAGGACTGGTTCACAATGGTCACCGTTTGGAACACGCGGGTGCAGTAGGGTTATTCACACTGTCATCGCTTCGTCAAAAAAACAGTAGCTTGGTCAATTATTCGCAACCATCATTTCACGATGTCGTTACAGGTTACTGTTTTATATGTACTTTATTGAATTGGGTTGTTTTTGATCAATTCGCTGCAAACCGGTCATTCAGTCGAACAGGCAGCGGGCAAAACAAGTTGTACACACTGTTATCCACATTTTTTGTGGATAAGTCAATTTGCCTCATCAACACCCCTGCCTGCGTTAGCGCCGCTACAATTGACGGTTATAACCGGCGTTGCAGTGTCATCAGCCGCAGCCAACCAAGCATAGCCCATTCAACCACACAAGTTTCCGAACAGACCAAATCACTCATGCGCGCGCACATCGAAGAACTCGTCCACCAGGCTGTTAATTACCTTAAACGTGAGGATTTGCTGCCGCGCGATCTGGAGCTGCGGTTCAACATTGATCGGCCACGTGACCCGCAGCATGGTGACTATGCCTGCAATATTGCGCTCACACTGGCCAAGGAAGTCGGAAAAAATCCGATGGAACTGGCTGAACTGATCCAGCAAAAACTGCCCAACTCCAAGCGCATCGAGTCCGTGACGATCGCCAAACCCGGTTTCCTGAATTTTCTGGCCAGTGACCATCACTTGCGCACTGTAGTACGCGAGTGTCTCAACGCCGGCACCACATTTGGGCATCAGCCAGCTGGCTGCAAGAACAAGGCACTGATCGAATTTGTCAGCGCCAACCCAACCGGTCCACTGCATGTGGGTCATGGCCGGGGCGCGGCCTATGGTGCTTCGGTCTCCGCGGTCATGCAGGCCGCAGGCCATCGTGTTGTAAGGGAATACTACGTTAACGATTTTGGCCGACAAATGGACATCCTGGCGGTATCGGTCTGGCTTCGTTATCTTGAATTATGCGGCGAATCGGTGCCGTTTCCAGCCAATGGCTACAAGGGTGAGTACGTGTATGACATCGCGCGCCAGGTGCGCAGCCAGAACGGGGATGATTTCAGGCACCCGGCACGCACGGTCGCCGCAGGTCTGCCGCCGGACGAGCACGACGGCGGCGACAAGGAAGCCTACATCGATGCCCTGATCAGCCGGGCAACCGAAATTCTTGGCGAAGCCGGCTATCGGGCCTGCTTCAAGACAGCCCTGAAAGTAATGCTTGAGGATATTCGTGAAGATCTGCACGAATTCGGCGTTGAATTCGAAAACTGGTTTTCTGAACGCAAGCTGGAAAAAAGCGGCGCCCTGGAGCGTGCCCTGGAGCAACTCGATGAAAACGGCTGGCTCTACACCGAAAACGGTGCCCGCTGGTTTCGTTCATCCGCTTTAGGCGACGATAAAGATCGTGTGGTTGTGCGTGAAAATGGTCGATCAACCTATTTCGCATCCGATGTGGCCTACTTGCTGGACAAACTCGAACGCTGTCCCGGAACGCTGCTTTACATTTTCGGTGCCGACCATCATGGTTATGTGCCTCGCCTGAAAGCGGCGGCCAAGGGACTGGGGCAGGATCCGAATCGTCTTGAGTTCCAGCTTGTGCAGTTCGCAATTCTGTACCGCGGTGGCGAAAAGCTGCAGATGTCTACCCGCTCGGGAGAATTCACGACCCTGCGCGAATTACGCGAAGAGGTTGGCTCGGATGCCGCACGCTATTTTTATGTCATGCGTTCGCACGAGCAGCACCTGGATTTCGATCTGGACCTGGCCAAGTCCAAGGCGAATGAGAACCCGGTTTACTATGTGCAGTATGCCCACGCAAGAATTCACAGCATTTTTGGCCAGGTCGAAGTCAAGGGATTCCGGCACAACCAGGCCATCGGTGATGCAGCCCTGAAAAAATTGACCGAACCACACGAGCGGGCCTTGATGCAGACCATGGGCCGATGGGGTGAGGTCATTGAGGGTTCAGCCGCGAGACGATCTCCTCAGGACATTGCGCATTATCTTCACGATCTGGCCGGTGAGTTTCATGCCTACTACAATGCCCATCCGGTCTTGATCGACGATGACGATACTCGCAATGCCCGCCTGAACCTGATTCTGGCCGTGCAGCATGTTCTGGCCGGCGGGCTCGAACTGATCGGCGTATCAGCCCCGGAGACAATGTAATGGCTCGAAAACAGGCGCGACGAAGTGGCGGATCCGGTGCGCTCACCGGCTTTATTGCCGGCCTGATCAGCGGCCTTAGCCTGGCGGCACTGGCCTGGGTCGGTGGCTACTTGCCGCGTGGGGATGAGCAATCCGACAGCCTGCCGAATGGTCGTAATGAACCACCCATTATCGAAAACGCCGAACAGGATGCCGGTGCTGCCCGGGCGCGTGACCGCCAATATGAATTCTTTACCGTGCTGCCCGAAATCGAGGTCGTGGTCCCTACCCGGGAAATCGAGCAGCGGGCCCGCGAAACCGAAGCCGAGCAGCGCCAGAACCCACCTGACCAGCCCACGCCATCAGGCGCTGCGTCTGCTCCGCTGAATGCCAGCCAGCAGTACATGATCCAGGCCGGCTCGTTCCGCTCCGGCCCCGATGCCGAAGCGCTGAAAGCACGCCTGGCCATGCTTGGCCAGGTCGCGAGTATCGAGACAGTCACGGTCAACGACGTGACCTGGCATCGCGTCCGACTGGGTCCGTTCGATGCCAGTCGGGCCAATCAGACACGCCAGCAACTCCAGGACAGCGGCTTCGAAGCCATGGTGCTCAGCGGCAATTGATGCCGGACCAATCTGCAAACACTGCGCTGGTCCTGCCTGGAGGTGGTGCCCGCGGCGCCTACCAAGTAGGTGTACTCAAAGCGATCGCCGAACTTTCGCCTGACACGGTCTTGCCATTCTCGATCATCAGTGGAACCTCGGCTGGTTCCATCAATGCCGCGGTCATGGCAAGCCACGCCAGTGATTTCAGCCTCGGTGCCGACCGCCTTGAACAATTCTGGGCCCATTTTCGCTGTGGTGATATCTATCGCACCGGGTGGTTGCATAATCTGGGCACTGGGCTGCACTGGCTGGCTTCCATGACGCTGGGTGGACTGGGCGTTGCCAACCCAAAATCGCTACTGGACAACCAGCCACTGGCCGAATTGCTGAAACGCCAGTTGAACACCGCAGGCATTCAATCGGCCATTGATAACGGCCATCTGCATGCACTGCTGATTACTGCGTCCGGATATGCCACGGCCCGCGCGGTCACTTTCTTTCAGGCCAGGCAGTCCATTGAAGGCTGGCAGCAGCGAAAACGCGTCGGGCAGCGCGCCTGTATTCGCGCCGAACATTTGCTTGCAAGTGCCGCATTGCCGCTGTTGTTTCCGGCCCAGCGGCTGGGTAACGAATATTTTGGTGACGGCGGCATGCGGCACACGACCCCACTGAGCCCGGCCATACAGATGGGCGCAGATCGCATGCTGATCATTGCAACGCGCGATGCCAGGCCCGATCCGGAGCCAACGGTGCCCAGCCATTATCCCAGCCTGGGCGATATCGGCGGCTACCTGCTGGACGTGATTTTCATGGACCACTTGAGCAACGATCTTGACCGCCTTCAGCGCATCAATCGAACGCTTGATCTGCTGCCCGATGATCAACGAGCAGCCAGTGGTTTGCGATCCATCGAGACCTTGCTGATTCAACCCAGTCAGGATCTACGGGACATTGCCGAGCGCCATCGACATCGGATTCCGGCCAGCGTCAAAACGCTGCTTCGCGGGGTCGGCGCCTGGGGGCCGGGTCGATTGCCCAGCTACCTGTTGTTCGAAGCCGAATTCTGTCAGGAGCTGATTGAACTAGGCTACCAGGATGGCATGTCGGCCAAAAATGATATCCGGAGCCTGCTCAGATCTTGACCTTGCCACGCAGGATGTCGGCAAACATGACCCAATCGCCGAGCAAGCTATACAGCGGATGCTTGAAGGTCGCCGGACGGTTCTTTTCAAACACGAAATGCCCCAGCCAGGCAAAGCCATACCCCAGCACTGGCATGGCAAGTAACCACCACGGCGAAACAAAAATACCGGCCGCCAACGCAACTAGCACCAACCAACTGCCAAAGAAGTGCAGCCTGCGGCAGTTCAGATCCTTATGCTCGGAAAGGTAGTAAGGATAGAACTCGCGGAAATTCTGGAAGTGGTTTTTCATTGTTCCCGTCCAATCTGGCGATCCAGGCTCACTTTACAAGCATTATTGCGCGAAGTTGAACAAGCAGCAGCCTGCTGCAGAACGACTGATGATCATGCCGTATTCTGCAGCAGCTGACGAGCCCTGCATCGTAGATTGATCCAGTGCGCAGAAATCAAAAACACACCGCCTGCCGATGTGATCAACGCCACGGCAAGGCCCTCCAACATGTGCGTTAATTCCAGCGCAGAGGCCAGAATCAACAAACCAAGCCCGAATCCTGCCGGCCACCACAACGTCGAAACACGGTGCTGTAAATACCCGATCAAAAATGCAGTCACGCTGATTGGGATAATCAGCAACAACAGAATCAGGTGAAACAGCTTGTGGTCCAACAACCAGAACGACGTGATCGGAGCAATCACTATCAGCACAGGAAGTGCCAAACATTGCAACAGACAAAATGCCGATGCGGCGATGCCCAGCCGATCGAGCAGACCGGGCAACATCGGCGACCGGGTAGCACTGTCCATGGTCAGCATTCGCTTCCGGCGTTGGATTCTGTAAATGTCATGAATGCAAGTTTATAACATTACGCAAGTGCATGAGAAAGGATGAACCTTACAACCCGGGAGAGCTTGTATGAACAGGAATTAGTCAGACGGTAGATGGTCTGCAACAAAGCAGAAAACTTGAATGCTCAAGCATTTCACGTAGGCTCTAGACAGTTAAAGCCCCAGGCCAGAAACTCCCTTTTAGCCTGCTGCTTTATCGCTGAATGCCCGCTCATAGAGTGACTCGATATGCGCGGCTTCCTCGTCGGTCAACGCGCTGAATTCTTTCTCACGGGCGCGTTTAGAAAAGGCGCCGTCAGCCTGCTGGAGAAACCGGAACAAGAGGTCAATCGTACGTTCAGGCATGTCGATAAAGGTCTCCACCTCATGGCGAAAGTCGTCATAACGGCGCAGGAAATTAGTTTCCTGTGGCAGGTCCTCATCGATGGTTTTCTGGACGCACTCATAGAGAAATTCGGCGTGCAGCGTTGCGTCAAAGAACCGATAAAAGTCACCCGTGTCGTTCAAAACGCGCACATTGTGTTCTTCCGTAGGCTTCCATTTGATGAGCGGCAGAAGGCAACTCGAATAGCTCTCCAGAACCTTTCGGTAATCGTCAATCCTCTCAAGGATGGCAGCAGAGACCGGAAACACTACGCCAGATGGATTGAATCCGTGCTTTGCGAGAACGTGGTGAATCAGGTAGCGATGAACCCGTCCGTTGCCATCGTCAAACGGGTGGATATAGACAAAACCAAAGGCGAGCGCAGCAGCGGCGATCACCGGGTCCAGGCCCTGAGCTTGACCCTGATCAAATTCACTCATGCCCTGAATCAGATCGTACAGATCATCAGGTCGGGCGCTGATATGATCCGGAAGCGGCATTTGTGTGACGCGATCGTGCTCGCCAACAAAGCCGCCCTCTCCCCGAATACCCATGCTCACGAAACGAGCATCTCCAATGACAATACGCTGGAGTCGTTGCAGTTCGTCCAGGTCAATTGACCGTTGGCCAGCTTCACCAATGGCCCGCCCCCAGCGCTGCACACGATCCTGAGGCGCTGCCTCGCCTTCAATAGCGTAGCTGGAGCGGGAGTCCTTCAGAAGCAGGAAAGCGGCGGTTCGGGCAAGGATGTCACGTGGTACGTCAGCCACAACGCCACGGGCCTTCTTAGCCAGATCCAGGCTGGTGAATTGTTCAAGTACAGGTGTCCGGAAAACCAATGGACAGAAATCCGGCGTGCCGGGCATATTGTTTTTCACCCTGTACCGGGATTCATTGCGCTCTTGGCCAGCAAACTGCAGGCTCGGATCAATCGCTTGAACGTATCGGCCATCCGCAGCGTCGGGAAGGTCAAGTTTTTCGCCGGTGAGCCATTCATAGAGAAACCAGACCCGGCGGGCGTAGCTACCGGTGGGTGTGTTCCGCACCCAATCAACAATTGGCTCTGGTCCTGTTGCCAGAAACAGTCGCTTAAGAACTACCAAATCCAGCCCTTCGTATTTCAGGGCGAAAGTGAGATGACCTTGGAGGCTCGCTTTAGGTTTGTGCCGCGGTGTCAGAATACGCCAGCCGTCCTGGTCAAGAATTCTGTGCCGCTCCCCTGTAGCAAAGAGCCGCCTCGGTAAAGGTACAGCAAGACCATAAGCATCGATCAAGGCGGTGTACCCTGCTGGCGCAGCTTTTTCAGGAAGCCAGTTCTCCTGAAAAACAGTCATCAGACCTGAAAATTGGACTTTCAAAGCTCCCGTCATGAAAAATGCACCTTACTGCTGAAATTCAGTTATAAATTCTTTTAACCATGAAAAACGATCTTATCATCTGAAAAACGTTCTTAAAAGGATATATTAGTGAATTTTGGCTTTTCGTTGATTTTCTGAGAAGAGAGGCACTTCAGATAGCATTAAGCTTTGGAACGAAGAGATTGAGCTGAAACGCTGAGATTTGTTGAGGTTTATTGGAATCAAATGCCCCTAAATTGCCCCCAGAGCATTTAAAAGGAGGTGATCCAGGAATTCTGATTATCGGTATATTACTGATGCTAAAAGGTTTTATATGGTGCCGGCTGAGGGGGTGCTGCGCGGACAATGTCCGCTTGCCCTTCGGGCTGACACTGCGTGTCAGCGAGCTCGCCTCCGGCTCGGTTCGAACCGATTGTCTTGGTCGGGGGTTCGACTCGAGGTGATTCGGACATCAATACCAGTTCATGCAATCGGAACGGTATTCAATATGGTGCCGGCTGAGGGGGTGCTGCGCGGACAATGTCCGCTTGCCCTTCGGGC
>CAKZPB010000075.1 GCA_937138395.1 uncultured Pseudomonadota bacterium
ATTTTCTGCCGCTTAAAAAAAACCGATTGCTCGCAAGTGGGCGCCTACGATTTCACCCAACAACAAAGCCCTCGGTTTCTGATTTTCCTGAAACCCGAACCCGGAAACCGGAAACCTCAGATCCTCCAAGTCCGCTGCTAATCATCATTTCGATCCAATCGACAAAACGACTACGCGACGAACCAACTCACCTAGCTGCCGCCTGCACTTGAGCCAAGTGCTGCCGGAATTCGTCCGGCGCCATGAAGCCGAAGCGCCGATAGGCTTCCAGTTCCTCACCGCCGCTGAAAAACAACAGCGCCGGCGGGCCGATCAGGCCGAAGTGACGCAGCACCTGCTGATGATCGGCATTGTTTGCGGTCACGTCGATCTTGATCAGATCAAACTGATCCAGAAGGTTGGCCACAGCCGGGTCCGGAAACGTCCTGCGCTCCATGCGGATGCAGTCCACGCACCAGTCAGCATAGAAATCGAGAAACACTGGCCTGCGGGCCGCGGCGATCGCCCGTTCGAGCTGATCAAGGTTCTGAACTTCGGTAAACACCGGCGCCTGAACTTGAGCCGCAGCACCGGCTCCACCGCGAAACGCATCCAGCGGACGGGTCCAGTCTCGCCCGCCAGCTGCCGCGCCGACCAGCTGCAGAATACCGAACACGAACAAGACAATGCCGAGCGTTTGCCAGAGTTTGCTCCAGCCGCTGACGCCGGTCTCGAGCCGCGTCGTTGCGCCCAGGTATACACCACTGGCGACCGCCAGCGCACCCCACAGCAGCATAATGACACCGCCGGGCAGCACGCGCTCCATCATCCAGATGGCAAGAGCCAGCAGGCCGACGCCAAATACAGCCTTGATCGCGTTCATCCAGACGCCGGCCCGCGGCAACAGTTTGCCGGCCGACGTACCCCAGATCACCAGCGGCACGCCCATGCCGAGCGCCATCGAAAACAACGCACCACCGCCGAGCACAGCATCACCGGTCTGACCGATATAGATCAGTGCGCCCATCAATGCAGGCGCCACGCACGGCCCTACCACCAGCGCAGATAGACCGCCCATGATGGCCGCACCAAACAGGGTGCCGCCCCGCTGCTGGTTGGACATCTGATTGAGCCTGGTCTGCAGCGATGACGGCAGCTGCAGCTCATAGAATCCGAACATGGCCAGCGACAGCAGCACGAACAGCAGCGCAAAGCTGGTCAGAATGGCCGGATGCTGGAACACGGCTTGCAGGTTCTGGCCAAGCAGCGCAGCAATGACGCCAAATGCGGTGTACACCACGGCCATGGCCAGCACATAGACGAGAGACAGGCGAAACGCACGCATCGTCGTCATATTGTCCGCATCACCGGCAATCAGGCCGGACAGGATCGGCACCATCGGGAACACGCACGGCGTAAACGCCAGCAGAACGCCGGCCATAAAGAACAGCAGCATGGCCAGCATCGGATTGGCTTCCAGCGCCGTTGCCAAGCGGCTTTGTTCAGATTCAGCCGATGCCGGACGCGACACTGGGGTTGGCATCAGTTCAACCGATGGCGCTGCTGCAGCAGCAGGTGATCCAATGGCCCGAGTGGCCGCAGGCAGATCGACTGCAAAGCTGCGCTGCATCGGCGGATAGCAGATACCGTCTTCCTGGCAACCCTGAAGACTGGCGCGCAGCTCCACCGTGACTGCCGGACCGGCCGGGCGTTCAATCAGCACCGGTAGTTCAACCTGGTCGTAATAGACCTGCGTGTCACCGAAGAACTCGTCGGTTTTCGGAATCGCTTGCGGAAACTGCAGTTCGCTAATCCGGAATTCAGGCTGATCGACAAATTCGAACGCAATCGTGTGCTGATACAGGTAATAGCCCGGATGTGCGGTAAAGCGCGCCAACAGCTGGCCGGCATCCATCGCCACAAGCTCGAGCTGAAACGCCTGTTCTTCCGGCAGCGGCAGACCGCGGCCGGTTAATTCGCTGACCCCGATCGCATCGATCTGATCCAGCAGTCCACCGCCGCTCGCAGCCGTTGGGCTTGTGCTCGGCGATCCAGGTGCTGCGGCCAGGCTGATCTGCTGCCGGTGAGGCGGATAGCACACCCCCAGGTCGGCACAGCCCTGGTAGCGGACGGTAATGTCCAGCGCGCCATTGGCCGGCAACTGATCAATCGGAAGCACCACATTGGCCTCACCTCGATAGACCTCGACTGCGCCAAAGAACTCGTCCTCGTAGGCGATGCCCTCGGAGATGGCCGGCTCGCCAAACACAAGGCCGTCGTCGGAAGGATCGAAGCGAAACGCATGCTTATACAAGTAGTAGCCGTCTGCAATCGCCCAATTCAGCTGCAGGCTGCGCTGATCGTCGGACAACTCGGCCTGCAGCGCAAACGCCTGTTCAACCGGGAGAAGATCAGCCGGATTGATCTGCGCCCGCAGCGGTGTGGCCTGAAGCAGCACAAGCAGCATCAGCAGCCACAGGAGTGAGGCACTTAGCGGTGGGCGCAAAGCACTGGAGCGCAAAGGGTTCATCCGCGGTTTGAATTCAAAGGTCATTGTCTTCGTTATTCTTGTTGTTGGCACTGTTGGTTTTGAATCGCTGTTCTGAAGCTAAGTCCGATCCGCCTCGATCCACTGCTGCGCCCAATCCAGGTAGTCCGGTGTAGTTTCGATCACCGGCAGCACCATCAGTTCCGGCACATCGTACGGATGCTGGTCCAGCAGCCTGGCTTTCAGCGCGGGCAACGCGGCCGCCGACGTTTTCAAGGTCAGCAATACTTCACTTGCGCGCTCGATCCTGCCCTGCCACGGATAGATTGACTGCAGGCCAGCTGCGATCTGCGCACAAGCGGCCAGTTTGTGACCAATCAGATCTTCAGCCAGCGCTGAAGCCTGGGCTTCAGTAGCCAGCGTTGTCTGAACCAGCCGCAGCGTATCCAGTGTTTGGGTCATTGCGGTGTTGGCTCCTGATCGGTGATTTATTGACGCATCTTGCCGTACAGGACCGTGCGAAATCCGATTCGCTTGCGCAGGCCTGGTGAAACGATGCAGATTGTCATGAATTCTACCTATACAGCTCCAATAACTCATAAATAACGGTTTTTTTGCCCAATCTGGCTTTTTAGGCTTGAAATAAAAGCCGGTCATCACAATCTGCCGTACCAAGCCGACCAGTAAGCACGATATTTTCTATCGCGCAGCCCTGGTCGAAAACACCGGTGTTGCAGCCCGGATTCAGGCCCAGACTCAAGGGCCTGAACCGAATCTGCGACGTTTGTATTTATTCAAGTTCGAAATGAAGGAGAACACCCATGAAACTGCGTCCTTTGCACGATCGTGTGATCGTCAAACGCCTCGAAGAAGAGCGGACCTCACCCGGCGGTATTGTCATTCCTGACAGCGCGACCGAAAAGCCGATCAAGGGAGAAGTGCTGGCCGTAGGTAACGGCAAGATTCTGGACGATGGCAGCAAGCGCGAACTCGACGTCAAGGTTGGCGATCAGGTGCTGTTCGGCAAGTATTCCGGCACCGAAGTCAAAGTCGAAGGCGAAGAACTGCTGGTGATGCGCGAAGACGACATCATGGCCGTCATCGACTGACCGGTCCACGTCCAACACGTCTATTTTGAACGAACCAAAGAATTATTGAGGAATAGCCATCATGAGTGCTAAAGAAGTCCGTTTTGCAGAAGACGCCCGCAAGAAAATGCTGTCCGGCGTCGACACCCTGGCCCGTGCGGTCAGCGTAACGCTCGGCCCTAAAGGCCGCAACGTCGTGCTCGACAAGAGCTTTGGCGCACCCACCGTCACCAAGGACGGTGTTTCGGTTGCCAAGGAAATCGAGCTTGAAGATAAATATGAAAACATGGGTGCCCAAATGGTCAAGGAAGTCGCTTCCCAGACCTCGGACGCGGCTGGCGACGGTACGACCACCGCCACCGTTCTGGCCCACGCCATCCTGCGCGAAGGCATGAAAGCCGTGACTGCCGGCATGAACCCGATGGACCTGAAGCGCGGCATCGACAAGGCCGTTCGCGAAGCCGTACAGAAGCTGCAGGGCATGTCCATCCCGTGCGAAGACGATAAGGCCATTGCCCAGGTCGGTACGATCTCGGCCAACTCCGATGAAGAAGTCGGCAAGATCATTGCCGAGGCCATGAGCAAAGTCGGCAAGGAAGGCGTCATCACCGTCGAAGAAGGCCAATCGCTGGACAACGAGCTGGACGTGGTCGAAGGTATGCAATTTGACCGTGGCTACCTGTCACCGTACTTCGTGACTGACCAGCAGACCATGCAGGTCGAGCTCGACAACCCGATGATCCTGCTGCACGACAAGAAGATCTCGAACGTGCGCGACCTGTTGCCTGTACTCGAATCCGTCGCCAAGCAAAGCCGCAGCCTGCTGATCGTTGCCGAAGACATCGAAGGCGAAGCGCTGGCGACGCTGGTCGTCAACAACCTGCGTGGCATCGTGAAAGTTGCTGCTGTCAAGGCACCGGGTTTCGGCGACCGCCGCAAGGCCATGCTCGAAGACATCGCCATTCTGACCGGCGGTCAGGTTATTTCCGAAGAAGTCGGATTCAGCCTTGAAAAAGCTACGGTCGAGCAGCTGGGTTCTGCCAAGAAAATCCAGATCAGCAAGGAAAACACCACCATCATTGATGGCGCCGGTGATGCGTCAGCAATCGAGGGTCGGGTTGGTCAGATTCGTGCACAAGCCGAAGAAGCCACTTCCGACTACGACCGTGAAAAACTGCAGGAACGCGTAGCCAAGCTGGCTGGCGGTGTTGCCGTGATCAAGGTCGGTGCTGCGACCGAAGTCGAGATGAAGGAAAAGAAAGCGCGCGTCGAAGACGCATTGCACGCCACCCGCGCCGCCGTTGAAGAAGGCGTCGTACCCGGTGGTGGTACTGCACTGATTCGCGTACTCAGCGCCATCGGCGAACTGAAAGGCGCGAACGAAGAGCAGACCCACGGCGTCAAGATTGCCTTGCGGGCCATGGAAGAGCCGCTGCGCAAGATCGTCTCGAATGCTGGCGGCGAGCCCGCTGTGATCCTGGCCGAAGTCAAGGCCGGTTCCGGCAACCACGGCTTCAACGCGGCAACCGAAGAGTTTGTCGACATGATCGAAGCCGGTATTCTGGACCCGACCAAAGTCACCCGCACCGCACTGCAGAACGCAGCCTCGGTTGCAGGCCTGATGATCACCACCGAAGCCATGATTGCCGAGATTCCGCAGAAGGATGAAGGCGGTGGTGCACCAGACATGGGTGGGATGGGCGGAATGGGAGGCATGGGCGGCATGATGTAGGCCCGCGGCCGCATCTTTCACTCCAGGCCGGCGCTTAACTTGGCTCGCAGTGCTCATGTACACCACACGTACACTGCGCATGCTCCCCAAGCAGCATCACCGGCCTGAAGCGAAATCCGCTATCCGCTCTCTCATTGCTTCATAGCGAGATCGAGAAGAACCAAAAACCCCGGCCATGTGCCGGGGTTTTTGTTTAGGGAGGATCGAATCTTTAAGGATTATGCGTCTTCGCGCCTTGCCTGGAACCAAAATCCATCCAGTCCGCTGTTGCCGATGAGCTTCGTTGCGAGGGCGTTCAGGGTGTTGGCATGGCAGAGATTTGCGACCGAGAAACGCGCAGGTATAGCCAGTCTATATCGAGCATTACGACCGAGCAAAGCACTGCCAGGACTATGCAATGAGCGGCCGCAGTAGAAGCTCATCGACATCAACGGACTCCTCCTCGCTTATTGATTTCGTAGCAAGCTCGAGAAAAACCCTAAAGCCCCGATCAATGATCGGGGGTTTTTTTGGCCGCATCTTCCGGCCCAGGACGGCGCTTGCTCTTGGCTCGCAATGCTCATGTGCCTAGCAGTACACTGCGCTTGCTCGCTCAAGACTCATCACCGCCCAGAACCGGAATCTGCTATCCGCTCGCTCATTTCTCTGTAGCCAGATTGAGTAAAAACGAAAACCCCGGCCTTGTGTCGGGGTTTTTCCTTGGGAGAAATTGTTGCATCAGCAATACCCATGGCGTAAAGTGAATAGCAATTGCAATGCAGGATCGATCCTATGAAAACAGCCACTATTCCACCTCTACGAGTCACCCCGGAATTACGGGAAGCCGCGGAAAGCGTGCTTCAGGATGGAGAAAGCCTGAGTGGTTTTGTTGAACGTTCGCTGGTCAAGCAAATTGAATATCGAAAAGCGCAGCAGGAGTTCATTGCGCGTGGGTTGGCAGCCCGGGACAAATCACGAGAAACTGGTCAATATGTCACTGAGGCAGAATCGCTTGCCGCGCTGGGTGGGATTCTGGAAAAACATCGCAGCACCGAATGAATTATCGAATTCGCCTGACCGAAGCAGCACAAGAGGATTTGGAACAGCTTTTTAATTTCACAGTTCAACATGACTTTGAAGCTGCCGAACGCGCGCTAGAAGCAATAGAGAAAGGCTTTGAACTGATTAAATCTATACCGTTCAGCTGTAGAAAAGCCAATTCCTCAAATCCTTTTCTTCGAGAGTCGATCATTCCATTAGGATCATCAGGTTACTTGGCGCTATTCGAAATTGAAGACGATGAAATGATTACTGTTTTGGCGGTCAGGCATCAGCGGGAAGATGATTATTATTGATTGTCAAGTTTGCAAGTAAAACTGCCAAGAATTCACAAACAATTTGAGGTGTGATTTTGTTGGAGTCATTGAACCACTAGTATGCAACTGGTGAAATTTCACAGTTAAGTCTTGTTTCTTGCACTTGGACATCGATTTGATTCGTAAGCTGGTTGAGGCTTGTCTGCTAGCTATCAGTTTTTTACCAAATACATCTGATTGCCATGGCGCATTTGGTCTCCAGTCTGCGTACTTAGAGTACATCTAAGTCTGGAAACCATTCATGTCTCGTATTTTTTACCTGTTTGCGGGAGTTCTCCTGCTGTCCTGTAGTGCCGTTCTTGCGGATGAAATCACGTTGGATCGACCCTGGCCGCATGCTGATCGCGGGATCGGTCCGGTCACGGTCGGACCGGATGGGAACTGTGACTTTCCCACGGTTTCAGCCGGCGTAGCCAATCAGCTCGATGGCGGCGATGTTCGGGTGATGAGCGGAACTTACAATCTAGGCGCTCAGCTCGTGCTCTCGAAGAATATCCGCTTGATTGGCGGGTATCCAGACTGTTTCGCCAACTCCACGCCAAGCGGGCGCTCGACGCTGAATCGAGGCGGTTCGGGCCTGGTGCTGGATATTTTTTATAGCGCTGATTTTGGAGCACCAATTCGCCAGGTCGAGGTGGAAAATTTTGTAATTACCGGAGGCGGTGGATCGGGTTTATTTTCCGGCGGTGCAGTGGTCGAAGGTCGGCCCGGCAGGCTTGTGGTCAACTTTCGTAATGTCGAGTTTTCGAATAACTCACGCACCGGCACTGGCGGTAATGGCGGGGGTTTGAGGGTGATTACCACCGGTAACCGAGACGGTGAGTCCACGTTTGTCACCTTGGACAACGACAGTCGAGTGGCCAACAATTCAGCGTCCAGTGACGGTGGTGGCATCTACTGCCAATCGGTCCATGATCAGGGTACGGGCACTATTTTACGCATCGGCTCCACCCTGGTTTTCGACAACAGCGCGACGAATGGTGGCGGAATCGCACTGGATGGCTGCAAGAACACCTTCCTGTATAACGGCGGCCCCATCGTGCTGATCTTTCCGGCCGGCGGAATAATCAATAACACAGCCACCGAGGACGGCGGTGGGCTCTACTTGGTAAACGGCGCAGAAGCTGAACTACGCGGGATACCTTCGGGAGTATTTGGCGAACCTGAAGATGCAGCGCTGATCGCAGGGAACACGGCTGATATTGGTGGTGGTGCCTATGTAGAAGGAACGAATACCTCGTTGCTGGTTGAAGATGCGTATGTCATCAACAACACTGCATTTATCGGAGGTGGATTTCATGCAGCGAACAACGCGGCTTTAATGGTTGGAAAAAACACCTTTCCTGGACGTTGTGAGCCCCCGTTCTCAGGTGGCGGAGTATTTACGCGCCCCAGATGTAGCGTGATCGAGGGCAACGATGGCCGCGGTGGTGCAGTATCGGCGTTTGCAACTTCTAATGTTGAGATCTACCGAACGACCATTCGTGAAAACACGGTCTTGGACGGCTCAACCGGAACGATTGCCCGCTTACTATCTGGCGCACAGATTCGATTTGAAGGTGTGGTTTTTGACGGTAATACCGGTGGTTTTGGGCTGGACGTACAAGACGGCAGTACTGCCGATATCATGTTTTCTACAATCGTAAACAATGATGGCACCATCGGGCGGGCGAGAGCCAGTGCGGGTCAAACGACCACGATCAATATCCTTTCTTCGATCATCGAAAAACCATTTGGCGATTTTTTCCAAACGGAAGGCTCTGGCGATTCAGTCATTCGCTACGACTGTGTGCTGTCTGATCGTTCGACGTCTGATTGGGGCGCTACGTCTGTCAATCAGTCCACCGGCGAACGGGATCCGCTGTTTATCGACCCAGCATCAGGTGACTATCGCTTGTCCGACCGATCGCCGGCCATCGATTATTGCGATGATTCAAACTTGCCGCAATACACGGGGCTGGACGGGGAGGGACGAGGCTTTGCGTGGACTGGGCCGGGTCCTTTCGTACCGCCAACCGGTGCCGTTAACGGCGGAAACTACGACATCGGTGCCCATGAGATGGTCTTTGAGCCCCGCATTGCCGATCTTGAGCTGGAGATTGTTGAAGCTGACACCTTTGTCAATGCCAATCAGACCGATGTCGCCTTTGCATTGCGCGTGATCAATAATGGGCCTGACGTTGCTTTCAGCGTGATCGACGTGATCGATGAGGTCATGCCCTCATCAGCGCTGACTAATCGGTCATGGACTTGTTTTCTAATTGGGTCACCAGCATGCACGGCCTCAGGCAATGGGCCAGTAGCAGCCGATATCTTCGGAGATCTGGAGCCAGGCGAAGGCGTGTTAATTGAAGTTGAGGCAGACGTAGTTGATACCAGCGTCGATTCGACCTTTATCTATGCGGGCTCGGTCGTCGGCGACGCGGTATTCAATGTCGATCCGAACTTGTCCAATGACACCGACATGGTGGAAGTGAGAATCGACTTGTTTGCCGATGGCTTTGAGTCGCCGCCCGTTCTGCCCTGAACAGGTGAATCAGTCAATAGATGAGTAAATAAGTAGACGGATCGAAGCCAGATAAGTGATCACTCTCCCGGCTTCGATCCGTTACTGTATTCAACTCAATGCGAGTCCTTCGCGACTAGCCAACGCTAATTTAACAAGATACTGAACCACAGCGATTGGGTGCTGTAACGAAGGGTGCCGCTCCACTGGTAGAACCTCCGAGGTTTGCACTGATCGAGTTACTCCCAGCAGTGGATGGAAAAAAGTACTGCACGCCAATTCCCGCATTATTGTTGATTGTGTTGAAAAACAGACTGCAACGGAAACATTGGACGCCAGTACTTCCATTGGCAAGGGCCGTCGAATATTTCAGAATGCTTTCGCCTGCAACAACGATGCCAATACCCCCATTGCTCTGAGCATGACTATTTTCGATCAGTCCTCGGAAATTTATCCCATTGCCTCCATTGGAAATACTGCGAATATGAACAGCATTATTGTTGTTGCTGATTGCATTCAGTCCGCGGTTGCCATTTTGTGACAAATCCAGATTTTCTACTGAACAGAATCCCTGACAGTTCACACCTGTGTCTCCCATTCCTCTAACAATGCCATTATCGATCTGAGAGATACTTCCACTCAGTGTCTCTATGCCATTGCCTGTACCTCCTGTTATAGAGCAAACTGCCGGCGATCCCGGACAAATGACGGGGCCGAGAATGCTGTGACCGTTCAAGTCAAGTTCTATTGATCCATCGACAATGATGATAGCCGTAACATCTTCCGGACTGGACTCATCACGAACATCCAGGTTACTGGTCAATTGATAACTACCTGGATTCACGATTTCAACTGGAAAACCGGGATCATCTCCGTCAAAACAGCCGCTGGCGACACAAAGCTGGTTGATTTCGCGAACGCCTTGACCAGCCCAGACTGAACTACTGGCCAGGACAAGAAGGAACACACTGTAAGCAACAAATCTGCCAGATACTGGCCGAAAGTAACAACATGTATTCGAAAGCATCGATTTCTCCCATACGCTTGGTTTGACCGACTATAAGCGATCTGAATTGATCGTGTATCTTGTCATCGCTACACCGCTTGGGGTTTGGAACTGCTATTTGGGCGGATTGAGCGCTTTTACTGCTGATCCTGTACTGGTGAACACACTTTTATCAGATATTGAAGCTCCCGGAATCCGGCTTACTTTCAGCGTGCTTCATCGATAGACCGAGCTAACTAAAGACCTTGTGATCTGGCGCCGGGCAGATCCTTGGGTCTGGTATACCGAACAAGTCGCACGGCAGATGGTACCGCTGTCAGTTCATTTTCCCCTCCCCAGTCTGGCAAGTCGAATTCAGCCAGTGCACCTGTGGGAAACTTCGCTTGCAGCCGGTCGATCTGGTCCGGCTCACCCTCTGAACAGAGCTGCACAGCCAGTTCATGCATGCCGGGATTGTGTCCGACCAGTAGGATTCTGGCTTCAGGGTTTCCCCCAGCCTCTTCAAGCGCAATGGCCAAGATTGAATCTGGATCTGCGTGATACAGGTCGCGCCGAGTGGTCAGTGGGATCGATTGATTGAAGGCTTCACGGAAAAGACGTGCGGTCGACAGTGCCCGAACTGCAGTGGAGCTGATGATGCGATCAATCCGCAAATCGGTTTCAGCAAGATGCGCGCCCATGGCTGGCGCCGCACGCTCTCCGCGGGGCGCTAACGGACGATCATGATCCGGCAGACCGGGTTGATCCCAGGACGATTTGGCGTGCCGAAGCAGGAGTATTCGCATGGGTTCCAGTATCAATCTGTGAGAAGTCGGGACAAAGTCGTACAAGTCCATCGTAGCAGTCCATCGACCAACCGATGCTAGTCTGATAGCCATCTTCTTAACCGGTATACACATCCACTATCCTGTGGTACCCATGGCAAAAACCAGACGCGAACGAACAAAAGCCTGTAGCCGCTGCAATCAAGTCACAGCCGTTCTATTTCGAGTCCGTATCGAACTGGATGGCAACTGGTTCTTTGTCTGCCAATCATGCCTGGATCAGGTCAAATCCGATAACCCGCACTATCAGTACGGCGGCACCTGGAAAAG
>CAKZPB010000076.1 GCA_937138395.1 uncultured Pseudomonadota bacterium
GAATATTGGATATGCCAATTATAGCCCAGCGACGTGACCGCTGTATTCAATAAATAGCCCTCTCAAGCCGCCCGCTCAGGGAAGAAATTGAACCGCTTGTCTTTGGAAAATTGACGTTACTCTCTAGTTGGCGCAATGTATTCCACATTGCATGGGACCAAATACTCAACGATGAAAAGCAGCGACAACTACAGAGCCGCTCAAGGTGGCTTTACTTTGATGGAAATACTACTGGTAATTGTGGTGCTTGCAATTCTGGCCACCCTGTCTGCGCCTAGTTTTCGCTCTGCACTTCAGAACAACCGCTTGTCTGGCGCTGCTAATGAGGTCATGACCTCTTTTCAGTTTGCTCGCGCCGAAGCCCTGAAGCGTGGCACTGATGTCAGAGTCTGCTCCAGTTCAGATGGTGCCACCTGTGGCGGAAATTGGAACCAGGGATGGATCGTCAGCTGCACTGTGGCCGCTGACTGTCCGGACGTTACCAATGGTGTGATTCGCACATGGCCTGGCAATGGCACTGATTTCAACTTCAATCCTACGACCGGTCAGTACACCTTCGAGGAAAATGGATTTGGCAATGCCGCCTTTCAGCTTGACCTGTCACTTCCAGACTGTTTTGGTGAAAATCTGCGACAAATCCAGGTCGTACCGACCGGACGTACTGCTGTGACACGCGCTGACTGCCCAACCTGAATCTGAATTGACGCTATGAAATTATCACTATTAAATACTCGAAAGCAATCAGGCCTGACGTTGATTGAAATTCTGATCACGCTGCTGATCATTGCGATTGGCTTGTTGGGATTAGCCGCCTTGCAGGGCTTCTCACTGCAGTCGAGCCAGACCTCGTATTTCCGCACTCAGGCGACCAATCTTGCGTATGAGGTGACCGATTACACCCGAGCCAATCGCTCGATTGCAACCGACGGTTGGGTTCAGGCTGAATACGCACCGCGTGTTGCCAACCTGCTTCCTGGCGGCACGCTTGCAGTCACTATTGACGCAGCGGGACGAGTAGACGTCACCATCACCTGGCGCGAGGACCGAGTGGATAACGCATCTGCCGGCGCTACCCAATCCTTTTTTGTCAGTACACAAATTTAGTTATCGTTTAGTCACGGGCCATCGACACCATTTCCTTATGAACAAAGACTTCCCAACAACCCTGCATTTTCAAAAGGGGTTATCCCTGATTGAACTGATGCTGGCCATCACGCTCAGCTTCTTGCTGATTCTGGGCATTCTGACGCTGTTTAATGGCACCAAAACGACCTTCAATACCAACGAGGCGCAGTCACGCACTCAGGAAAACGGACGTTTTGCGCTCGAAATTCTGAAGCGCGAATTACGCGAATTGCATACACACGGGATGTGCGCTGGTCGCGTCACGATTACCGATCACGTCAATACCTGCCCCAGCATGCCGAATGGTGCAGATTCGCCGTTGATCGGATGGGAATTTGCGGGTACTGCTGAAGGCAATGCATACACGATTCCCAGCGATCTCGACCCAGCGCTGGCCACAGCGGGTTCCTGGACTACTGCAGACGGCACGGCGTTTCCACCCGGTTTGAATAACCGGCTGGTCCCCGGCTCGGATATTTTCGTTTTCCGCCGCTTTTTACCCACGGGCCTGGTCGTGAATGCCACCAATCAGCCGAATGAAATCTCACTCAGTGGTCTCCAGATAGGCCAAGCTGGAGCCCCGGGTGATGGCAGCTTGATGTTGGTGACCAATTGTTCTACAGCCGATGTGTTTCGCCAGAACGGCACCGGCGGCCTCGACAAGAGCGGCTCTGGATTTTGTGGAGGCGTCGGCGGCAATTGGAGTACGGCCTACGGTTTGGGTGCTCAAGTATTTGAGCAACAGGAAATTGCCTATTTCGTCGGGCTTAGAACTCTCGCAAATGGTGATCAGGTGCCTGGATTGTATCGCTTCAACCTTTCCCAGCCGGTCGGCGCAAATAACCCACAGGAGTTAGTCGAAGGCATTGAAAACCTGCAGATTCGCTATGGCTACAGCCGCGATGCGAGCCAGGGCGGCGATGGTCAAAGCGTACGTTTTGACGAAGACTGGCTCACGGCCGATGAAGTCCCCAACTGGCGTCAAGTGATCGCAATGCGACTCAGTATGTCAGTCCGCTCTGCAGAAAATCCCGCCGGCGATGGCGATCGTACCGCGCTGGTGCTTAACCTGGCCGGTTCGAACGTCACGACCCCGGGTGATGGACGCCTGCGTCAACCCTTTTCCACGACGGTTGCGCTTCGCAATCAAATGATCGTGCCTTGAGGCTTCAAATGAACACATCATTCTTGAATAATGCAACGAACATGCAGGACCAGTCCTTTCAGAATCAAAAAGGCGCCGTTCTATTTATCAGCCTGATGTTTCTGATTATTTTGACCTTGATCGGCATCAGCGCGGCGAACGTCAGCATCATGCAGGAGCGCATGGCCGGCAACGTTCGCGAAACCAATGATGCCTTTCTTCGCGCTGAACGCACGCTACGTGCAATTGAAGATCAGCTGACAGCGGCCGCGACCGGCAGCGGTGGATTTGGCTCGATTCCGATCTGGCCGGAAGTGCTTACCAGTCTTTCAATGACACGCGTCAGTGACTGCACCTTGCAAGAGCCGGAGATTGATACCTGGCCCTGGCAAACCTTTACTGAAACCATCAATGGTGAAACGATTTCAACAGAATTTATCGTCGTATCGTTAACCGATTTCGAGCTCGGTGGTGTGGTTTATTCCTCACCCTGTCGCCCCATGAATGAAGCCAACCCGACGCCTTCGGCCCAATATTACCTGATCGCTGCTCGCGCTCAAGGCGATGCAGGCGTCGGTGATGTGGTCGTTCAATCTATTTTCTACTGGCCAACCTGATAACTGGAGCCTTTGAACATGAATTTTAAAAAACCTCTTTTGAGCCTGGGTGTTGCTGCCTACCTATTTGCAGCGGCATCCAATGCTGCGGCCTTCACGCCCGCACAGAATCCGCTGTTTATCGGCGCCGATGTGCCCGGCAACCTGGTGCTGGTACCCTCAGTGGAATGGCCGACCATTGTCAGCGTGGCCAATATTCAACCCACCTATACGCCAAACGAAGAATTCGTGGGTTATTTCGACTCGGATAAATGCTACGAATATCGCTACAGTGGCGCCGAGAGTGAACGCCACTTTTATCCAACCGGCAATGCATCCGGTCGCCAATGCAGCGGCGAATGGAGCGGCAATTTCTTGAACTGGGCCGCCACGCAGACCATTGATCCATTCAGAAAAGTCTTGACCGGCGGTCTTCGCGTGCGTGATACGGCTACTGAAACCTGGCTCGAAAAGGCACGCCACACTGGCCAGGGTGGCACCGACATCTACCCAAACCGCAGCTTGTCCGGCTCCGCTCTGATCGCTGGTGCAACGCCCTTCACGGGCGTTAACACGCTCCAAATGCGAATTCAGGGCCTGGGCAACCGGATGCGCTTTCGTCTGGACAATACCAACGTCGGCAGCGGCACGCCGTTTGATCCTGCAGTTCACCCAAATTCCGGCAATCCCGGCGATCAGGCCTACGATGTTGTGGCTCGTGTCGCGGTGTGTGTGCCCGGCCTGCTGGAAGATAATTGTGAACAATATGGCTCGAACTACAAGCCGGAGGGGCTGATCCAGTCCAGTAGTGATCGGCTGCGGTTCAGCATTTTTGGCTACCTGAACCATACGCAGAACGCAGGGCGTGATGGTGCTGTCATGCGCGCTCGCCAGAAATTTGTTGGCCCACGGTTACCGGGCGGGGCAACAAACCTGAATGCTGAGTGGAACGCCGCGACCGGCGTTTTTGTTCAAAACCCGGACCCGAATGATGCGGCCGCTACCAATAGCGAGTTCGGCATCACGATCACGCGAAGTGGCGTGATCAATTATCTGAATCAGTTTGGTCAACTCACCAACAACAATCACAAGAGCCAGGATCCCGTCAGTGAATTGTTTTACGCCGCCGTTCGTTACATGCGCGGCGAGCCGAATATTCCGCAATACAGTGACATGACCAACAACCAGGCGCGCAATGCCGACGGATTCCCGGTCATCACTGACTGGTTCGCAGGAGGTCATGATCCGATTCAATTTTCATGTCAGATCAACGTGGCCCTGGGTATTGGTGACATTTACACGCACCGCGACAAAAACCTCCCGGGCCCGACCTCGGGCAACGATGAACCCCCGAAACCGGCTTTGGTCGCCAACGATAATTGGATCAACGCTGTTGAAGTGACCAATCGCGTCGGCGCGATGGAAGGCATCGGCAATATCGGTAGCGGTGGCAGTTTCAGTGGCCGTAACAATTCCGCGTATATCGCGGGCCTCGCATACTGGGCCAACACGACCGACATGCGACCAGGTTCCCCAGGTGTAACCACGATGTCAACCCACTGGGTTGACGTACTCGAAGCGCAAAGCCTGGAAGGCATGCGGACTAACCAATACGCACTCGCCGCAAAATATGGCGGCGCCGACGTTCCAGATACCTTCGACCCGTTGAATGACAACCTGCAAACGTCCTGGTGGCACACCAACGGCGAAACGCTGACTCCATTTGGCAGAGGCAATGGTGACCCTTCATTCCTGAAGCCGGACAACTATTACACGGCAGGAAACGCGGCCGATATGGTTGAGAGCTTGAGCGATGCATTCGAGACCATTCTGAATGAGACGTCGAACATTGTCGCGGCGGTGTCAACCACTTCAACGCGCTTGGACACCGACACCATCGCCATCCAGGCGCGCTTTGAAACCGAGTTCTGGGAAGGCGAGTTGGACGGTCTGGATCCGCTGACCAATGCGGTTCAGTGGCGCGCATCCAGTCAGCTGCCAGCGCCGGGTTCACGCAATATCATCACTTGGGATCGGACTGGAGACACTGAGAGGCCTTTCAATAGCAGCCTGCCAACCACCGTGGCCGATCGAATCGTCGCGGGCGGAAATGGTCAATCCGCCAATGATCTGATTAATTTCATTCGTGGTGATCGTAGTCTCGAAGGCACGCCCGGATTCCGGACGCGCGGCAGTCATGTGCTGGGCGATATCGTTAATTCACGTCCTAAATTGGCCGGAAAACTGAATGAAGGCTGGTCGCGTCTGAGTGGGCAAGCAGGTACTGCTTATCCTGGTTATATTGATCCCGGTGGTAGAAAAGGGGATCGCGCGGATGTGATTTATGTCGGCGCAAACGATGGCATGCTGCATGGATTTAATGCGGAAACTGGAGCCGAAGTCATGGCCTACATTCCGTATTCCGTTCAGCCCAAGCTCGGCGCTTTAGCCAACCCGACCTATCAGCATGAATTTTTCGTCGACGGCCAACTCGCGATTGGCGATGCCTATGATGGCGTATGGAAAACAGTGCTGGTCGGCGGTCTTGGCGCCGGTGGCCGTGGTTTGTATGCGCTGGATATCACCACTCCGGGCAACCCGGATGTGTTGTGGGAGTTTACCGATGAAGACGATGCTGATTTGGGCTTCACGTTTGGCGAGCCAGTCATCACCAGAACAAGTAGTGGTAAGTGGGTTGCTATTTTTGGAAATGGATACGGCAGCGACAATGGCTTGGCCTACCTGTATGTCGTTGATTTATTTAACGGCACAGTCTTGGATAAAGAACTGGTTGGGCCTGCAGGTGGTGGCAACGGTTTATCCGGTGTAGCAGCCTTCCTCGATCCAGTCTCCCAGACATTTGTGACGCGTGTGTATGCAGGTGATTTGAACGGCACGATGTGGCGATTTGACTTAAGTGATGATGATGCAGAGGAAAGATACGCAAATGGCCTATTTACCACGCCAGGCAACCGCCCCATTACCGTTACGCCGGGGCTGGCTGCCAGCCCGAATGGCGGTGTATTTGTCTATTTCGGCACCGGCAAACTTCTGGAAACCGGTGACCGTGCAGTACCTGGAACGGATGAAAACTTCTGGGCCGTCCTGGATACCAACAGCGCGATTTCCGGCACCAGTGGCTTTGGCCAGGCAAATATTACGATCAGCGGCGGCAACCGTGTCATCACGGGCGCACAGGGCTCGGATGGCTGGTACCTGCCGTTGGATGTCGCGTCGAGCGAGGGCGAACGAGTGCTGAACAAAGCAAGATTGATCTTTGGTCGACTGGTATTCTCAACGTTCGAGCCTGACGATGATGCCTGCTCGACCGGCGGCATTCAGCGGCTCTACGTTCTGGACGCCTTGTCGGGTGAGGGGCTGCTGGACGATGTGTGTCCGAACTGCGGCGTGATCGAAATCGGCACCGGTGCACCCGTCGAACCGCCCGTTGTACTGAAGCCAGCACAGCCGCCGGCCTATACACCGCCTGGCGCAGGCGACCCGCCACCGGTAGATCCAAGTGTGCCGCCAGGCGTTGACCCGACAAGAGCACGTGAAGGCTGGTGTTCGGAGTTCGGCATCCTGTCGCCTGCAACCGGGTTCCTGCCGCTGGGCACGCTTTGTGATGGTCGCCAGGTATGGCGACAGCCTCGCTAAGGCAAATGACTGGATTTTGTACTAAAACAACGGCTACCCGCTAGGCGGGTAGCCGACCGATGGGGATCAACAATGTTCTCAACCAATACGTTCAATTCCGATAACAGCATGAATCCGTTATCTTCAGCATCGCGATCAAGGGGCTTCACGCTGATTGAGATCCTGATTACGATTGCCATTCTGGCCATTATCGTCAGCATCGCATTTCCCAGCTATCAGCGTTTTGTGCTCGATACCAACCGTGCAGAAGGCAAGACAGCGGCCATGCAGACTGCCCAAACGCTGGAGCGATGTTTTACCCGTTTCTCAAGTTACGCAGATCCTGCCTGCTCGATTGGAAATGGATTCAGCGGTACATCTGAAAAAGGGAAATATACGATTGGGGTGGTTAGTGATGCAACGTCATTCACGGTGACTGTCAGTCCAGTACGATCAGATCCTGAGTGCGAAGCGCTGACCTTGACGCACACTGGCGCACGCGGTGAATCCGGAACAGGTACCGTAGACGACTGCTGGTAGACCAACTTCGATGCAGCCCGGC
>CAKZPB010000077.1 GCA_937138395.1 uncultured Pseudomonadota bacterium
TTAATTCCTGAACCTGATAGACAGCGGTGCGTCCATATTGCGCATAGACCATGATCCCGAGCGCACCCTCGGGTTTGAGCATGTTCGCCAGCGTCTTCAGTCCGGCGTGCGGATCCGGCAGATGATGCAGTACGCCGGAACAATTGATGTAATCGAACGGTTCCTGATAGGTCGTCTGTGCGTCAAGCAGGGAACCCGATTCAAAGCGGATATTGTCGAGTCCGCGAACTTCGGCTCGATGCTGCGCGATCGTCCGTGATTGCTTGGAGACATCGAGATAATAGATTGTTGCCGGAGTATCCCGCAGCTGTTCACCAAGGTAGATCGCGCTATCACCGGTACCGCCACCCGCAACCAGTACACGAAAGGGACCGCTGAGGTCGAGTGCGCCGCTAAAGCAATAATGACTCAGCTTTGGCAGGTGGTCGAGACTAGTCCGCACCAGGCGCTGGCGCTCATCCTCAGGGTTTCGTGGTGGATAGGGTAGTTGCTCGTATAGCTGACGCAGGGCTTCAGCTGGATCGGCTTGTCGACTCTGATCGACGGGTGGCGCTTTACTCATGACCCGATGATTCGACTGAAACTCCGTGGTTATCGAGAACCTGACTCATGTCACGCACATACTCCGGATAGGCCTTCCAGCGATCGGGCGTCTGAAAGTGATGGGGCTGCTGGATTGCATGCAGTGCTTCGGTTCCGGAAACGACGCGTTCCAGGGTTTCGACACAGCGCGACTCGATGCTGAGATTGCAGAAGCTCATCAGCGTCTTCAGTGCTTGTTCCGGACTGGACTTCAACTGATCAGCCGACAGGACCAGCAGATTGGCGGCTGGTATCCATTCCTGCCAGGCAGCGATCAACTGCCGGTAGGCGGCGACGTAGCCGGCCAGATCCTGCAGGCTGTAGCTGAACGGATATTCCGGGCCTGAAAACAACGTCGAGTAGAGTTCAAAACAGCTGCTTAACGGGTGTTCGTCAAGCAGGATGATTCTGCTGTTTGGCAGCGCGAGATGAATCAACCCGGCATAGAGCGCATTGTCTGGATTGGTGTCCACAACGTGCTCGCTGTAGTCGGTGCGGAAGTGTACCCGCTGCAGGTAGTCTTCGCCAAGTTGGGCATAGTCGATTGCAGAAAACACCTCGTTCGCCGATACCGGGTCGGTCTCACCGTCGGCTTTTGGCATGGCTTGGCCAAGCAGATAGCGGAATTCGTTGAAGCGGTCCGCAGCCTGGATATCCGGATGCGCCCGCAGGCTTTGTTGCAGAGCGCTAATCAGCGAATGACTCAAGCCGGTGATGAAGATCGGTGCCTGACTTTGCTGCGCATCATCGGCTGTCTGATCCAGCGAAGGGATCGTCTGTCGAATATGTTCCAGCGCCTGAATATCTCGTTTGACCTGGTATGCGCTTTGCTGACGCATCGATGCGGCTGCTTCGGTCAGGGCTTGAAAGGCCTGATCGTGTTGCTCGCGTCTGTCGCGGTATTCAAATAGCGCATAGCCCAGCAGCACCCGATCACGCTTCGAGGTGGAACGCTCGAAGGCGGACTCGAGCGATTCGATCGGATCGGCCGAATCGCAGAGCAGCGACCGCGCATACTGCACTTCGCCGGCTGCGGGCTGCTGGTCGAGGATTTCCTGCAGAATATCACGCGCCTGCTCATGATCACCGTTTGCCATCAGGCATCGAGCCAGCTTGAACAGTACATTCGGATTGCCGCTATCCAGCTGAAGTGATTGCCCGTAGGCACTGGCCGCCTGCTGAAACAGGCGACAGGCAAACAGGACATCGCCCAGCTGATCGAGATCCCGCGGACTTTCAATGCCGGCCTTGATGGCCTTGTCCAGAATCATCAGGGCCGACGTTTCATCACCGTTGAGTTGATGACAATGCGCCAGCTGCAGGTTCAACGGCACGGCGTCGGGCTCGAGTTCGACGGCATGAGCTGCGCAGGCGCCTGCGCGTTCCAGTGCACCGCAAGCAATCCACAAGCGACTGAAGGCGAGCCAGCCGGGCGCAAAGTCGGGTTCAGTTTGCACCAGCCGTTCGCAGGCATGGCCCGCATCTTCCAGCTTCCCGGAGCTAATTTTACGATATATTTCAACGACTTGAGATTTAAGTTGAGCTTGAGAATCAGGCATGGTTTAACTTCGGGCAGACCGGTTACGTTTGCAATGTGGGTAAATAATCGCGTAGTTTACCAGTATAATTTTTTTGATTTATCAGCAGTTATGGCGACAGAGATGATTCCCGAACCGTATCAGAAAAAATCCTTCAGGCGATTCAGTGCGGCGATTGACATTGACCAGTTGCGCGCCGAGTACCAGTCGATCGACGAAGACGAATGGTATGCCTCCTACTGGGGCGATATCCATTGTTCGGTGGGCATGCTGTTGTTGCGCGGCGGGAATACAGGCGCGCAGGAAGATTTTTATTGTGACGACGTGCATGATCATCCGCTCCTTGAGCGACTGGACTACATTCGTTCCCTGCTTGGTGACGATGGCCCGTTTGGCCAGGCTAAATATGCTTTCATTTTTCGGATGCGTCCGAATGGCGTCACGCTGGTGCACCGCGATACGATCGAGCGCTGGCACCAGATGTATCGAATCCATGTGCCGATTCAGACCAACCCCGATGCGTTCCTGATTTCATCGAACCGCTCCCAGCACTTTGCCGCGGGCTCGGCCTGGTCGTTCGATAACCAGACCCGGCATGGTGTGGTCAATGGGCCCGAAGAACGGGTTCACCTGATAATGGACGTGGACTGGAATGATCGACTCAAGTCTGCCGTTGAGCAATCCGAGGTGCTGCCGGGTGAATCCGTGCAGCAGCATATCGATGCCATACACAGCAAGGAACGTGCGGTGCCATCGTACTTTGGCGACCCGGTCATACTCAGCGGCATCCGCAGGCTGCGCGCCAGGGGCCTGAATCAGGATCAGATCGTGCAGTTCTTCAACCAGAAGAATGTGCCGACCAAATCCTATTTTTCAAAACGGTGGACCGCCGACATGATTACCGAGATCGAGCAGGCGTCCGCTTGAGAAAGGCCGCTGGGCAGAAACTCAGCATATGGCGTTCCTGGTTCCTGTCAACAACGAACTCAGGCCGTTCACGAATGAAGCGCTGCACTGCGTCAGCCGGTCCCGGACCGAATTCCGGCCAGGCCGGATAGAAATCGAACACGCTGTCTTCGGCAATCAGATAATTATCGTCTGAGACAAAGTCGGCATAGGCCTTGAGTTCCTGGTACTTGTAATCGGCTTTGTGGTCGGCATCCAGAATGACCATGACGGAACTCGCCTGGTCGACTTTGGCCCGGATCTGTTCAAGTATTGCCGGATCAACGCTCGAGCCCTTCAGGTATTCGATGCGCGGGTGTTGAGGAAGGTCGTCTGGTAGTTGAATGTCGACCGAGATGACCTGCCCCTGGCCGATCATGTCCAGCACGTGGGCAAAGTACAGCGCCGAGCCGCCCAGCCAGGTGCCGGTTTCGATCAACAGATCGACGTTCAGCCGATGCATCAGTTCCTGATAGACCCACATGTCCATCGGACACTTGGCGGCCTTGACGCCCATCCATTCGGTATTCTGGAATACGCCGCTTCTGAAATACAGAATGTTGGCCAGGCGTTGAATTTCACGGGACTGCTGGTTGGCTTTTGAGGTCATTAAGGTTGAACCGCTTGGCAGGTGTCAGGTAACCACATTGAATTGAATGGAGGATTTCATTACCATTGTAGTGGGTGTTGGCAGCGGGTAATGGCTTGGTGGCTTCTGGTAATAATGGCTTGATTGGCTTCGCATGTCTGGTGCTTTTCCCGGCAGGTTGGCTTATGCCTGCATCGGCCACTCTCCAATTCGCCGGCGGGGCAGGGGACGAAAGTCTGATCGAGGCCCCACCCCAATTCAACACGCTGGACGTCGATTCCGGTCTGCCCAGCATGTCCATCGAGCAAGTCACACAGGATGCTCAAGGGTATATCTGGATTGCAACCGCAAACGGGTTGGTCCGGCACGAAGGACATGAATTACGCGTATTGCGGCATGATCCGGCAGATCGCACAACCCTGCCGGGCAATAATATCCAAAGCTTGCTCGCGACCCCGGATGGCAGCCTGTGGGTTGCCATATCCGGTCATGGCATCGTTGAGCTTCAAGGCCTTGAAATTATTCGCCATTGGCCACCACTGGCCCAACAGGGGCCGCTCAAAAACGATTTTATCTGGGAGTTGGAGCAGGACTGCGAAGGCAATATCTGGCTGATGTATGCGCGCGGCGGATTGAGCAGGATTGATGTGGCGACAGGCGATGTAACGCACTTTGATTCAGGTCAATATGGCATACCCGATGTTGGTTTCCAGACATCGCTATTGATTGATTCCAGCTGTTCGATGTGGCTGGTCAAGCCGGACGGATTGCTGCGTACGAATCGCAGCAGTGAACCTCGTTTTTCAAATTACCTCGAGGCGTCGCAGGTTGCCGATAGGGGGCTTTTCGCCATGTACGAGTTTCCGGAACTCGGCCTGTTTCTGGTCACAAGACAGGGCATTCTCCAGCTGCCACTGTCCATAGGCGATGAAACGAAGGGTGAATTCGATACCAGCAACTTCGTTCAGACGAGCAGCGGGGTCACCAGCCTGGCACGGGCCGGTCAGGGGCAGTTGTGGCTTGGTTCCTCCGAGGGGCTCGGACTGTATGACCCTGACAGCGGTCAGATCCAGTTTTTTGCCGATCGTGAAAGCAGCACGAACGATCAGCCTCTCCGCCGCATCAATCACTTGTTTCGTGATGATGAAGGCAGTCTGTGGATCAGTCGGTTTCAGCGCGGAATGTTGCGTCTGGCACCAGACTGGCGCGGCTTCAGGATCTATCGATGGAATGATGATGCAGTTCCCCTCGGCAGCACCGGCAACATTCATGCGCTGGCGCTGGATTCAGCACGCGATGAAGTGTACTTCACGACCAATTCCGGTCAGCTCAGCGCGTTGATGGTTCAGAATCAGCAGGCAGCACAACCGCTATTGAACCGTTTCATTACGCAGCTCGAGTTCAATGATCGCATTGTCGGTATTGAACGCCAGGGTGGGCAATTCTGGGTGGCCACAGAAAAAGAACTGTCGGTGATCGATCAAAAGACGGGCCAACAGCGTGTGCTGATGACGTTTGATGACCAGCAGTTACCGCGCATCTTCATGTCCAGGACGCCCGGGACGTTCTGGCTGTATAACGTCAGCGGTGACTTGACGCTGCGAGATCAGGCAGGTGGCGTGATGCAATCCTGGCCGACACGACGATCGGGTTCGAACGTCTTCGACCTGAATCCTGTTCACCAGATTGTGCGTGGACCGAAAAACGATTGGTGGGCGCTGAGTGATTATGCTGTGAGTCGAATTCTTCCCGACGGAACGTTTGAAGTCGTGCTGGAACGGCCGGGTCTGCGCATGCAGACCATGACCGTCAATGGGTCAGACATTTGGCTGGCTGGAGATTCCTTTCTCGAGCAGCTGCGGCTTTCCGGCGAGCGAGTGCTTCCCGTTCGGCGCTGGGTGGCGAGTGATGGCCTGCCGCTGGCCAGAATACTGCGTGCATTCAAACATCAGCGGCAGCTCTGGTTATTGCTCGAGTCGGGTTTGGCCAAGCTGGACCTGTCGACTAATGAATTTCGGGTCTACTCGCGAAGTGAAGGTTTGCCGTTAGCGTACTTCAGCGCGAATGCAGCCGTCATGACACGCAATGGCCAGATGGTTGCGGGCAGCCCGGATGGCTTGATTGTTGTTGATCCTGAACAACTGGACTTATCTTCGCGGCCGCCGCCTGTGTTTCTGACTGAAGTCCGTTCAGGTGATCAAATCACTGAGCTGTCTGCCAGTCAGCGACCCGAACTGAGTTTCGACTGGCAAGACAACTCGATCGAATTCTCGTTTACCGCGCTGTCCTACTTGAACCCGCAGCGCAATCAGTTCCGGATGCGGCTGCATGGCTGGGACACTGAATGGCAAGTACAGTCCGGTCAGTTCAGCCGCTATTACAGCAATCTGCCGGCCGGTCGTTATGCGTTCGAGGTCCAGGCTGCCAATGTCAATGGGGTCTGGAATCCAGCAGCGGATCGCATTGAGGTTACTATCAGGCCGCCAGCCTGGCGAAGCCCACTGGCCATTGCTGGCTACGTGGTCATGCTTGGGCTGCTCGCCATTGTTCTGGTTCGATCCTGGCAAGCGACGCGGATCCGCAGACTGGAATTGATTCGCGCCCGTGAGCAGCGCGCGCTGGCCCGTTCGCAGCGGGAATTTCTGGATACGCTGAATCTGAGCCTGGAGCCGAACGACCTGGCCCAGACGATCGGTCGTGCCGTGATGGGCCTGCTCCAGCAATCGCGGGGTTATTTTCTATTCCTGACCAACGATATGCCAACGGACCTCATCCCACTGGGCCTATTTCGGCAACCGAAAGATCGACTGTCGGATCAGGTTCGAACGGCCATTCGACAGGGAAAGCAGATTAACGGACACCTGGTTGAGCTGGAGGCTGATCAATCCAGATTGGCTGCGCTCTATCTTCCCGAGATGAAGCAGGCCCCGTCCGCAACTATTCAATCCGAAATTGACTTGCTGTGCCAGGCGGCTGGACAGGTGCTGCAGAATGCGCGTTTGTTGATCAGTGTCCGGCGATATGCCGAGCAAGCCGAAACGGCCAATCAGGCCAAGTCGGATTTTCTGGCCACCATGAGCCATGAGATTCGAACCCCGCTGCATGGCCTGCTCGGCATGATCGACTTGATGCGGCAAGCGCCGCTGGATCACACGGCAAAGGAGTTGCTCAACACGATGCGGACCTCGGGCCAGCAGCTGCATCGAATTCTGAACGATATTCTTGATTTGTCGCGCATCGAGGCGCAAGAAATCGAATTGAAGCAGGCCTTATTCGAGCTGGTGCCGTTGCTCGAGCATGCCGTCGAACTCCATGCGCCGAACGCAGCCGCGGCAGGTCATGACCTGAGACTTCGAATGGCCTCCGATCTGCCGGTCATCGCCGTCGGTGATGACGATCGAATGGGCCAGATCATCGGTAACTTGATCAACAATGCGGTCAAGTTTACCGAGCGTGGTGAGATCGAAATCGAAGCCTGGATGAACAACAGCAACACCTTGAATATCGCGGTCTCCGACACCGGGCCCGGGATTGATCCGAAGCTGCAGCAACAGCTCTTCGAGCCGTTTACACAGCTCGACACGCATTCGACCAGGCCACATAGCGGCACCGGGCTGGGACTGGCCATCTGCCGCAGAATTGCCCAGCAGATGGGCGGACAGCTTGACCTGTTCAGCCAGCCAGGACGCGGCAGTCGGTTCACGTTGCGCTTGCCGCTGCAAGTGAGTCCAACGGCGTTGCCGCACAACAGCTGCTTATTGCGAAACACCACCCTGGCTGCTTCGGTATCACCGTCATACGGACGAATCCTGTTACGTATGTGCCGTCGCTGGGGCATGCGCTTTGCCCGGGCCAGTGCAGATGTTGCCAAGGATTTTGTTGTCATTCAGCCGGGCTGGTTTGACCCGGGACAACTGAAACAGTGGCAACTGAAGGGGGTGCCGATCTGGATGCTGCATTGGCCCGATGATGAACCCAATGAAGTGCCGGATGGCGTTGTGTCCGTCCGTCTGCCGCTGCTGACCAGTCGGCTGATCGCGGCAATGATCGAACATCAGCTGAATGGGCAGGCTCAGGTTGACGGTGTTAGCTTGCCCGACCTGTAGTTGCGCACGGTTTCGACCAGTACGTCGACATGTTCGGGGGGCACATCCGGCGTGATGCCGTGGCCCAGATTGAATACATGGCCTGGCCCCTCCCCATAGTCATCCAGCGTATCTTGCACCGCTTGCTCAATGACCGCTGCAGATGAAGTCAGCACAACTGGATCAAGGTTGCCCTGCAGCGCAACGCGATCACCCACACGTCGACGGGCGTCAGACAGTGTGGTCGTCCAATCGATGCCCAGCGCCTGGCAGCCGGTGTCGGCCAGCGCTTCCAGATGAAATGCGCAGCCTTTGGCAAACAGAATGATCGGAACATCCGGGTGTTGCTGTTGAATCGTCTGCACGATGCTTTTCATGCCGTTCAGCGAGAAGCGATGAAACAGCGATGGGCTCAATACGCCGCCCCAGCTGTCAAACAGCATCAGGGCATCGGCACCGGACGCTACTTGCGCCAGTAGATAGTCGGTCGTGCATCGGGCCAGGTGTTGGATCAGGTGTTCAGCAGCTTCGGGCTGCTGCAGCAGGAAACGGCGTGCCTTGGCAAAGTCCTTGCTGCTGCCCCCTTCAATCATGTAGGTTGCCACCGTCCACGGGCTGCCGGCAAAACCGATCAATGGAGTTTCAGCAGGCAGTTCCTGTCGGATCAACTCAACGGCCTGCATGACGGCCCTGGTCTCGTTCATCGGATCCGGTGTTGGCAAATTCCTGACATCATCCGGATGCCGAATCGTGCGCGCAAATTTCGGCCCCTCGCCGGGTGTGAAGCTCAATTCAAGGCCCATGACGTGCGGCAGGATCAGGATGTCGGAAAACAGTATGGACGCATCAAACCCATAGCGCTGGATGGGTTGCAGCGTGACTTCGCAGGCTAGCTCCGGCGTGCCGGCCAGGGTCAGAAAATCGCCGGCTTTTGCACGCGTTGCCCGGTATTCTGGCAAGTATCGGCCGGCCTGGCGCATCAGCCAGATCGGGGTCTGGTCGACCGGTTCGCGTCGCAGCGCGCGCATGAAACGGGACTCACGGCGGTTCATTCGCGCAGAAGTGCTGGAGGATTCATTCATGGCTAAGACTCGTTATCGCGACTGCAGTGAGTGCTGCATGACTGCCAGCACCTGTTCCGATGGTACGTCGTCGGTGACTATAGCCTGTCCCAGTGCTTTCAGCAGAACCAATCGCAATCGGCCAGCCTGATTTTTCTTGTCCAGCTGCATCAGATCAAGCAGCTGCTCGGCACGCAGGGATTCAGGGATGTTCAATGGCAGCTTGAAGGCGGTCAACAGGCGACGTAATCGATCTGCATCGTCGCTGTCAATCCAGCCGAGCTCTGCCGATAGATTGGCGGCCAGTTGCATGCCAATGGCCACCGCTTCACCATGCCGGTATTGTTGATACGCGGTTGCTGTTTCAATCGCATGGCCAAACGTGTGGCCCAGATTCAGCAGGGCGCGTTGGCCTTGCTCACGCTCATCGGCCTCGACGACCTCGACTTTATGCTGCACCGATCGACTGATCATGCTGACCAGTGATTCCGGCTCACGTCGCATGATTTGTTCCTTGTTCTGCTCAAGCCAGTCCAGAAATGCGCAATCACGGATCAAACCATACTTGACTACTTCCGCCAGCCCGGCTGAATATTCGCGTTGCTCGAGCGTATCGAGGCACTCGACGTCAATGATGACGCTGCTGGGTTGATGGAATGCACCGACCAGGTTCTTGCCCTGATTCAGGTTGACGCCGGTTTTGCCTCCGACGGCGGCATCGACCTGGGCCAGCAACGTGGTCGGCACCTGAATGACGTTGATGCCGCGCATGTAGCTGGCCGCCGCAAACCCCGTCATGTCGCCGATGACGCCGCCACCCAGTGCGATCAGCGTGGTATCACGCTGCGCACCGGTCTCGGCCAGGTGGTCCAGAATCCGTTGCCAGGTACTCAGCGTTTTGTGCTGCTCGCCGTCCGGTAACACCAGGTAATCAACAGCGCTGCCGTTCAATGCCTGTAATAGCCCGGGTAGATACAGATCGGCCACGGTTTCATCGGTTACGATCAAGCCGCGCGCCGAAATCAACTGTTGCCAGAGCGTTTGTTCGCGAAGCAGGGCCGCGCCGCAGCGGATCGGAGTGAGCCCAGCGGCATGTTGGAGTGTGATGGTCTGCATCAGTCGACTTGATCCGGTTGCAGGTGAGGCAGGATGGATTGGTGCAGCGCGTTGGCCATGCGGGGCAGCGGCAGATTTCTGGAGACGAATTCCACGTCAGCCATGGATTGATAGATCGGATTCCGGAGTTCGGCCATTTCAGTCAGGCGTTGCTCGCGGTCAGGCGCGGCCAGTAAAGGCCTCCTGCGGTCACGTCTGAGTCGCTGAACCTGTTGATTGACGCTGGTGTTAAGCCAGACAACCAGCCCATTGTCCTGCATCAATTCGCGGTTGTTGACCTCCAGCACGCTGCCACCGCCGGTGGCCAGCACCAGGCCGCGTCGCTGCACCAACTCGGCCAGCAGTGCGCTTTCGCGCTTGCGAAATCCTTCTTCTCCTTCGATATCAAAGACCACGGCAACTTCGACACCGCAGCGTCGTTCAAGCTCATCATCAAGATCGATGAATTTGCGTCCTAGCAACGGCGCCAAGCGTCGTCCGAGCGTCGTTTTGCCAGACCCCATCGGACCGATCAGGATAATATTGCGCAGACCCTCGCCAGAATTGGCATTCGCAGAAGACGTCGTCGCAGGCTTGTTCATGGCGATTATTTTACGTTGCCGCGATCGGTAGCGAGTAGGCTCTACCTACATCCGTTTCGCAACATCGAATGATCCATAGTTTTGATCCAATCATCAACCAGCACGCAACGCTGTTGATTCTAGGCAGCATGCCGGGCAACCGATCGCTTCAGCAACAGCAATACTACGCCCATCCGCGTAATGCATTCTGGTCGATCATGCATCGCATAGCCGATGCGGGTCCGGAGCTGGATTACCCAACACGACTGACCAGGTTGCAATCGGCACGAATTGCACTCTGGGACGTGTTGAAATCCTGTCGTCGCAACGGCAGTCTGGATGCGGCAATTCGCCCGGAATCAATGCAAACGAATGATTTTTCAGGCCTGCTGAGCGCCTATCCCAACATCCAGCGCATTGCGTTCAACGGCAAGAAGGCGGAAACCGTGTTTCGTCGACATGCGCTACCGCTGCTGGATGACCGGCTGCGATCGATCGACCTGATTGGTCTTCCATCAACCAGCCCGGCCCACGCTGCTATGACGTTTGAACAAAAACTCGACGCCTGGTGTAAGGGCTTGAATCTGTTGTCGGGCTAAAGTGGTCCACGCAGCGCGAAGGGTGCGAATTGGGTACTATACGGTTCCACCAACGTTCGGCTGATCGAGATGGTCCGATTCTTCATTGTTTTTGTCGTGCTCCTAGTCACTTTATTTACGCTGGAAGTGACCAAGCCGGTGCAGGAGCACGTGATTTTGCCATTTACCGCTGGTATTGCCTGGGTAAGCGTCAACCTGATCGAGTTGTTTGATTCCGGCGTCATAGCCGCCGGCAAAGTCATTCGCGATATGGAGAGCGGTTTCGCCGTCAGCATTGAACCCGGCTGCAATGGCGTTGAAGCGCTGATCATCCTGTTTGCCGCCATTTTTGCGTTTCCCGCCCCGCTGAAAAACAAGTTGATCGGTTTTGCCATCGGTTTTGCCGCCATTCAGGGTTTGAATCTGGTTCGAATCATCAGCCTGTTCTACATGGGCCAGTGGAACATGACCTGGTTCAACTGGTTTCATTTGTACTTGTGGCAGGCGCTGATCATTCTTGACGCGCTGGTCGTGTGGTTGATCTGGCTGCGTATGCTGCCGCCACCGGACCGGGGCGGGCCGCCAAGCTCAGGCGACGGTAACGCGCTGGATGCCGAACCACAGCAAGCCTGATCAGGCAGGTGCGCCGCGCCTGTTGATCGCAGGCTTTGGTGACCTTGGGCAGCGCTTGCAGTCGCTGGTGTCGTCTGATTGGCAGGTCGTCGGGCTGCGCCGCTCGAACGCACCAGATGAGAATGTCATTTCCGTTCAGGCCGATCTGAATCAACGCCAGTCGCTGGAGCCCGTTCGCGGCGATTGGGATGCGGTCATCTATACCGCTACGCCGGCTGAACGTACACCGGACGCGTATCGATCCACCTATGTTGACGGGCTCAGCAATTTGCTGGCCACGGTCAGGGCACGCCGCCTGATTTTCGTGTCCAGCACGGCCGTGTTCGGCCAGCAGCAAGGTGACTGGGTCGATGAAACTTCTTCGACCGAGCCAGTTCAGTTCAACGGTCAGATCCTGCTTGAAGCCGAACGCCTTACCGTCCAGGCTGGTGGGCTGGTGGTGCGGTTTTCCGGGATCTATGGTCCGGGTCGAAATCGATTGCTCGAACGCGTCCGAGCCGGTAAGGTTCGCTGTCAGCGCACACCCCCGCGCTGGACCAATCGAATCCACGCTGATGATTGCGCGGCCGTACTGGCGCACTTGATCAGGATGGATGATCCGGCATCGCTGTATCTGGCTAGTGATCACAAACCCGCGCCCCGCTGGGACGTGCTGTCCTGGCTGGCCAGACAGCTTGATGTGCAGGGCCCGGTTGAAATTGCCGACAGCAGCGACCATCAAGGCAAACGGGTGGACAACCGACGACTGATCGATAGCGGCTTTACATTTCGCTACCCGGACTATCGTTCAGGCTACTCCAGCCTGCTGGATTCAAGCCGGCCCGGGATTTGATGCGGCATGATCAGGCCCTATGGTCTTGACCTGACCAGTTGTAATGAAATCAAATCAACACCGAGGCCGTATGCTGAGCAACGTCATTGGCTACGTTGTAGCCATACTATTGATGTCGAAATCTGACACGAGTGCCGCATGAAACTGAATAAAAAAATCCTCGAGCTGTTCGAACGCGGAATGCAACAGGCCGTCCAGGCTGGGGTACCAGAGCCCACCGCGATGACGCTGGCCACGGCCGATGATTCCGGTCAGCCCAGCGCACGCACGGTGCTTTTGAAAGGCGTGGATGAACTGGGCTTCACGTTCTATACCAATCTGACCAGTCGAAAAGGGCTTCAGCTGCAGCAGAACCCGAGGGCCAGCCTGCTGTTCTGGTGGCGCGAAAACGAACAGCAGGTCCTGGCTGATGGCCGGATCGAAGCCGTCAGTCCGGACACTGCCGACGATTACTTCGCATCGCGTCCGCGCGGCAGCCAGATCGGAGCCTGGGCTTCACGGCAATCCAGTCCGCTGGCTTCTCGCCAGCAGCTACTTGATCGGGTCCATGAGATTGAGCAGCGATACGAAGGCCAGTCAGTACCGCGGCCGCCGCATTGGTCCGGTTTCACATTGGTTCCGTCCCGGGTCGAGTTCTGGTTTGGCCGTGAATATCGTCTGCATGAACGCATTTGTTTCGAGGCTGGCGCAGACGACTGGCACGAACAGTTGCTTTACCCCTGATCGGACTCTGGATCCGGTTCAGGTGAAATCGAGGGCTGGCCAACTGCTGTTTTGCGCCGGGCCAGATCGCGCGCAATCCAGTGCTGAATCAAATCACGCCAGGGCGATGCCTCGGTCGAGCGGGGTTGATACATGCCGGCTTCAGCTCGCTGTCGCTGCGCTTCGTACAGTATCAGCGCATTGGCAACCGACACGTTCAGCGATTGCGTCATGCCGACCATCGGAATGATGATCTCGGCATCGCATAATTCAAGTGCTTCGGTACTGACGCCAAATTTTTCGGTTCCCAAAACGACCGCCGTGGGCTGCGTATAGTCGATGCTGCGAAAATCAACTGCGTGCTCGGAACAATGCGCGGCCACACAGCGGAAACCAGCTGCTTTCAGGGTTTTGAGTCCACGGGCGCTGTCCTGGTGCCGCGTCAGTTGAACCCATCGCTGGGCGCCCTGGGCGGTGTGGTTCAGCGCCGGTAGTCCTTTGCTGCCGGGTACTGCATGGGCATGCATGACACCGACCGCGTCACAGGTGCGCAATACGGCCGCGAGATTATGCGGTTTGTGGACCCGCTCCATGAACACGGTCAGGTCCGGCTGGCGACGAACAGCGACCTGCTCGATGCGCGCTTGACGTTCCGGCGTCATTCGGCGAGCTGCTGACAATGCAATGGCCTCATGCCCGTATCATAGCGGACCGACCCGGCAAGCGCCGGTTATTCATTCAACCAATTCATCATTCAGCCAACCACCATGCAAGAATTTTTAGTTTCGCTGCGTCGAATCATCAACCCGGCACCCGAAACCGGGACTGAAGAAGATCAACACACGGCGACGGCCAAAGCGGCTGCCGTGTTGTTGCTCGAAATGGCCATGGCCGATGATCATGCCGTGGAGGAAGAACATCAAGTCATCGAGCAGGCCATTCAGCAGGCATTCGGCCTGGATGATGCGCAAAGGAAGGCGTTGATGGGTCAGGCCCGATCGATTCAGCAACAGTCGACTTCACTGCATGATTTCACTCAGCAGCTGCGTCGCAGCATGAACGCAGACGAACGCGGCGACCTGATTGAATGGTTATGGCATGTGGCCTATGCCGACGGCGCGCTTGACCAGTACGAGGAGCAATTGATTCGCCGCATGTGTGATCTGGTTGGCGTGCCGCATATGGAAATGATGCGACGCAAGCACCGCGCCATCAAGCACGCTGGCTTGAATGCCTGAACATTGGTGGTCGGTTGATCAGTCGGTAAAAAATTGCTGGCGGAATTCCACCATGAATGGCTGACCATCGTGTGCAGTCGGTTTGACATTCAGCTCGAAGCGCAATGTTTCCTCATCATGAATCCGGAACTGGCCGATGTAGTAAATGGCTTCCTGCTCACGCAATTCCCGCAGGTTCAGCTCACGCAGCTGACCGGTCAGATTGATGGCTGAACCGTTGATGTCGGCCTCAACGGCTTCGTCGGTATCGCTATCCAGCACTGTGATGTTCAGCATGGCCTGTGTGCCGGCACGCTGAATGCCGAATGCGCGGGCTATTTCCGGGGACAGCTGATTCGTATACAGCGTGCTGTAGTGCACTTCGTATTTCCCAAACGATTCGAATTGTTGTGCTTGAGCCGACCAGGCCAACGCCAAAAGGACTGCAAGCACTGTGATCCGGATATAGTTGAGCGGTCTCGCCATTACACACCTCCTTGAAGGTCAAGCCCTTGAATAAACACACCACGTCTGAACGGCGGATGCATTCCGTACCACGATCCTACTCCTGCAGATCAGCAACTGCAAATCAAAGCACTTGGCAGGCGATTTCGAAGCGCGTGTCGGGCTGCGGCTAGCGCAAGCCAATCAGGATCATCAGAAACTGAATGCCGATAATGGCAATCAGCGGTGACAAATCGATGCCGGCAAGTGGTGGCACGAGTCTGCGGATGGGTGCCAGCACCGGCTGAGTCAACTGGTAGATCAACGGAATGATCGGGTGGCGCATCCCGCCGCCGACCCAGGACAGGATCACCTCGACGATAATCAGCACCAGGTACATCATCAGCAGCAGACGCAGCAGTTTCAGGCAGGCAATCCATAGCGCAAACAGTGGATCGATGGCCAGGCCGGAGATCGCGGTAGTAACCAGCACGGCGATGGTCTGAATTGCAATCAACAGCACGATGGCAGCCATGTTGATCGCACCAATGGACGGGATCACCTTGCTCAGCGGTCCTACCAGCGGCTGGGTGATTTTCAGCAGTATCTGGCTGACCGGGTTGTAATAGTCGGCCTTGGTCGCTTCCAGCAAGATGCGCAACAACAGTGCCGCGAGGTACAGACTGAATATCGTTTCAATCAGAAAGGAAAATGCATTGGCGACCGAACCGTTCATGCGCTGTGTGTCCGGTCGGTCTGTGTCAATGACTGACCGCGTTGAATGGCGGCTTCCACGGCGCTCAGGACAACCTGATCGAAGTTGGCCAGACTGAATGCATCCAGCGCGGCGGCAGTCGTGCCACCCGGCGAGGTGACCTGTTGACGAAGTCGTGTCGCGCTGGCGCCGGGTTGACCCAGCATGGCGCCGGCACCGGCTGCGGTTTGCTGGGCCAGTAAACGGGCGACGTCCGATGGCAGTCCAGAGTGTTCGGCTGCCTTCTGCAGTGCTTCGGTCAAGGCAAAAAAGTAGGCTGGTCCGGATCCGGAAACGGCCGTCACTACATTCATCAGTGCTTGATCCTCGATCATCGCAACGCGTCCGACAGCCGCGAAGATCGAACGCGCTTGTTCGACCTGCTCGGTGCTGCATCCGGGGCCTGCAAACAGTCCCGTGGCGCCCTGACCAAGCAGGGCAGGAGTGTTTGGCATGGCCCGTACAATCGCCAGCTCGCAGCAAGACAGGGACTGGAGCTGTTCAACGCTGACCCCGGCGGCGACGCTGATCAACAAATGGTTTGAGGTCAAGTGATTCGACAAGTTGGCCATGACCGGCTCGATCAGCTGTGGCTTGACTGCCAACAGCACGATATCGGCAGCTGGGACCCGGTGGCCATGGTCCGATTCGACAGCAATGCCATAGTCATCCTTGACCTGAGCTCGAACGGTTGGATCCGGGTCAATGGCCGAAATCTGCGTGTTTGGGTGACCCTGGTTCAGCAGACCGCCGATCAAGGCTTGGGCCATATTGCCAGCACCGATAAAAACAATGCGTGATGTCATGGATGAGTTCCGATCGTTCATTTAGCCAGTGTCAGGTCGTGCGGGGCCCGAACAGGTCTGTGCCTATGCGGATCATGGTAGAACCAGCCTCAATGGCCGGCTCAAGGTCCGACGACATGCCCAAGGATAGCGTATCAATCTGTGCATGCTGCTGTTTTAAGCTTTCAAACAACGCGGCCATTTCCTCAAAGGATGCCGTTGAGTCCCTGCTCGCTGCAGCCGGAATCGCCATCAGACCGCGCAGATTCAGTTCCTTGCGCTGGACAATGCTGTCGACCAGGGCATCGAGCTGCTCGGGCAGACAGCCGGACTTCTGGGGTTCGCGGTCGATATTGACCTGAATCAGTACCTGCAGCGCAGGTCGTTGCGCCGGCCGTTGATCGGCCAGGCGTCGAACGATTTTTTCGCGATCGACGCTCTGCACCCAGTCAAACAAGGCGGCGATGGCTTTGGTCTTGTTCGACTGCATGGGTCCGATGAAATGCCATTCGATATCCTGTTGGCTCAGCTGATGTAGTTTGCGCTCGGCCTCAGCCAGATAATTTTCACCAAAGGCACCGACGCCCATCGCGCGCAAGGCGCGGATCTCATCGCTGGACCGGGTTTTGCTGACCGCCAGCAAGCGCACACTGGAAACAGCGCGCTGGGCTTGTCGACAGGCGCGGTTCATGCGCTGCTGCACCTGCTCCAGTCGTTTAGCAAGCGGCCCGGTCACGGGCAATTTGTCGACCGGTTCACGATTCTCGGTTTTATCTGACATCGAGGTTGCGGTATGATCAGCAAGTAATTGTTTCGATTGGCTGTATTGTGAGGTCCTGTCTGGTCGACATGACATTCAAGGGGCCGGTTGAGTCGGCAACTAATTCTGCAAGGGATGGACTATGGATATTACCGAATTATTGGCGTTTACCGTGAAGAACAAGGCTTCCGATCTGCATTTGTCGGCCGGACTGCCTCCGATGATCCGCGTGGACGGTGATATTCACCGCATCAACGTGCCGGAGATTGACCGCAAGGAAATGGCTGACCTGGTCTACTCGACAATGAATGATCACCAGCGTCGCGATTTCGAGGCCGAGCTTGAAGTCGATTTTTCCTACGATGTGCCGGGACTGGCTCGATTCCGAGTCAATGCGTTTCATCAGGACCGCGGCACCGGCGCGGTGTTTCGAGTCATTCCCAGCGAGATCATGACGCTCGAGGATTTGCAGGCGCCGAGCGTGTTCAAGGACATTATCGATGTGCCGCGGGGTCTGGTGCTGGTGACCGGTCCGACCGGTTCAGGCAAGTCAACCACGCTGGCAGCCATGGTCGATCATTTGAACGATCATATGTCGGGCCATATTCTGACGATTGAAGACCCGATCGAATTTGTACACAACTCGAAGAAGTGTCTGATCAACCAGCGTGAGGTCAAGAAAGATACGCGCGGTTTCAACGAGGCGCTGCGTTCGGCGCTGCGTGAAGATCCCGATATTATTCTGGTCGGTGAGCTGCGTGATACCGAAACGGTCCGGCTGGCCCTGACGGCTGCTGAAACGGGGCACCTCGTGTTCGGCACGCTGCATACTTCCTCTGCGGCCAAGACGATTGACCGTATTATCGATGTGTTCCCCGGCGAAGAGAAAGCCATGGTCCGGTCGATGTTGTCGGAATCGCTGCGTGCGGTGATTTCACAGACGCTGCTCAAGCGTATTGGCGGTGGTCGTGTTGCTGCGCATGAAATCATGATCGCAACGCCTGCGATTCGGAACCTGATTCGCGAGGACAAGGTTGCCCAGATGTACTCGGCGATCCAGACCGGGCAGAATGTCGGTATGACGACATTGGATCAGTCATTGACTGAATTGGTACGACGGGGCATCGTCGGCAAGCCCGAGGCGCGCCGCAAGGCCGTCGACAAACGTGCGTTTGCATAACAGGAATTCGATATGAGTGAAATTGATCAGTCCCAGAAAATTGGCGAATGGCTGAAGATGCTGCACGAAGAGCGCGGCTCGGATTTATTCATTACCGTGGGTGCACCGCCCTGTATCAAGGTAAACGGCCGCATTCGCCCGGTCAGTGATGAATCGCTGGGTCCGGATGAGGCCAGCCAGATCGTGCTCGATACGATGAACGAAACTCAAATCCGGCAGTTCGAAGAGGAGCGCGAACTCCAGTACGCGGTCTCGATTGCCGGCTTCGCGCGGTTTCGAATGAGTGCGTTTTTTCAGCGTAATTCGATCGGCGTGGTTTGTCGGCGCATTGAAACCCGGATTCCGACCTTTGAAGAACTCGATCTGCCCGAGAACCTGGCCGATTTGGCGATGACCAAGCGCGGCATTATCGTCATGGTCGGCGCTACTGGCACCGGTAAGTCGACCACGCTGGCCGCCATGGTCGGACACCGAAACGAAAATAGCCTGGGCCATATCATTTCAATTGAAGATCCGATTGAATACGTTCATCGCCACCGCCGCTGCATCGTGACTCAGCGTGAGGTGGGTATTGATACCGACTCATTCGAGATCGCGCTGCGCAATACGCTGCGCCAAGCACCGGATGTCATTCTGATCGGTGAGGTGCGAACACGCGAAGCGATGGAACACGCCATCACGTTTGCCGAGACCGGTCACTTGTGTCTGACGACGCTGCACGCCAACAATGCGAACCAGGCCATGGATCGCATCCTGCATTTCTTCCCGGAGGATCGGCATCAGCAGGTGCTGCTGGATCTTAGCTTCAACCTGCGTGCGGTCGTTGCCCAACAGTTGATCCCTTCCGTCGACGGCAGCCGCCGTCATGTTGCGCTGGAAATCCTGCTGAACAGCCCGCTGGTACAGGAAAAGATCCGCAAGGGCAAGATCGAAGAGCTGAAAGACATCATGAAGGATTCGACCCACCACGGCATGGTCACGTTTGACCAAAGCCTGTTGCAGCTGTATCAGGAAGGCATGATTTCGTACGACGAAGCGGTGCGCCACGCTGATTCTGCCAACGATATCCGCCTGGCGGTGAAACTGAGCGAGGGTGGTGACGCAGAATCACTGTCCCGGCGCCTGCGCAATGTCGACGTGGTGGATTACTAGCAGCGCCGTGCAAGCAGGCTGTCGACCGCTGTCTGATAGCGAGCAGGCAACGAAGCCGTTGTCAAGCACTGGTTTGGCCCCGAATCGGCTTAACTTTTGCTTAACTGACGTTTCGATAGGATTAGTTTAGCCGCGACTCTCTCGGCTAAATGAACTGCCTTACTCTGCTAGTGATTACGAACGGGGCAATCCTTGGCCTGGGCCGCAAAGCCCGGGCCTTTTTCATGCTGGATGGTCATCGACTGGAAGATTCAGGACAAGCTATGCGAATTTTGATCATTGAAGACAATCGCGATATCGCGGCCAATCTGGGCGACTATTTGAGCGATTGTGGTCACGAAGTGGATTATGCGTATGACGGGGTCTCCGGCCTGCACCTGGCTGAGACGAATGAATTCGATGCCATGGTGCTGGATGTTTCGTTGCCGGGTATGGATGGATTGGAAGTTTGTCGCAAGCTGCGCGAGGAAAGCCTGAAAGAAACGCCCATCTTGATGCTGACTGCACGGGATCAGCTTAACGACAAACTGGCCGGCTTTGAATCCGGGGCGGATGATTATCTGGTCAAACCCTTCGAGCTCAAGGAAGTCGATGCCCGCTTGGCCGTACTGGCGCGACGCGGGCAGCGCATCGCGCCACGTGAATACCAGGTTGGAGATCTGCATTTCAATCTGCAAACCTACAGTGTGCGGCGCTCAGGCCAGCCAATTGACCTGAATCCGATCGGCCTGAAGCTGCTTGAAAAACTGATGTCTGCTTCCCCTGCCGTGGTTTCCAGGACCGACCTCGAGCGCCACGTCTGGGGCGAGGAATTACCGGACAGTGATAGTCTGCGTGTGCATATCCACAGTTTGCGCGCCGCCATCGACAAACCGTTTGATCGGCCGATGATCCATACCCGTCACGGTATCGGATACAGCCTGGTCGAGCCGGAGTCGGAGCAGGATGCAGTATCGTCGCCGGCTTAAGAGTCGCATCACCTTTTCGTTTGTTGTGTTCGGCACGCTGCTCAGCGTGCTGTTTGCGGTTTCGGTTGTGCTGCTGCAGCAGTGGATCGAGGATGCACTGATTTCAAGGACGTTGGCGCAGGAGCTTGACCAGTACCTGGTCGAGCTGCGACAGGACCCGACGATCGTCGAACCGTTTTATTCACGCATCCAAGGCTATGTGACGCGACCAGGCCGGGCCGAGATTGTGCCCGAAGCCTTTCGAGGGTTGCCAACCGGTGTGCACAGCGTTCAATCCGAAGGCGCGTCTTACAAGGCCGCGGTTCGCAAGGACGAGGATTTCTGGGGCTTCATCACCTACGATGTCTCGGATAATCAGGAATTGGCACGTCGGCTGTGGGTCGCGCTGATTGGCGCTGTGCTGATCTTCTCGCTGTTGTCGCTGGCACTTGGGCTTTGGTCTGCAGGCCGGGTCATGGCACCGGTCAGCAATCTGGCCAGGCGGCTGGATGAACTGGAAAGCGACAAGGATTACCCCGGGCTTGCCCAGCATTTTCCCGACGATGAAGTAGGTCAGCTGGCTGCTGCCCTCGATGACTATGCCCACCGGCTGAATGAAATCGCTGAACGCGACAAGGCTTTCAATGCCGATGTATCGCATGAGCTGCGAACACCGCTGGCCGTCATCTCAGGCGCAACGGAGTTGTTGCTGGCGCAGCAGGACCTGCCTGACCGGGTGCGTGAACGGTTGCTCCGTATTGCGCGAGCTGCAAGGCAATCGACCGACACCACGACGGCGCTGCTTCATCTGGTGCGGGCAGAACGCGGTTCGGCGGGCGCTGCCTCTGCTCAGGATATTGGACAGATCGCTGAACAACTGGTCAACAACTACCGGCCATTGATTGAGGGTCGGCCAGTCGAGCTGAATGTCACGCATACGACGCGCCTGAGCGTAATCGCGCCCGAGGCGGTCATTGCGGTCACGCTGGGTAACTTGATCGGGAATGCGGTTCGATATACTGCGAACGGTTCGGTTACGGTTGACGTGCGAACGGGTGAAGTTGAAATTCTGGATACCGGGCCGGGAATCCCTGAGCAGGAGCTGCCACAAATCTTCGACCGTCATTTTCGCGGTCGCGATGTGGGTGGCAAGGGGTCCGGACTTGGTCTTTCCATCGTCCGTCGCCTGTGTAATCTGTACGGCTGGACGATTGAATTCAGCAATCGAAGCGATCAATCGGGCTTGAGAGTGCTGATTCGATTTTATCCTGACCGTGACCAACTGAGCCCGGAATAATCGACTTGGAATAATCGACTTCAAGTTCAGTTGTTCAAGCTGATCAACCCCAATACGAATACTGGAAAAAGCGTATGGCAATCATTCACTGTCCGGCCTGCAACCAACGCATGTCATCGGTCGCCAAAACCTGTCCTGCCTGCAGTAGCCCGATCGGCAAGCTCAGTGAAGAAGACCGCGAACGCCTACAGGCGCGACGTCGAAAAACCCGAATCTATCGGGCGCGGAACGTGACCTATGTTGCCATGACGCTGATTGTCTTGGGCATGTTGGTCTGGTGGTTTCAGCCACCCAGTGGACTGGCGCTGCCCGTGCCGTTCATGCCTGCACTGCTGTTCGGTCTGGGTACCGTCGCATATGTGGTGGGTTGGTGCTGGCTGCTGATGATTCGATTCGGTCGCAGCTAGTCGATTTCGTACAGCCGACTCCCCCGGGCGGGGCCGGCATCAGGCTCTAGCGGATTCGTGTTACTCGAACACGCTTGTTGTAGTTACCGACCTGCATGGACCAACTCCCGAGCATACCCGGGCGAATCGTCACCTCCGGGCTTTCAAGTCTGCTCACGGTGTAGGTCTCATTGCCAACCTGCTCCCAGACCATCCCGTTTTGAAGCGTAAACTGGGTGCCGCCACTCCAGCCGGTAAATTGGCCGACCAGCGTTGACGTGATCGCCTGGTTGGGCATGTTGAAGTCACCGCTACGGCTTGATCCACTGCCGCCCTGGATGCGCGCTTCCGCAAGCTGCTGTTCCAACGCCTGATTTTCGGCCAGCGCTTGCTGTAGATCCACATCTTCAGAGACTGCGAGGTTACGCACGCGCACCCACTCATTCAGGGCAGCCAGTTCTTCCGGCGACAATTTATGCAGGCCGGCATCAGTAAATTCCTGCCCGGTCATGCGCTCCTCAAATGAAGAAAAGTCGGTTTGGGCTATGGCCTGAGTACCGGCCAACAGCAACGTGCTGATCATTATGAAACGAATGGTGTTCAATGATGCGTACTCTGCAAAGAGGCTCAAGATGAGATTCTACAGGTCGTGCTTGAATCGCACGTAAGGAATTCGGCCGTAAATGCTATCGATTGAATCGTGCATGGCCTGATCAACGCTGTTGGCCGCCTCGGGCCGGCTATCGAGCACATTCGAAATGCCGACGCTGATCGATGTATTGACCGGCGCTCGCCATGAGAATTCGATGTCAAACGAGTTGAAGCCTTCGCCACCCACTTCGGAACCAAACCAGTAGGGAAGCTCCTGATACTGGCCGACCAGATCCGCGCTGAACTGATTTCGACGCCAGCCCAGCCCCAGTTGACCTGCCGTTTGATACTGAGATTCCATGGTATTCAGCGGATTCACGCCGAGCTCAGCAGGTGCATCAAACAGACCTGAACGAAGGGCGAATGATTCCGGCGAACGTCGATAGCGGGAAAGCTCGAGGTCCAGGATCAGGTCTCCGATGCGACCGGCCTGCAAGCCAAAACTCAGGTTCATGCTGACGCCATCCACCTGATCAACCACATCATTGAGCGCTGCGATCGGCCTGGTGGGCAGGCTGGCCGCTGCAGACCCGAACGGGTCTGTCGTTGAACTCATGATCGGCTGTTGGCCGGTAAATGCGCCCAAACCCAATTGCAGTCCTGGAGCTGCAAGCCACTGGCCTTCCACCTGAAATAAATTCATGGCGCTGGCAGGCGCGGGCTGATCCACGAAACGACAATCCTGTGCAATCAGCGTCTCGAGCGTTTGCGAGGCACTGCTGCACCGAATATGAGCCAGGCTGGCGGTATTCATCTGCCAGGCTTCCAGCGACCAGGACACGCGCGAACGAGCCGTGGCGTCAGCACGACGAACCGCGTTCGACTGAAAGGGCAGCATCGCGAAAGGACCCGCAGTGGACTGAGGCAACGCAACCGAAATTTTCGGGCGGATCGACTCAGTCGGGATGACATCGTGAAAATGACTGGAGCCAATGCCCGTTGCCGAAAGCGTGAAGTCGGGCTGTAGAACGGGCGATGATGTGCCCGGAACGGTCATTGGTGCTCGATTATCTGTCGCGAGCGCAATCGAAGACACCAAACAGGCGGCCGCCAGCAGGCACCTCATCAATCGATGCGGTCCCGGGCCAGACTGATACGCGTGTAAGGTGCTCATTACTTATCGGATAATTTGCTTAATTATGGCAACTGGGTCTTGGATAGCGTAAACGGCAAAAAGTTTAGTGCTAAGTGCTTTAGGTCATGGTATCACTCGAATTCGAACATTTCATCCCCTAAATACAACCAAAACCAATCATTTAGCTGCTGAATCTGAAACCGGATGTGCGCGATAATGGGATCTTCAGAACAGCTTGATTTGCAAAATGTGCGGTGGTTCGTTAGTTTTGCAGGCAATTCAATAAAACAACAGGATGTTCAATGAGTCTGTACCTAGTGGGAATTGATGGCAGCGCAGGCGGAGAACGTGCCCTCGAGGCGGCGATTGCGATGGCCGGTGAAAGTCAGTCCAGACTGTTGTTGGTTTATGTCATTGCCTGGTCACCGTTCAGTTTTTCAACGCCGGAAGAAAATGCCGAGCGCCACCGCCGTCGCGAGGAGGAGCTGGCAATTGCACACAGCAAACTCTTGCAGCCCTTACTCGAAAAGGTCCAGGCCCAATCAATTCCAGTCGAGGGTTTGGCTACGCACGGTCATCCTGCCCGAAAACTGGCCTCATTGGCCGAAGAACACGCGGCGCGGATGATTATCGTGGCTCGATCCGGAGACAAGCCGATCAAAAGCCGATTCTTTGGCGGTACCGCCAGTGCCCTGACACAATCTGCAGGCTGCCCGGTGCTGGTGGTTCCTTAGGGCGGCAATTTCAATTTTTTCAAGCACCGGCGCGGGCCTGTAGCTTGTCTATTTTCCTCATCGTAGTTCCAATAACCAGGACGCCACTGTTGCCATGATTTCACTTCGAATTGCTCTTGCCTTTTGCGCCACGTTCATCGCCTCCAGCGCTCACGCCACGCTCGACGAGGTCATTGATCGAGCCATATCACCACTCTCGGATGCGCTATCGGCCGCAATTTTCTATGAAATCCCACTGCCGATGGTCGACCAGGGGGTGCCGTTCATCGTAGCCTGGCTGGTGATTGCTGCGGTGGTATTCACGCTGTATTTCGGATTCATCAACCTGCGCGCAATGCGGCATTCGTTTGGCCTGATTCGAGGTCGGTACACCCCGCCCGATGCTGTGGGTGAAGTCACTCATTTCCAGGCATTGGCTACTGCGCTATCGGGTACGGTCGGTCTCGGCAATATCGCCGGTGTCGCCATCGCGGTTTCGCTGGGCGGGCCGGGCGCCACGTTCTGGATGATTCTGGCCGGTTTGCTGTCGATGAGCACCAAGTTTGCCGAATGCACGCTCGGCGTCAAATACCGAAACGAATATGCCGATGGCACGGTTTCAGGCGGGCCGATGTACTACCTGAGCAAGGGTATTGCCGAACAGCATCCCAGGTTGAAACCGCTGGGAAAAATTCTGGCGGTTGTATTTGCCGTATTCTGTATCGGCGGTGCCATCGGTGCAGGCACGATGTTCCAGACCAACCAGGCGTTCAGCCAGTTGCTGAATGTCACCGGTGGTGAAGCCAGTCCGCTGAATGGCTTCGGCTGGTTGTTCGGGCTGGGTATCGCCTTTCTGGTGGGTATGGTCATTATTGGCGGCATCAAGTCGATTGCCCGTGTAACCGCGAAAGTGGTACCGACCATGGCGATTGTCTATGTTGTGGCAGGTCTGACCATTATTCTGCTCAACATCGATCAGGTGCCTGCAGCCGTCGGCGCAATCCTGGATGGCGCTTTCCGTCCTGAGGGCGTGGCCGGCGGTCTGATCGGGGTCATCATTCTCGGCTTCCGTCGTGCGGCGTTCTCCAATGAGGCCGGGGTTGGCTCTGCGGCCATTGCCCATTCGGCGGTGCGGACCGACCGGCCGGTCACCGAAGGCCTGGTGGCGCTGTATGAGCCGCTTATCGACACCGTGGTGATTTGCACGATCACTGCATTGGTCATCATCATTACCGGCTCATTGGTGGGTGCAGGTGATATCGAGGGTGTGGCGCTGACCTCCCGGGCATTTGAATCTGCGTTTTCCTGGTTTCCTTATGTGCTGCTGGTTGCAGTGCTGTTGTTTGCCTTCTCAACGACCATCGCGTGGTCCTATTATGGATTGAAGTCATGGACGTATCTGGTTGGCGAAGGAAAGACGAAGGAACTGATTTTCAAGTTTTCCATTCTGCCGGCCATCGTGGTTGGTGCCTCAATCAATCTGACGTCGGTCATGGATTTTGCCGACGGCATGATTCTCGCAATGGCGCTGCCCAACCTGATCGGGGTCTATTTGCTGGCGCCGGTCGTTAAAAAAGAACTTCAGTCCTATTGGGCTGACTACAAATCCGGACGTTTGCAAACCTATGATTAAGGATTATCGGGCAATGACCAGGCGTAGCGCATCGCAGTTCGATTCCGCCCGACTGAACGCAGTGCGAACCGCCTTAACCGACTCAATTGGATCAATTACTCGTTGAAGCCATGCCGAACACAGACGCGTTTCATTTGCTTAGCGGCTATCAATTTGTTGCGTTGAACGACTTGCCGCTGAAGCGCGAACGCATCAAAGCCTGGGCGCTGCAGGCCGGGTTGAAAGGGACTGTGTTGATCGCTGAAGAAGGGATCAACTTCAGTTTGTTCGGCTCATCCGATCGCTTGGCCGAGTGGCGGGTCTGGCTATCTGATCGGCTTGGTTGCTCAGCGCCGGTACTGAATCAGCAGCGCATCAGCGAATCGCCGTTTCAGCGTTTGAAAGTCAGGGTCCGGCCAGAGATCGTCACCTTTGATCGAAGATTCGACGCACAGGGCCAAGTCGGGCAGCCAGTCGATCCCCATGACTGGAATCAGCTCCTGGAGCGCGATGATGTTCAGCTGGTTGATACGCGAAATCGATATGAAGTTGAACTGGGATCATTTGAAGGCGCGTTGAATCCCGGGACTGAAAGCTTTACTGATTTTCAGCAGTGGGCAAGCGACAGGCTTGATCCCCAACGACCCGTTGCCATGTTCTGCACCGGCGGTGTGCGCTGCGAGAAAGCCAGTGACTGGCTGATGCGTCAGGGTTTTGCCGACGTGTATCAGCTCCATGGGGGCATTCTGTCGTACCTCGAGCAGATTGATCCAGAGAATTCACGATGGCACGGCGAGTGTTTCGTATTTGACGACCGTGTTGCGGTGAATCACGCCTTAGAGCCAACCGGTCGTCAACTCGCTGATACGCGTCGAATGACAACGGATGGAACGTTGGACGATTCACCCACTGCGGACCACGCTGCATGAGCACGTCAGGACTGAATTTGCCCCAGTGGCTGCCTGAACAGGCTGAACAGGGCTTTTTGTGGATGCAGGCCTATCCGGTGGCATCCAGTATTGCCGTTGCGTTGGCCGGTCTGCTGTTGGCCTGGGTGGTGCAGACTATTCTGCGTTTTTTCGGCAGGCATATCGCCAATTACTTCCCCGGTGATCTCGATGATCGACTGATCCGGATATTGACTTCGGTGGTCGGACTGGTCATTGTCTACCTTTCCTTGCTGCTGGCCGTTTGGCTACTGGACCTGAGCCCGCCGGTCGAAACCGCGCTGACGCGCATCCTGTTGAGCCTGCTGGTACTGCAGCTGATGCGACGTGCCATGAAGCTGTGCGCTATTTTCATCGACGGGCTCAGTCATCTGCGCGATCGTTTTGAAGTGATCGAGGCGCGAACGATACCGTTGTTCAATCTGATTACTTCGGTCGCCGTGATCGGCATCGCCTCCTATGCGCTGCTGATGATCTGGAACATCAATCCGACTGCCTGGTTGGCATCGGCCGGCGTGATCGGCATCGCCGTCGGCTTTGCGGCGCGCGACACGCTGGCCAATCTGTTTTCCGGGTTCTTCATCATTGCCGACAGCCCGTACAAGACCGGTGACTATGTCGTGCTCGATACCGGTGATCGCGGTGAAATCACCCAGGTCGGGATTCGTTCGACCCGGATGCTGACCCGGGACGATGTTGAAATCACAATTCCGAATGCGGAAATGGCAAACGCCAAGATCTACAACGAATCCGGCGGCCGCTGGGAAAAATTCCGCATCCGGCTCAAAGTGGGCGTTGCCTACGGCACCGATGTGCATCAGGTAGTTAAGCTACTTGAGCAACTGGCGAGCGATCATCCAACCGTTTGCAAAAACCCCTCGCCGCGGGTGCGCATGCGCGGATTCGGTGATTCCTCGCTTGATTTCGAGCTGTTGTGCTGGGTGGATCTTCCGGCCAGCCGCGGCCTGGTATCACATGAGCTGTATATGAAAATCTACGATGCGCTGAATGAGGCGAATATCGAAATTCCCTACGCCCAGCACGACGTGTGGTTCCGCAATGCGCTGCCGGATGATGGGGCGAAGACTATGCTGAAAGACGATTAAGAACTGAAAGACTGGAACCGCAAATTACACCGATTGCACGGATTATTGAATCGAAACAACAAAGGCCTTGATACTTGAAGGCCGGGTAGTATTGTTCCGCACAATGCGTTTCAAACAAATTTTTTTCAGCACTTGTTTTGCTATTGTCAGCCTGTTTTTCTCAACTTGAAGACTGACGATTCCATTTTGAATCGACCATACAGCGGTTTTCAATCTGCGAAATCGGCGAAATCTGCGGTTTCAAACTTTTCCAACCAGCTCAAGCGCAAACGCCTCGACTTCATCGAGCGGAATGTCCTGTTGCTCGCCGCCACGCTTTCGATACTCGACCATGCCTTGATCGAGCCCGCGTTCGCCGATGACCAGCACGTGTGGAATGCCCAGCAACTCGGCATCGGCAAACATCACGCCGGGCCGTAACGGGCGATCATCCATCAGAACGTCGACGCCGGCAGTCTGCAGTGATTGATACAGCTTGTCGGCGGCTTCTCGTACGCGGTGCGCCTTTTGATGGTTCAGCGGCAGAATGGCAATCGTGAACGGCGCCAGCGCCTGCGGCCAGATAATGCCGTGCTCATCATGATTCTGTTCGATGGCGGCGGCCACGATCCGGGATACACCGATGCCATAGCAGCCCATGGCGGGATGCTGTGCGCGGCCGTTTTCATCCATCACAACGGCATTCATCGATTCCGAGTATTTCGAACCGAGCTGGAAGATATGACCGACCTCAATGCCGCGCATCAGCGCAAGCGGGCCACTGCCATCTGCCGCCGGGTCGCCCTCGACCACCTTGCGCAGATCAGCAACCGGCGGCAGCGCTAGATCGCGTTCCCAGTTGATCCCGAACCAATGCTTGTGATCAGCATTGGCGCCTGCAGCAAAGTCATTCATTTCGGCCACACTGCGGTCGACGATGGCGGGGATAGGCAAATTGACCGGGCCCAGGCTGCCGGGGCCGGCGCCAATGGCTGCTCGAATTTCAGCTTCGTCGGCCATGACCAACGGGCTGGCGACTTCATCCAGTTTTTCAGCCTTGACCGGGTTCAGTTCATGATCACCACGCACAATCAGTGCGATCAGCGGTTGCTTCTGGCCGTCAGCAGCATGCACCACCAGGGTCTTGATCGTGCGTTCGATGTTCAAATCAAACTGCTCAACCAATTGATCGATCGTCTTGGCGTCGGGTGTATCCACTTCGCGAAAGTCTTCCGAGGGCTCACCGCGTTGACCCACGGTGACGGCTTCGGCGCGCTCGACGTTGGCCGCATAGCCGCTACCTTCAACGTGCGCAATCTGGTCTTCTCCTGAATCGGCCAGCACGTGAAATTCGTGACTGGTGGCACCACCGATATTGCCGGAATCGGCTTCGACGGCCTTGAACTGGAGCTGCAGTCGCTCGAAGATGCGCGTGTAGGTTGAATACATGACTTGATAAAACGCATCCAGATCGGCCTCGTCGATATGAAACGAATAGCCGTCTTTCATCAGGAACTCACGGGCCCGCATCACGCCAAAGCGGGGCCTGATCTCGTCACGGAACTTGGTCTGGATCTGATAAAAACAGATCGGCAGCTGCTTGTAAGAGCGAAGCTCAGCGCGGGCGAATTCGGTTATGACCTCTTCATGGGTGGGTCCGAACGCAAACGCGCGGCCGGCCCGGTCGGTCATTTTCAGCAGCAGCGGCCCGAAGTTGTCCCAGCGTCCGGTTTCCTGCCACAGTTCGGCTGGTTGCACCGAGGGCATCAACAGTTCAAGGCAGCCTGCGGCATCCATTTCTTCACGCACGATTTGTTCGACCTTGCGCAGTACTTTCAGCCCCAGCGGAGTCCAGCTGTAGATGCCCGAGGTGAGCTTGCGGATCATGCCGGTGCGAATCATCAGCTGATGGCTGACAATTTCGGCATCTGCAGGGACTTCGCGCTGCGTTGCAAGGTGGAACTGACTGATTTTCATGGCGTTGGACCAGCGTCTTGAATCAAGCCAGCAAGTCTAGCAGTTTCAAAAAACCGGGTAACCGCAGATTGAGCGGAATTTGCGAATCAATCAATTGACCAATTCGGGATCAGACGCCCTGGCCCCAATACACGTTCAGGACCTGTGCTTCAGAGAACGCATTGCGCTGTTCTGGACCGAGAGCAAACAGGTTGCAGAGTACAGAGGTGATGCTGTCAGGACGGGTGATCGATTCGCGCAATCTGTGGTTCCCGCTGGTTCGCGGGAATCAAGCTCGGTATCAGCCGCCCTGACACCACTCATCGATAAAGGCCTGGGTTTCCTCCATCATCGTGATGCGGTCATCACCTTGAACGAATTCTTCGCTTCCGTCCGGTTTCTCGACTGCAATACGACGGCGGTTCTGCAGCCAGAACAGGTTCTCGCGCGCCTGCTCGCAGCGGGCCGCCACCTCTTCAGGGTCGGGTTCACCTTCGCGCGGCATCAGCGACTCATCGGTCTGCTCCACCGGCTCATCATCGTTGTTTTCGAACGTCATGTCCGACGAAGTGCCAATCACGTTGCCGGTGGTGTCAACGCGTTCAAACGCGCGGTCCTGCGGCGGTTCTGCGGTAAAGTGGACCGTGCCTTGATCATCCACCCATTTGAAAAACGTCTGGGCCTGTGCCGATGAGGCGGCAGCAACCAGCAGTAACAACGAAACTAGAACAAATAGCATGCGCATAGCGATACATCAATCTTTAAACTGGGCCAGAACCGATAGAGTAGCGGTTCTTGGGTTGTTTGTGCAAGGGAATCACTCGGTTTAGGATAGCCTAGCTACTTTGAAGGAAGCCGCTTTCGGCAGCGCCGGGGCACGAGGACATGCATGAGCGATCAGCAAAATCATAATCGACCACCACCCAAAGGCGCTTTTCTGCTGCCCAATGCGCTGACCACGACGGCCTTGCTGGCCGGGTTTTTTGCGATGGTCTCGGCCATTCAGGGTGATCCGGTGGCTGGTTGTATTGCGATTGTCATCGCTGGTGTGCTGGATGGCATTGACGGGCGCGTAGCCCGCATGACCGGCACACAGTCGGAATTTGGTACCCAATATGACAGTCTGGCCGATATTGTATCGTTCGGTGTTGCACCGGCAATTCTGGTCTGGAGTTGGTCGTTGAACACGCTCGAGATGGTCGGCCCGATTGGCCAGAAGGTCGGCTGGCTGGCGGCGTTTTTCTATACTGCCTGTGCGGCGCTGCGCCTGGCACGTTTCAATACCCAGGCGGGTGTGGCAGATAAACGCTTCTTTCAGGGTTTGGCCAGTCCGGCTGCCGCCGGGACCCTGGTGTCCACGATCTGGTTCCTGGAAAGTCGGTCTATTGACTCCGAGCAGGTGGCATGGATCATGCTGGCGCTGACCGTCATTCTGGGCAGCTTGATGGTCTCACGCGTGCGTTACGTCAGCTTCAAGGGCGGCAACACGCGCGGCCGTGTGCCGATCACCTGGATCTTCGTGTTGCTGGTCGTGATTGTGTTGCTGGCCATTGATCTGCCGGCCGGGCTGTTCACGGTTGGCCTGGTGTATGTCAGCGCCGGCCTGCTCCTGACTGTGTTCGGGCGCTATCAGCGACGGCGTGGGCGCAAGCGGGAGGCCCGGTGAATCTTCCGCACAAGTCCAGAGAACGCTTGAATGCCATGGGCATTGACCTTTGGCAGCGACGTGGAGCCCGCATGCCGCATGCTTCAGCGGCACAGCCTCGCATTCGCCTGGCTTCGGGCAGCGGTGACTGGCTGCTGGTCATTCAGGGCGGTGTTCCGGAAAGTCATCGTGTCCTGATGGACGACGTGATGGCCAGTATTGGTGCTGCGCGCTGCCGCTTCGGTGAATGGTCGGATTCTCCGAGTGCCGGTGTGGCAGCCGATGAATGGCAGGCACACGGTATCGAGCATGTGCTGGTCTTTGCAGAAGCCGAACAGGGTCGACGCCCCGGCCGGGCGCGGCTGGATGATCCGCGACTGGTCACGGCGCCGACGCTGGCGGCACTGGCCGAGTCCGGCGACGCACGAAAACAGCTCTGGCAGCAATTATCCATGCGTCTGGGTCATTGACATGGCGGCCGTGCTAAAACCGGAATGGCAGATTCGACCGATGCGTCGCAGCGATGTGTCGGACGTGGCTGACATCGAGCAGGACGCATACCCGTTCCCGTGGACGCGTGGCATTTTTTCCGACTGCATTCGCATTGGGTACTGCTGTCGCGTACTCGAAGTCGACGCTGAACTGGTTGGGTATGCGGTGCTATCGGCGGCAGCGGGTGAAGCTCATTTATTGAACTTGTGTGTTGCCGCCACGGCCCGTGGTCAGGGCTGCGGCAAGGCGTTGTTGGACGGCATGCTGCTTGAAGCGCGATTGAAACAGGCGCGGCGGATGTTTCTCGAGGTTCGGCCGTCCAACGAATCGGCAATTCGACTGTATCGGAATCATCAATTCCGACAGATTGGCCGCCGGCCTAACTATTATCCGGACTATGAAGGTCGGGAGGATGCGCTGGTCATGGTTCATCACCTGGAGCCGGAGCAGGATGGCTGAAACGCGCGAGGGCAGTATTCGAATTGCTGCGGCCCAGATTGCCCCGGTCTGGCTGAATCGTGACGCGACGCTGGCGCGAGTGGTCGACGCAATCGATCAAGCAGGACGGGCCGAAGTTCAGCTGATCGCGTTTGGCGAATGCCTGGTGCCGGGCTACCCGTTCTGGGTTGATCGCACTGACGGCGCGCGATTTGATTCAGCGCTGCAGGCCGAGCTCTACGCCCATTACGTGGATCAGGCCGTCACGCTTGAGCGTGGTCATCTGGATGGTGTTCGCGATGCGGCCAAGCGCAATCAGACGGCTGTTGTGCTGGGCGTTGTTGAGCGTCCGGATGATCGTGGCGACAGTGTGTATGCCTGCGTGGTCTCGATCGATCCCGGCGGCTCGATTCGGGCGGCACACCGAAAATTGATGCCGACCTACGAAGAACGACTGGTCTGGGCGACTGGCGACGGGCAAGGGCTGCGTACCTGGCGCCTGGGCTCATTTACCGTCGGCGCTCTGAATTGCTGGGAAAACTGGATGCCGCTGGCGCGTGCCAGTCTGCAGGCCCAGGGCGAGGACCTGCATATCGCGGTCTGGCCGGGCAGTCCGCGCAATACCGCCGAGCTGACTCGACACATGGCCTACGAGGGTCGCAGCTATGCGTTGTCGGTATCCGGGCTGATGCGGGCTGAGGACCTGCCGGATGAAGTTCTGGACAATTTGCCGTCATCCGGGCTGCTGAAATCCATCCGTAGCGATATGCCCTGGGCCCAGGGCGGTTCCTGCCTGGCCGGACCCGATGGCGAGTGGATCATTGAACCTACCACTGAAGAAGGCCTGTTCATCGCCGAAATTGATCCATCCGAAGTCCGCAAGGCGCGCCACCTGTTCGATCCGAGCGGACACTATTCCAGGCCCGACGTGTTGCAGCTGAACGTGAATCGAAACCGGCAGTCATTGGCCAAATTCGAAGACTGAGGTACCATCCAATTTGATTCACCACGAGGTGTTGGCAATGATCCGTTGGTTATTAATCGTGCTCTTTTCAAATCTGGTTGCTCCGCTGTCTGTTGCCAGCGGCTTGCCGGATGGTCCTTATCTGTCGACCAGTGCAGAAGCTGCAGAAAAGGTTGACCCCGACTATGCGGTACTAAATCTACGCTTCAAAACAATAGAGCCAAGCGCCGAAGTCGCTCGACAACGAACGAATGAAGCACAGCAGATCTTGGCCGCTATCCTTGAGGAGTATTCAGATGCACTGAAATCTCATCAGGTCAATTCACTGCTGTTTGGCGAAGAATTGGACTATGACGGCGAACGGCATCGACGCGTCAGCGTTGGTTTTTTTGGGTCCTTCGACGTCGAGTTGGAAGTACATGACTTTGACGAGTTGAAGACGCTGCATTATGAACTCGCCGGCCTGGAATGGGATCAATTGAGTAGTCCGCGCTTTGCGGTCGAAGATCATGAGCGTTTCGAGCGAATTGTTCGATCGCGCGCGCTGGAAAAAGCAAACGAAAAAGCCAGAGAATTGGCTGAAGTGCAGGGTGCAACGCTGGGTTCAATTTGGGGCATTCTGCACGAGCCGCTGCATGACCTTGCCGGGAGATCGCCTGGGGTTGTTGACCAGGCCAACATTCGAATGCAGCCTCCAGCCATGAGCATTTCATTTGCCGAATTTGCGCTACCTGTAGAGCCACGCCCGATCGTGTTCGAAGCCAGGGTCGGCGTAGTCTTTGAGTTAATCCCCAGCCGCGATGCTGTCGAGTAGCTGACTGGGACGCGCTCAATTCGGCACTAGCAGCACCTGCACTACTCGATATTCCGCAGCTTTTCGATCTGCTGATCCAGCTGCGCCAAAGCGGCCTCATGCTCTTTGAGTCGGGTGCGCTCTTTTTCGACGACGGCTTCGGGCGCGTTCTGAACGAAGCGCTCGTTGGCCAGTTTGTTCTGCACCATCTCAAGCCCTTTGCTTTCACGTTGATGCTGTTTTTCCAGCCGCGCCAGTTCCTCGCCGATATCGACCAGGCCGGCGAGCGGAATCAGCAAGCGCATTTCGCCGCACAGCTGCACAGCGCAGTCGCCAGCGTCGCGGTCATCACCGACCAGCTCGATGGATTCCAGCCGCGCCAGCCTGCGAATCCAGTGGTCAAATTGCACGAATCGCTGTTGATCACGATCCGTTGCCTGCTGCACCAGCAGCGGCATCGGTTTGCCGGGTGGTAGCTGTAGCTCGGTGCGCGCGGAGCGAATCGCCGAGATGACCTGTTTCAGCCAATCGACTTCAGTCTCGGCCACGTGATCTGTTGCGCCGGCCTCGGGCCAGGCTGCGGTGGCAATGAAATCGCCCTCCAGCGCCAGCGGCGCACGCAGGCGCTGCCAGATTTCTTCAGTGATAAATGGCGCGAATGGATGCAGCAATCGGAGACAGGTTTCGAGGACTTCAGCCAGCGTCCGCCTTGTTTGCTGCTGGAGTGCAGTATCGTCGTCGTGATTCAGTGCCGGCTTGGCCAGTTCCAGGTACCAATCGCAGAATTCATTCCAGATAAACTCGTAGAGCGCCTGGCTGGCCAGATCGAAGCGATAGTTGGCCAGCGCATCGTCAACCTGGGCGATGGTGCGGTTCAGAGAGGAACGAATCCAGCCTGAAATCGGATCAGGGTTGGCATCATCGATCACGGGTAGCGGTTGATTACCAATGTTCATCAGCACAAAGCGAGAGGCGTTCCACAGCTTGTTCAGGAAATTCCGGTAGCCCTCGCAGCGCGACAGGTCGAACTTGATGTCGCGGCCGTATCCGGCCAGCGAAGTGAAGGTAAAGCGCAGCGCATCGGCGCCATAGGCGGAAATGCCGTCCGGAAATTCCTCGCTCGTATGCTGCTCGATGGAGGCTTTCATCTCCGGCTGCATCAAGGCCGAGGTGCGTTTTTCAATCAGCGGTGTAAGCTCAATGCCGTCAATCAGATCAAGCGGATCCAGCACGTTGCCCTTTGACTTCGACATTTTCTGGCCGTCGCGGTCGCGAATCAGTCCGGTCATGTAGACCTGCTTGAACGGCACCTGGCCGGTGAAATGACCGGTCATCATGATCATCCGGGCAACCCAGAAAAAGATGATGTCGAAGCCGGTGATCAGTACCGAGCTGGGCAGGTAGCGGCTGTAGCCATCGTTTTTCATTCGGTCCGGGTCCGGCCAGCCCATCGTGGAATGCGCCCACAGCGCCGATGAGAACCAGGTTTCCAATACGTCGGGATCCTGTTCAAGCGCAACGCCGTCGGCGATACCGTGCTGTTGACGAACTTCAGTTTCACTGCGGCCGACGTAGATATTGCCATCCAGGTCATGCCAGGCCGGAATCCGGTGGCCCCACCAGAGCTGACGAGAGATGCACCAGTCCTGCAGATTGTTCATCCAGTGCCGGTAGGTATTGATCCAGTTGCCTGGCACGAACTCCACCTTGCCGGATTCGACGGTGTTGAGCGCATCCCGGCCCAACTCATTCATGTTCACAAACCACTGGTGGGTCAGGAAGGGCTCGATGATCTGGCCGGAACGATCGCCTCTGGGCACGACCATGGCGTGGTCCTTTTCGGACACCAGCAGCCCCTCGCTGCGCAGGTCTTCAATGATGCGTTTGCGCGCTGCAAAACGATCCAGTCCACGATAATGCTCGGGTACTTCGTCGTTCATCCGGGCCCGGGGTGTGAAGATATTGATCGGCTCGAAATCATGCCGCTGGCCAACCTCCCAGTCATTGAAGTCATGCGCCGGCGTGATCTTCACGCAGCCGGTGCCGAATTCAGGATCGACATAGTCATCGGCTACGACCGGAATTTCACGACCGGTCAGTGGCAGCTGGACGGTTTGACCGACCAGGTCTGCGTAGCGCTCGTCTTCCGGATGAACGGCGACACAGACGTCGCCAAGCAGCGTTTCCGGGCGCGTGGTTGCGACCACAATATCGCCCTGGCCATCGCTTCTTGGATAGCGAATGGACCACAATTTGCCCTGTTCGTCGCTGTTCACGACTTCAAGATCAGAAATGGCGGTCTGCAGCACCGGGTCCCAATTGACCAGGCGTGGCCCGCGGTAGATCTTGCCTTCATCATGCAGGCGCACGAAGGTTTCAATCACGGCTTCGGACAGGCTATCGTCCATCGTGAACCGTTCACGTGACCAGTCAACCGACGTGCCCAGCCGCCGCATCTGGCGCGTGATGGTCGAACCCGATTCCTGTTTCCATTGCCAGACCCGATCAATGAACTGCTGGCGGGTGTAATCCTCACGCGCCCCACCCTCAGCCTCGATCTGACGAGTGACAACCATTTCGGTGGCGATGCCGGCATGATCAACGCCGGCTTGCCACAAGGTATCGTAGCCTTTCATCCGGTGCGCACGGATCAGGCAATCCATCAGCGTATGCTGAAATGCATGGCCCATATGCAGTGTGCCGGTGACGTTGGGCGGCGGCAGCAGAATACAAAACGGCGTGCCTTGGCCCGTGGGCTTGAAGCAGCCTTCGGTTTCCCACTCCTGATACCAGCGCTGTTCCAGCGCTTCTGGTTGATAGTTTTTTTCCATTGGCCTAGCCTGACACCATTCTCAGTTCAGTCGATGATCCTGCAGCCGGTTATTTCAGCACATGATGATGCAAGTCGGCACCACGCTGTTTCCAATCGGACCAGCGCTGGCGCAGCGCCTGCTTGAGCGTTTCGTCCTGGGGCACGATTTCAAGCACGCGGGTGAATTGACCCGCCGGCAGCGCGCCTTCTGGCACAAGATTGATCAGCACGTCGGAATGGTCCGGTGATTGTTCACTCAGCACGATCGTGCGGTCTGCAGTCGAATCCGGTTGCTGGCCGGATCGAATACGGATATGCGGCAGGAATCGGCCTTTGGGCTCATGCCAGAGGCGCTCATCGAGTTGATCAAGCTGCTCCGGGCCGCCGACGATGGCCAGGCGACCGCAGCTTGGCCATGCGCGCCCGCTCAGCACCGCCGCAACGAACAGCGGATCGGTATAGCGACCCTTCATTTCATAAAAATCGACTCGCATGCTGCAATATCGCCGAGAAACCCGAGTCAGGCGACCTTGTTGATCAACCAGTTGCTGAGCAGGCCGACCGGACGTCCGGATGCGCTCTCCGGCTTGCCCCAGCGCCACGCCGAGCCGGCGATATCCAGGTGAGCCCAGCGCTGACCTTCAGCGAAACGGGCCAGAAAACAGCCGGCCGTAATCGAGCCTGCGCCGGATCCGCCAATATTGCGCATATCGGCAAACGTGGAGTCGATGAGTGGCTGATATTCGTCCCAGAGCGGCAAGCGCCAGGCACGATCGGCCGCCTCCAGGCCGGCTTCCAGCAGCTCTCCGGCCAGTTCGTCGTCCTGTGTCATGACGGCTGTGGCCAGATGACCGAAAGTCACTACGCAGGCGCCGGTCAGTGTGGCGATATCGACCATCATGTCCGGTTCGACGTTTCTTGCGGTCCAGGTCAGCGCATCGGCCAGAATCATGCGGCCTTCGGCATCGGTGTTCTGGACTTCAATGGTCTTGCCGGACATGGCCGTGATGACATCGCCGGGGCGATACGACTTTCCGTCGGGCATGTTTTCGACCAGCGCAACAACACAGTCCACGTTCAGCTCAAGCCCCATGCGGGCGATACTTTCAATGGTGCCGATCGCGCTGGCTGCCCCGCACATATCAAACTTCATTTGCTCCATCAGCTCGCGCGGTTTGATTGAAATGCCGCCGGTATCGAACGTCACACCCTTGCCGACCATGGCAATCGGTTTCTGATCAGCCGAACCACCGCGCCAGCGCAAATGCACAAGCCGCGATGGATTGACGCTGCCCTGACCGACCGCCAGCAGCGCGTTCATGTCGAGTGCCTGCATTTGGTCCTCATCGAGCACATCAACCTCGAGCCCTTCAATGTCGTTGGCAAGATCGGCCGCTAATTCAGCCACGTAGACCGGCGTACAGATATTGGGTGGCAAATCGCCCAGCATGCGGCAGCGTCGCACGCCGGTCGCAATGTGACCGGCACGCCCTACTGCGGCACCGGCGCCTTCGAGATCTTCGAAGCTGACGCTGGCCGTAGCCGGCGGCGCGTCGTCTTTCGGCTTCTTGGTCAGATCATAGCGATAGTCACTGTGGTCCAGGGCCAGCGCTGCCTGTTGAATTTTCCACGAAGGCGATCGGCCTGCCACCTCCAGGCGAGGAATCAGGCAGTGGGCACGCACAGCCTGGGAATCTCTCAGTGCCTTGCCCGCGCCCAGCGCAATGGCCTGATACACCTGATCGGACATCTTATTGAGCTTGCCGGTACCGGTAATCAGCAGCCGGTCGGCGCCCAGTCCGGTCGGGTGATACAGGGTGACAGTCTTGCCAGCAGTCCGGGGAAGCTCACCGGCATCGGCCATGCGCTGAACAAAGCCCTGGGTCGCTTCGGCCAGTTCAGGAAGCTGTTCGGCAATCGGTTGTTCGGTATTGAGGGCTACAATCAGGCAGTCGGTTTGAATGGTCGCAACTGCGCTGGAATCTGTCGAGAACTGTATGGTCGTAATCTGCATAACAAATGGATCCTGGTGCCGGTTTAGAACCGGTGTTTGAAATGAAATTGAATGGGCTTTATCCGAAACCATCATTGTACCTGCCGTGGTCACCCTTGGCTGTGGTCAATGCCGGCTGGCAGCAATTCGTCTTGATCGTGGATTGTTGAAGCATGTTGTTGAGTCGAATGGACCGCCATGTGCTGGCTTCTGCATTCTGGGCCAGCTTGATGACGCTGCTGGTGTTGTTGGCGATCACGCTGGCGCTGTTTCTGGCCGAATTATTGGCCGATGTAGGCCAGGGTCAGGCGGCAGCCGGTCAAGTGATCCAACTGCTTGGACTGCGCATTCCAGAAGCGCTGCTGCTGATAGCACCACTTGCATTGATGCTCGGCTTGATGCTGGCGCTGGGTCAGATGACGCAGCAACACGAGCTGGGTATCTTTCGTTCTTCCGGGCTTGCGGCGGGGCGCCTGATGAAACCCGTTGTGCTGCTGGCGATGGCCTGGGTGCTTGGTCTGCTGTTGATTTCTGGTTGGCTGGCGCCATGGGCCGAACGGCAGTCACAGTCGATTCATCAAGAACTGGCCGAACAGTTGCTGGTTGCCAGCGTCAAGCCCGGCCAATTCAACGTCATCGGTAACGATGGGTTCAGCGTGTATGTCGAGCGCATGGACCCCGACACTGCCGCACTTGAAAATCTGTTCATCTACCTACCAACCGAGGCCGGCGTCGAGGTCGTCACAGCGTCACAGGGGGCGCTGCAGTTCGATTCCGTCCGTGGTCAGCGCATGCTGTCGTTGTTTGACGGCGTGCATGTTCGGCATGATGCCAGCCTGCCGTCCGGCCTGAGTCGGATCGAGTTCGAGCGAAATGATATCTTCTTGCCGCAGCCGACCGCGGCCATCACAATGCGCGACATTGATGGCATGAGCCTGCCAACGTTATTTGAACAGCCGCTTGTCGATGGGCTGGCTGAGCGGCATGAACGCTATGCGCCTGCGGTCATTGCGATTGTATTCATGCTGATCGTGCTGCCGGTGACCCTGGAGCGACCGCGTGCCAATCGTTATGGCATCGTTTTACTTGGCCTGCTCAGTTATCTGCTGTATAGCAATGCCATCCAGATCGCCCTCGGTCAATTCGAACAATCGGTGTTCCTGGCGCGCTTCGGTCTTTGGCCGATGCATGCGCTGGCGCTGCTGTTGGCATTCGGGTTATGGCTAAACTGGTATCGCCGGTGGTGAGGTCAGAAAGCCAATGAAGCTAACTGCATTGCTTACTCGCTATCTTGTGTCGGCCTCACTGTCGGCCGTTGTTCAGGTTGGTTTGATCCTGGGCGGACTGTATCTGACCTTCCAGCTGGTGCGCGAGCTTGGGGATCTGGAAGGAGGCTATGGCGTTGTTCAGATGTTGGCTTATCTGTTGCGCACGTTCCCGACGGGCTTGTACGACATGTTTCCGTTCATTGTGCTGATCGGCTGCATGATTGCAGCCGGCCGGCTGGCTTCCAGTCATGAGCTGGTGGCCATGCGTGCCAGCGGATTTGATCGAAGGCACATTGCTTCCAGAATCATGCTGGTGGTGCTGGGGCTTTCATTGTTCATGATGGCCATGGCCGAGTGGTGGATGCCCGCGCTCGAAATGAACGCCAGAGCCGATCGCGAACAGGCCCGCAGCGGCCAGTTGTCGGCCAGCCAGGGTCGGGAAATCTGGATTCGTGATGCGAATCGCATGATCCAGGCTGAATTGCTGGTCAACGATCCAGCGCTGGGCGTTCGATTTGCCAATCTGCAGTTCTATGAACTCAACGACCGCTATCGGCCAGTACAGCTGGTCCACGCCCGCTTTGCAGTCCATCAGGATCGGCAGTGGCGATTGCAGGAAGTGCAACGGATGAGCATGGCTGCTACCCGGGCTGCGAATCAAGTTCGGCTGGCGAAACAAGAATCGCTGGTGCTGGAGTCATCGATCAATCCTGACGTGTTCCTGGCGTTGTCAACCCGGCCACGACTGATGTCGATGCGGGATATCCGCCGGATCTCGGGCTACCTTGACCAGAATGAACTGGATACCTCGCGCTATCAGGAAGCATTCTGGCGGCGCCTGTTTTATCCGCTGAATATACTGGCCATGGTGTTGGCCGGATTGCCGCTGCTATTTCGAGCGGACCGTCAGTTGGCTCCAGCCACCAGTGTCTTTGCAGGCATTGCAGTCGGCATTGCATTCTTTATAGTCTGGCGTACGGTAACCGGATTATCCGGGCTGTTGCCATTGCCGCTATGGCAATTCCATCTTGTACCGGCAGTGCTGTTTATCGGGTTCGGGTTGTGGCGGCTGCAAAAGGGATGACGATCACGGATCCTTTGAACAGCGCCCATTCGGCTCTGAAAGTCGAGTAGCTCAAGGAACCTCTGGATAACTATACCCGGGCGCGACGGGTCTTTGCGGGAGGCTCCGGCGCGGCTTGGGCGAGTGCCGTTTGGTCATTCCAAATAAGCGAGTCCAAACGAGGCGGAGGCCCCGCGAAGCTCCGTCCCCTAAGGGTTTCACCGGAAAAACTGCATCTCGCACGTCGCGCCACTCGGCCGTAGCTACGGCTACTGTCACTCGCGTCGCACCACACGATCTGCGGCTTTTCTGACTGAAGCGCGCTCAGAGCATAGTTATTCAGAGGTTACTTAAAAAACGTTCAATGTTCATGACGTGTCGAATTATCAGTGCATGATTCGAATGGTCACTGGCTGTATTCGACGGATTGCATGACGATGATCCGTGAACGACTGGCAAGATCATGCCAGGTGGCAGAATCCTTGCGCAATAAAGCCCAGAGAAAACCGAAGCCGAGCAATAGGAGCGAAATGCCGCCGACCAAAACGCGCACAACAGAATCGGACACGCTGATGGTGCCTTTTGGGTGTTGCGACCGCACGGATATCAGGCGCATGTTCCAGGCCCGCATGCCTACGGTTTGACCACCCAGCAGCCAGCCACTGGCAAAATAGCCCCAGGTCAGTACCAGCAGATAGCCTTGAAACAATAAATTGCCGGGCTCGACCGCGGCATTGGTTGGAAGTACAACCAGGCTGCTGCCGACAATCCAGACCGCAATCAGGATCAGTCCGTCATAGATCAACGCGCCACAGCGACGGAGCAGCGAACAGGCTTCATGTTCATGAGGGATTGGATGATTCACGGGATCAAGCAAAACTTTCGGTTTGCACTTTTGGCGCATTGTGGCATAGTTAACAAAAATTCAAGTTAATACCCGACAGAGTGCTCATTGCGCAATTAACCGCGCATTGCGAAAGCGAAGCTGGCAGAATGAACTTGATTTAATGGATGAGGTGGCGGCATGATTGCCGTCTTCGTGACAGCAACAACCCAATCTGGATCTTTAAATCAAAATCGAATTGACCAAAATTCACCACACGGAAATCATTATGGTTAAACACTATTCTCCAAAACTCATCGTATTAAGCCTGGCGTTGGTCGCCCTGGCTTTGATGAGTGGTCTGAGTGCATGGGCACAGGTTCTGGATCAAAGTATTCAGACTGAGAATCGCATCACGCGTGATGCCGCACAGGCACAAGAGCAAATCGATAACGTCGTCGATCAAACCGATCGCATCACCGATGAATACCGCAGTTTATTGATCGAAATCGATGGTATGCAGATCTATAACGATCAACTCGAGCGCGTGGTCAACAACCAGCAAAGTGAAATTACCTCGATCAACAACCAGCTTGAAAATCTGGAAGACACCAACCGCGACGTTGTTCCGCTGATGATCGAGATGGCCGAAACGCTGCCGCGGTTGATTCGGGCTGATGTGCCGTTCCGTGTTGATCAGCGCATGTCGCGCGCCGAGAATCTGGTCACCGCGCTGGACCGTTCGGATGTCACCACCTCGGAAAAATTCCGTCGGATTCTCGAAGCCTATCAGGATGAAATCGAACTCGGCCGAACCACGGAAGGTTACCGTGGCCGCCTGCCGGATGGTCAGCAGGTCGATTTTTTGCGCATTGGTCGCACATTGCTGTTCTATCAATCGCTCGACGGTACCGAGACCGGTTGGTACAACCCGACCTCGCGCCAGTTCGAGCTGCTGGGCGATAATTATCGCCTGCCGGTCAGCGATGGTTTGGCGATCGCGCAAAACCAGGTTGCACCGGATCTGGTGCGTCTTCCCGTCCCAGCCCCGACGAGCGAATAACAATGAAAAAATTTATTCTTATTTTGATTGCCTCCGTGCTGTTGCTGCCTGCCACCACGTGGGCCCAGGAAACGCTGGACGAACTGCTGCGTGAAGTTGAACAGGCCGCCAGTGAAGAAGCGCGCATTGATCAACAACGCCTGCAGGCCTTCCAGCGTGAACGTAACCAGCAGCAGCAGTTATTGAATGAAGCGCGCCAGCAACTGCGTGCCGAAGAGCAGCGCACCGATCGCTTGAACGCGCAGTTCGATGCCAATGAACAGCAGCTAGCCGAATTGGAAATCGTTCTCGACGAACGCCTCGGAAACCTCGGTGAGTTGTTTGGCGTGGTTCGACAGGTTGCCGGTGACATGCGTGCAACGATGAACGATTCGATGGTGTCGGCGCAGCTGCCCGGCCGTGCCGCATTCTTTGCTGACCTGGCCGAGCGCAGCGAGTTACCGACCGTCGCCGAGCTCAGAGAGCTATGGACCGGCATGGTGCGCGAAGTCGCTGAGAGCGGTAAAGTGGTCGAGTTCAATTCCGACATCATTAACTCCGATGGCGACCTGCAGCCTGGTCAGCAGGTCGTGCGAATCGGTGTCTTCAACGCCATTTCGGATGGCCGTTTCCTGCAGTGGGATTCCGAACAGAATTTGCTGCTCGAATTGCCGCGTCAGCCAGCCGGTCGATTCCAGAGTATGGCGGCAGACTTGCAAAATGCCTCGCCTGGAAGCGTTCAGGAAATGGCGGTTGACTTTACCCGAGGTGATATCTTGGCCCAGGTCGTGCGGGCACCTGACTTGCGTGAGCGCTTGCGCCAGGGTGGAACGATCGGTTGGGTCATTGTCATCGGCGGTCTGATTGCCTTCCTGTTCTCTGTATTTATCGGTCTGCGTCTGATCGGTAGCGGTCTGAAGATCAATCGTCAGGTCAAGCGTTCCGAAGTCAGTCAGAAGAATGCGCTGGGTCGTGTGCTGAGCGTGTATGAAGACAATCCGAATGCAGATGTTGAAACGCTGGAACTGAAGCTGGATGAAGCCATTCTGCGCGAAACGCCACCACTGGAATTCGGCCTGCCGATCATCAAAGTGGCCTACGTCGTCGCGCCATTGGTGGGTCTGCTCGGTACGGTGCTGGGTATGATCCTGACCTTCCAGCAGATTACGCTGTTTGGTACCGGTGACCCCCGAATGATGGCTGGAGGCATTTCGATGGCCTTGATTACAACGGTCTTGGGTCTGGTCGTGGCGATTCCATTGACGCTGATTCACAGCATCCTACAGTCTTACAGCCGAAGCCTCGTGCAGGTGCTGGAAGAACAATCCGCAGGTATCATCGCCCGTAAAGCAGAGCAGCATCATGGTAGCGCTATATAACGTTATCGAAGGCATCCGGGGCTTCATCGAGCTCGGAGGGAACGTGCTGTGGGCGATCATGTTCGTCCTGCTGATCATGTGGACGCTGATCATCGAACGCTATTGGTATTTGTTTCAAGTGTTACCCGGCCAAAAGCGCGATGTGATCGAAGCATGGGATGCCCGCAGTGATCATCGCTCCTGGCATGCGCATCAGATTAAAGCCGAGATGGTCAGTGCAGTCCGGCAGGATCTGAGACGAAATGTATTGACGATTCAGACGCTCGTCGCGATCTGTCCGCTGCTGGGCCTGCTCGGCACGGTGACTGGCATGGTTGCAGTGTTCGACGTCATGGCGTTCTTTGGTACCGGTAACGCGCGCGCCATGGCTGCCGGAGTATCTCAGGCAACCATTCCAACCATGGCCGGCATGGTTGCAGCGCTGTCCGGCGTGTACTTTGCCTCGCATCTCGATCGCAAAGTGGACGCAGAGGCCGGCAAGCTGGAGGATCAACTCCAGCACGAACGCGTCGAATGATCTCGACTGAGCGCGGTCCAAACTACAGGTATATTCTGAAATGAATCGTAGACATGCAGCCAAGGACGAGCCGGAAATCAACATCACACCGATGTTGGATATCGTGTTCATCATGCTGATCTTTTTTATTGTGACGACGACGTTTGTCCGCGAAACGGGCGTTGAGGTCGAGCGACCCGATGCGCTCACAGCTGAAGCACGACCCCAAGGTAATGTCTTGATTGCCATTCGCGACAACGACGAAATCTGGATGAACGGACGCGCCATTGAGCTCAGCGATGTCAGAACACTGGTTCAACGTGCGCGTGCCGAGAATCCGGAAGGCAGCGTCATCCTGATTTCCGACAAAGGCGCACGTACTGGTATGCTGGTTGACGTGATGGATCAAGTCCAGGCCGCGGGCGTGACCCGCATGGCAATATCGGCCGATCAAATCGGCGGAGGTTGAATAGGATGAACAGCGGAATGCGATATGTCATCTCAGTGTTGATCGCAATCGTGGTCACCCTGAGTGCGTTTTATCTGATGCACCGGCTGATTTCAGGCGCTACAGGCGAGCGGGAGAACATGGATCCGCCACCCGGTATTCGTTTTGGTCCTGTCGAGCTGGACGACACGATCACACGCGAAGACCGGCGCAAGCCAGAACCGCCACCGCCACCCGATACGCCGCCACCCCCGCCGGACATGGAAATTGCCGAAGTTGATCAAGTCGATCAGCAAATGCCGGATATCGATATGCCGGAACTGAACCTGAGCATGACCGGTTCGGGTCCGATGCTGGGTAATGTGGGCATGGACCGAAATGAAGAGGGCGATGTGGTTCCGCTGGTGCGTATCCAGCCCCAATACCCTCGTGAAGCGGCCATGAATCAGATCGAGGGCTTTGTCACGGTTGAATTCACGATTACCGAAACCGGCGGTGTGACCAATCCCCGCGTGATCGACGCGAAACCGCCACGGGTATTTGACCGTGCCGCGATGCGCGCTATCCTGCGATGGAAATTCAAACCGCGCGTGGTCGACGGTGTTGCAGTATCCCGAACGGCTACACAAACACTGGAATTCAATCTGGACGGCGCATGAATCGTATATACCCATTTCTTGTATTGATGCTGACTGCGGGATTTCTACAGACGTCCGTTGTCGTTGCGCAAACGGTCGGCAATACACCCTGCGGACAAGAGCGGGAAGTTGAAAGCCAGCTGATGACACCGGAAATGTTCGAACGGTTGTCCGATGCGTTCGAATTGATCGGTGAAGAGCAATACAGCGAAGCCTATCAGGATCTGCTTGATCTGCGCGATCGTCGGCTGAATGACACCGAAAAAGCGACCGTCGAACAAGCCCTGGGCTTTTCAGCTGCGCAGATGGAGCGATATGATCAGGCGATCTCGCATATGCGGGAAGCGATTCGTCTGGATGTATTGCCCGATAACCAACACTTTGAAATGATTTTGCAGGTTGCACAGCTGCTTCACCTTGTCGAGCAATACGATGAAGCGCTGCTTCAGTTGGATTATTGGTTTTGTGTTTCTACCGAAGATGCACAAAAATTTGCTGAAGTCTGGGTATTGAAGGCCAGCCTGCATATTCAACAGGAAGACTATCCAGAAGCGCTGACGGCGATTGATCAGGCGATCGAAATCAGCGAGGATCCGGAAGAGGCCTGGTATCGCGTCAAGCTCGGCATGCATCTGGAGCTGAAACAATATTCTCCGGCAGTGGATGTTCTTAAAATTCTGATTCAGATGGACTCCAACCGGAAAGATTATTGGATGCAGTTAGCCGGCTCTTACCTTGAATTGAATGACAACCAGGAAGCCATGGCCGCGCTTCGCCTGGCGTACCGCAAGAACCTGCTTGACCGCAGCAGTGAATTCCTGCAGCTTGCAGGCTTGCTGCAGGAACAGGATTCACCTCGACAGGCGGCTGAAGTGATGCAGGACGGACTTCGACGCGGCATTATCGAAGCCACCAGTCGTAACTGGGAAATGGCTGCAGGTGCCTGGTTTGAAGCACGTGAAATGGATGAGTCACTGGCTGCCTATGAGCGTGCCGGTGAACTATCGGATAGTGGTCGAATCGATTTTCAGCGTGCCTCTATTCTGACCAATCTCGAAGATTGGCCGAATGTCATTGATTCGGCCAGCCGTGCACTGGAAAAGGGTGGTTTGACCGATTCCCAAGTTGGCAATGCACACTTGCTGGTTGGGATGGCTCAGTTCAATGAAGGTGATCTGGATGCGGCTGAGTCTGCTTTCCAGCAGGCACAGAACTACGATCGAGTCGCCGATGCAGCAAGCGAGTGGATCAATCATATCGGTTCGACCAGACAGCGTATAGCTCGCAACTGAATCGGATTGCTGGTAACGTAAGCGCCAACGAAATCATAATTACAAGACCGGGGAGGTCAAGATGCAGAACAACACTGACAACCAACTTGATCAAAAAGTAGACGACGAAGCAGGTTCAGCCGCGGCAGCCGCATCGCCGGCTGCTTCAAAGAAAAAAGCATCCAAGAAGAAATCTACTAAGAAGAAATCCACTAAGAAAAAATCGACCAAGAAAAAAGCCGCGAAAAAGAAAACTGCCAAGAAGAAGGCTACCAAGAAAAAAGCCAGCAAGAAAAAAGCGAGCAAGAAAAAAGCCAGTAAGAAAAAAGCCGGCAAAAAGAAGGCTGCGAAAAAGAAGGTAGCCAAGAAGAAGGCGAGTAAGAAAAAAGCCGGCAAGAAAAAAGCCAGTAAGAAAAAAGCGAGCAAGAAAAAGCGGCGCAAAAAGAAAGCAGCCAAAAAGAAAGCCAGCAAGAAGCGCGGTAAGAAAAAAGCGAGCAAGAAAAAAGCGAGCAAGAAAAAAGCGAGCAAGAAAAAAGCGAGCAAGAAAAAAACCAGCAAGAAGCGCGGTAAGAAAAAAGCATCCAAGAAAAAAGCATCCAAAAAACGCGGTAAGAAAAAATCGTCCAAAAAAAAGTCGACCAAGAAAAAAAGACGGAAAAAAAAAGCCTCAAAAAAAGGGGTAAGTGATTCCCCCTGGCACCGTCTGGCCGATGCTGCAGAACTGATGCGTGAAGCGGCCATGGAGCTGGCGGCACGTGAAGGTGCGGAGCGCACCCGTGCGCTGAAAGATTTTGCCGAAGCAACCCGCAATAAGCTGCATGATCTCGAAACCGCTGCTCAACGCGGCATTGCACGCTTAGCAAGAAAGTAAGGCGGATGCTCGAGCTGAATGCGTTCAGCCATGACTGCTGAGGCACTGATCGAACGGTTCATCGACTCGATCTGGGCCGAGGACGGCTTGGCAAACAAAACGCTGGATGCGTATCGAAACGACCTGATCGGCTTTGGCCGGTCAGGTTTTTTTGGTGATGGTCGATCCATTCGTGTCGATCAAAGCCAATTGATGCAGCATTTGTCGCGTCAGTTGCGTGCTGGCCAGAAAGTATCCACACTGCGCCGCCAGATCAGCGCTCTCAGGCGATTTTGCAGCTGGTTGCGACGAGAGGGCTTGCTGGACTCCGACCCGCTCGTAGCCTTGTTACCGCCCAAACAGTCGCTGCGTCTCCCCAATGTGTTGAGCGAATCCGAGGTGCGCCAGCTCATGACATCGCCTGATGTTGATACTGCCTTGGGTCTTAGAGATCGCGCCATGCTCGAGGTACTCTATGCAACGGGGCTCAGAGTCAGTGAACTGGCCGGCATGCAGCTCAATAACGTGAATTTCCGACAGGGTTTGATTCGTGTTACCGGCAAGGGCGGCAAGGATCGATTGGTGCCTCTGGGTGATGATGCACACGATTGGTTGCAGCAGTGGTGCACTGGCACGCGACAGCTGTGGGCCAAGGCCGGGCAGCCGAATGAGGTGTTTATCAGCCAACGTGGCCATGGTTTGACTCGTCAGGCGATCTGGTATCGGATACGGTCGTATGCCAAGGCGCTGGGGTTGAGTGATCGACTCTCTCCACATAAGCTGCGGCATTCCTTTGCAACACATATGCTGGACCATGGCGCCGACCTGCGTGTGGTGCAGCTGTTGCTGGGCCACGCCGATCTCTCCACCACGCAAATTTATACCCATGTGGCCAGCGCTCGATTGAAAAGCCTGCACCAGAATCATCACCCCAGGGGCTGATTTTTCGGAACTTAATTCTGGGCTGTGCCTCAAATGGTCAGGATGAAGGTCATGAATAGCCGTCGATCCATTCGGTTGCGTTCGATATTGAAGATCACATCACACAGTTGCAGCGTGCATTCCTTTACAGTACGCAAGCTGCAAGACAACTGAACAACGATTAGTCAGGAGAAGATAGTGAAATCGCTTTGTATTCGAATTCATACAGTCAGCATCGGCTTATTGATGTTGGCCGCATTGCCGGCCATGGCCCAGGATTACCAGGCCGTGCTGGACCGCTTGGCGGGCTTGACCGGCCAGGATGTTGACCCGGTGATTGCTGAAACGCCAATTGACGGCATTTTGCAAATCCGCCTGGGTTCCGAGATCGTATACATGACCGCGGACGCGAGGTACCTGATGCAGGGCCGCTTGCTGGACCTCGATACTCGACAGGATCTGACCGATCAGGCCAAGTCGGAAGTGCGGCGCGAATTGATAGCCAATATTGACGAATCCGAAATGGTCAGCTACGGGCCGGAAGACGCAGCGCATGAAATCATGGTATTTACCGATGTGGATTGTGGTTTTTGTCGCAAACTGCACCAGGAAATACCGCAATACAGCGAGGCTGGAATCAAAATTCACTACCTGGCGTTTCCACGAGCGGGTTTGGCCTCCAACACATTCAATAAAATGCAGTCGGTCTGGTGCGCCGAGAACCCCAATGCGGCCATGGATATCGCCAAAGCCGGCGATGAACCCGAGCCAGCCAGCTGTGATTCGCCGGTCGATTCGCAGTATCAACTTGGGCAGAGTATTGGCGTAACCGGTACACCGGCAATAGTCACCATGAATGGAGATCTGATTCCAGGGTACGTGCCACCCGATGATTTGAGAGCCCGCCTGGAACAACTGGCTGCAGCTGGCCAGAATTAATCCAAATGCTTGACCCGCAACGGCGCCTGATGGCGCCGTTTTTTTTGCTGAACATTCCATTGACCCTGATGCGCAGGATACGTAAATAACCCCTGAATACCTCTGCACGGGTGCGCCGGCGGATTTGCAGGATACGCCGGCTTGCCTTGGGTGAGTACCGATAGGGTTCACAATCGATTGTTCCAAATTGTCGAGTCCGCCTGTCATCACAATCGAGGCGGAGGCCCCGCAGAAGCCCGTTCCGCATGGCGATTGAAATAACAGGCCTGATGAGAAGCGTGATACCAAGCGGCCGGAAAGTAGCAGCTCGCACGCTGCGATCTTCGGCCGTAGCTACGTCTACTGTCTTTCAGATCGCACCAAACGATCTGCGGCGTTCTGACTGAAACGCGCTCGGTGCAGAGTTGTTCAGAGGTTCCTTAAACGATGGCGCGCAGGCCATCACGTATAATCGTGACCTTTCTCGTTGAATGGCATCGCGCCCATGAAATTTCTATTCGGACGTGATGGATTGCCGGCTTTCAGGGAACAGGCGCTGGCCGAACGCCTGTCGTCCCAGCTCGGTCGCAGTATCCAGATCAAGACCCGGTCCATGTTTCTGTTGTCGGACCTGCCGGACAGCGCGGATCGATTGCTGCAGCTGCTCGATGCCGAGATCGATTCCCGGCTTGCGAATCATCACCATCGATTATTTGTCGTTCCGCGCCGCGGTACACGGAGTGGATGGTCGAGCAAGGCCAGTGACATTCTGGTCCGCTGTGGCTTTGCTCAGATTGACCGTATCGAACATGGCCTGGTCATTGAATGTGCCGAGTATCCGCTGAACGAGTTACCCGCTTCGGCATTGATGGCGTTGCATGACCGGATGACCGAATCCGTTGTGCTTGATTTCGAGCAATTGAGCCATTGGTTTGATCCGTTGCCGCCCGCTGTTCTCGAGCATATTGAGTTGGGTGATGACCCAATCGCCAGCCTGGCTCAGGCCAACGATACACTCGGATTGGCGCTGAACCGGGAAGAAATGGCCTACCTGGTTGACGCATATTCCGCATTGAATCGTGATCCGACCGACGCGGAGTTGATGATGTTCGCGCAGGCCAACTCCGAACACTGTCGACACAAGATCTTCAACGCCGATTGGCGTATTGACGGTCAGCCGCTGCAGGACAGCCTGTTTGGTATGGTTCGCAAGACTCATGCAGCCACACCCGAGGGCGTGATCGTTGCCTATGATGACAATGCGGCCGTACTGGAGGGGTTCAACGCAACTGTACTGGTCACTACGATAGCCAGGCCGGAATGGCACGAGCTTGCGCTGAGACAACACGTCCAGATCAAAGTTGAAACGCATAACCATCCGACTGCAATTTCGCCAGACCCCGGTGCCGCAACGGGCGCAGGAGGAGAAATTCGCGATGAATCTGCGACTGGCCGCGGCGCTCGCCCGATTGCCGGCCTGACCGGCTTCAGTGTATCCAATTTGAATATTCCCGGATTCAAGCAGCCCTGGGAAATCAGCCCGGCTGCGCCATCGCGTCAGGCTTCGGCACTGGACATCATGATCGAAGGTCCGGTTGGCGCCGCTCGATTCAACAATGAATTCGGTCGACCGAATTTGCTTGGCTATTTCCGCAGCTTCAGTCAGCAGGTGGATGATCGCCTATGGGGCTATCACAAGCCGATCATGCTGGCTGGCGGTGCCGGCATGATCATGCACGGTCAGACCAGCAAACGGTCGTTACAGCCCGGTGATCGGATCATCGTGCTGGGCGGGCCGGCACTATTGATCGGGCTTGGCGGTGGTGCAGCTTCGAGCCTGGATTCGGGCCAGTCCAGTGAAGCGCTGGATTTTGCTTCGGTTCAGCGCGCCAATCCGGAAATGCAGCGGCGCTGTCAGGAAGTCATTGACCGTTGCTGGAGCCAGATGGACGAAAATGGCAACCGCAATCCGATTGCCTCGATGCATGATGTCGGTGCAGGCGGATTGTCCAACGCCATACCCGAGCTGCTGCATGATGGCGGCGTCGGCGCCGAACTGGAACTGCGCGAGATTCCAACGGCAGACCCCTCACTGGCGCCGGTCGCGATCTGGTGCAACGAAGCACAGGAACGCTACGTGCTGGCGATTCGCCCTGCACGGATGGAAGAGTTTGATCAGATTTGCCGTCGCGAGCGCTGCCCTTATGCCGACCTGGGCGCTGCGACCCAGTCGCACCGGCTGCTGTTGACGGATCGCGCTGCACGGGATGGAACCACGCAGGGCTTGCACCCTGTGGATCTGGATCTGGATGTGCTGCTTGGCAAGACGCCCAGGATGCTGCGGGACGCCCAGCGCAAACCGGTTGCAATTCAACATCGGGATCTCCCTGCGCTTGATCTGACCGAAACCTTCAAGGGCATACTTCGTATTCCGGCGGTGGCCAGCAAACAGTTCCTGATCACGATCGGCGACCGCACGGTGGGCGGTTTGAGTGCGCGAGATCAGATGGTCGGCCCCTGGCAGATACCGGTCGCCGATTGTGCCGTTACCTTGAGTGACTATCGTGGGTATTCCGGAACAGTGATGGCGATAGGTGAACGGACGCCGCTGGCGATCTGGGACGGTCCGGCCTCTGGCCGAATGGCCATTGCTGAAGCGTTGACCAACCTGGTTGGCACGCCGGTGGAGGGACTGAATCGAGTCAAATTGTCGGCCAACTGGATGGCCGCGGCCGGAGCGCCTGGCCAAGATGCTGTGCTGCGCGACACCGTCGAGGCCGTAGCTATGGTGTTCTGCCGGCAGTTGAACCTGGCGATTCCAGTGGGTAAGGACTCGATGTCCATGCAGACCCACTGGCAGGCCGATGGCCAGGAATTTCGAATGACCGCGCCGGTATCGCTGATCGCATCCGCATTCGCGCCCGTGCCTGACGTTCGGCACGCGATAAGCCCCGAACTCAACATTGGTGAACAGGACACCGTGCTGCTGTTGATTGACCTGGGCCAGCAGCGCATGGGTGGTTCGGCGCTGGCACAGCTTTGCCAACGAGCGCTGGGCGCTGTGCCGGATGTTGATGAACCGGCCGCGCTATCGGCCATGTTTCATGAAGTTCAGGCCCTGATTCGAGAGGGTCTGTTGCTGGCCATTCACGACCGCTCCGATGGTGGCGTGTTGGTCAGCCTGCTGGAGATGGGATTGGCAGGGCATACCGGACTGGATGTGCAGTTGCCACCGGACGTTGATCCGTTGACCTATTTGTTCAACGAAGAAATTGGCCTGGTCATGCAATGCAATGCGCGTGATCAGGCTGCGGTTTCACAACGTCTGGCTGAGGCGGGTCTGGCGTCCTGCTTGCACACGATTGCCGTGCCGGCTGAGCATGATCGCTTGACCATCCGGGATGCCCGGTCCGGGCTGTTGATGGACGAAGCCATGGCCGATCTGCATCAGGTCTGGAGTGAAACCAGTTATCGCATCCAGCGCCTGCGCGATCATCCGGATTGTGCTGACGAGGAGTTCGAGGCGCTGTCTGACTGGTCTCGACCCGGCTTGAGCCCCCGACTGACATTTGATCCGGATGTTCCGGTTGGAGCACCGGCGATCGGCGGACATAAGCCGGAGGTAGCGATTCTGCGCGAGCAGGGCGTCAACGGCCAGCGAGAAATGGCGATGGCTTTTCTTGGCGCTGGCTTTACGCCAGTCGATGTCCATATGAGCGACCTCGAATCCGGCCGGGTCGCGCTGGCGCGTTTTGTCGGTCTGGTCGCCTGCGGTGGTTTTTCCTTCGGCGACGTGCTCGGTGCAGGCAATGGTTGGGCAAGGTCGATACTGTTCAACTCGATGTTGCGCGATCAGTTCGAGGCCTTTCTGAACGATACCGCCACATTCGCGCTGGGCGTTTGCAATGGCTGTCAGATGCTGTCATCGTTAAATGACCTGATTCCGGGCAGCGAGCACTGGCCGCGCTTCGTGCACAACCGGTCACGCCAGTTCGAGGCGCGCCTGAGCCTGGTCGAGGTTGCCGACTCACCCTCGCTGTTTTTCCGCGGCATGGTCGGCAGCCGCATACCCGTGGCCACGGCCCATGGTGAGGGTCGCGCTGAGTTTGCACAGCATCAACAGGCGGCCAATCTGGCCGACCAGGTGGCCATGCGCTATGTCGATGGAAGGGGCCGGACTGCCAGGCACTATCCCGACAATCCGAACGGTTCGCCGGATGGCATCACCGGCGTGTGCAATCAGGATGGACGCGTGACGATCTTGATGCCGCATCCCGAGCGCCTGCTGCGCGCCGTCAATTTCTCATGGGCACCACCAACATGGGGCGATCGTTCTCCATGGATGCGCATGTTCGAAAACGCGCGCGAATGGGTTAGCTGATTGACTACAATGATTTCCTGATTTCGCCGTTTCATCACGGCCCGATGTAGATTGTGACTAAGCGAGTATGGCTATGAGTTCATCCGATCCGCACGACCCAACAGGCTCACACTCTGATTCCGGCTCTGATGAGCTCATGTCGGGATCACCTGAACCGACGAACCAGCCGCACAGTGGCAACCAGGGTCAACCCCACTCTGATTCGGAGGAAAAGCAGGGCGATCCGATCAAGGAAATGTTTCTGCTGGCCGCCTTGTATCTGCCGATGGGCTTTTTTCTGTGGTTCTTTTTTGCCGATGCGCTGATGTTCCTGCCGGCGCGCATTACCGAGTGGCTGATGACCACTACATCACCTGATGTGTTCGAGCGCATCGTGCAACTGCAGTACAAGTTTGAAATCCAGACCGCCATTCAGATGGCGCGTCAGGTCGAGGGCCAGATTGCATTGCTGAATGCATTCATCAATCCGATGATTTATGCCTGGGGCATGGCGTTGCTGTTTGGCCTGATCATGGCCACTCCGCTGACGGCCAAGCGCCGGATCGTTCAGATGGTGATCGGCTACCTGGTGGTGTCGCTGGTCGTGATCTGGGGCGTGTTCTGGGAAACCTGGAAAGACATGGCGTTTCGGCTCGGGCCGGAGGCAGCTGCAACGGTGGCCGAGTCCGTACTTGAACCAAACATGATTGCCCTGTTTTATCAACTGGGCTACCTGATGTTACCGGCTGTGGTGCCAGTGGCCTGCTGGATCTTGATGAATCGGCCGTTTCTTGAAGATGTCGTGTTCACGCGAAAGACCCGGTGAGCGCAGGCCGTGCTGGTCGATTGGGATTCCTGCGAGTGAACCGTGCCGGCAGCGCATTGTCCATACTTGCGGCATGCTGATAAACAAGACCTATAATTGAACTCTCTTCACACGACGAAACAGGCTGCTGTAGTGACTGAAAAAACGTCAATCCACGTGCGAGGCGGACAGTTTGGTGGTTTCAAATGAATAATGAGCTTCGCCGAGTGGCGCGATATCGGCCCCGACCCCACCGGGCCATGGTCAATGATTGTGGCCATTTGTATCGTGTGAATAGGCGCTATTGCCATGGAAACTGAACCGCTGACTGCTGTACAGGATACGGACCTGCTACCCCAGGTTGGAAGCCACCTGGAAGACCGGGCCGCAGACTTGTGCCAGCTGATGATCGATCAGAATCGGTTGAAACCTGAGGATCTGGCCCGCGCGCGGGCCTACCGTGACCAGCATGGTGGTAACTTGCTGACCCTGCTGGTGCGGCTTGGGCTGGTCTCCGAGCGCGATCTGGCCAATGCGCAATCCGAACTGCTCGATATTCCGCTGTTGTCCGATAGTGATTATCCAGAGCAGGCGCCGGATATCGACAGTATTGCCATTCGATTCATGAAGCAGCAGCACCTGGTGCCGATTCGGGTCACCGACGATGCGGTGGAAGTGGTCATGGCCGATCCCCAGGATCCGATGCTGTTGAAGTCGCTGAAGATGGCGACGGGCCTCCAGATTCAGCCGCGGGTAGGAATCTCGTCTGAAATTGATAATCAGATCGAGCGCTACTTTGGCGGCGGGCGCAGCGCCATGGGCCAGATTGCCGAGGGCCTGGGCTCCGATATCGAGAGCGACGACGAGGAAAATGTCGAGCACTTGCGCGACCTGGCCTCCGAGGCACCGGTGATCCGCCTGGTCAATCTGATTCTGCAGCGCGCGGTCGAAGCGCGCGCGTCCGATATTCATATCGAGCCGTTCGAAAACCGCCTGAAAGTACGCTACAGGATTGATGGCGTACTGCAGGAAGTCGAAGCGCCGCCGTCGCGTTCAACCGCGGCCGTGATTTCGCGCGTCAAGATCATGGCCAAGTTGAATATTGCAGAGCGCCGCCTGCCGCAGGATGGCCGCATCATGCACCGGGTTCAGGGCAAGGAGCTCGATTTGCGTGTGTCGACAGTGCCGACCTCGCATGGCGAAAGCGTGGTCATGCGTATTCTCGATCGCGAAGCGGTCACGCTGGATTTTGCCGCGCTCGGGTTTGCCGATGACATGCGCGATGCCTTCATCAAGGCGCTGGAAATGCCGCACGGCATTATCCTGGTCACCGGCCCGACCGGTTCAGGTAAGACCACCACGCTGTATACCGCGCTGAGTCAGCTCAATGCACCTTCGCGCAAGATCATCACGGTCGAGGACCCGGTCGAATACCAGCTTGAGGGCGTCAATCAGATCCAGGCCAAGTCATCGATTGGCCTGAACTTTGCCAGCGCACTGCGCGCGATCGTTCGACAGGATCCGGACGTGATCATGATCGGTGAGATGCGCGATCTTGAAACGGCCAAAATTGCAATCCAGTCGGCGCTGACCGGTCACCTGGTGCTGTCGACACTGCACACCAACGACGCCGCAGGCGGCGTGACCCGTATGCTGGATATGGGCGTTGAAGATTATCTGTTGACTTCGACCGTCAACGCCATCATGGCGCAGCGGCTGGTGCGAAGACTCGACCCAGCCACACGCGAGGCCTATCAAGTGCTGCCGGAAATGGTCCGCGAACTCGGACTCGACGAATTGACCAATGCATCTGATATTACGCTGTATCGCCCGGGCACCTCGGATGAAAACCCGACCGGTTACAAGGGCCGCGCCAGTATCATCGAGCTGCTGCTGATGACCGATGAAATCCGCCGGATGGTCATGAAGCAGGCCACTTCCGGCGACCTGGAGCGTCAGGCCATTCAGGAAGGCATGCGCACGATGTATCAGGACGGCATGCTCAAAGCGCTGCAGGGCATTACCTCGCAGGAAGAAGTACTGCGCGTTACGCAGGAATCATAAGGGTCCGCTGGTATGGCGCTATTTGAATACAAGGCCGTGACGCCTGGCGGTGAAACACTGACCGGCGAAATGGAAGCACCCAGCGCCGATCTCGTCATTGCGCATATTCAGGAAACCGGCAATATTCCGGTACAGGCCCGTGAAGTGGGCAGCGGTTTTCGCCTGGAAACCCTGTTTCGCGGTCGCCAGGGCTTATCGCAGCGAGAAATCGGCGACATTACCGGCCAGCTGGCCACGCTGCTTGGCGCTGGTCTGCCGCTGGATCGCTCGCTGGGCATTCTGGTCGAACTGGCCGCCAACGAGCGGATCGGCAACGTGCTGACCAAGATCCGCGATCGCGTACGCGAAGGGATTTCGCTGTCCGAAGCCCTGGAAGAACGGCACGGCGTGTTTTCGCGCTTCTACATCAATATGGTGCGCGCCGGCGAACTGGGGGGTGCATTGGACCAGACCCTGGCGCGAATGGCCGAATACCTGGAGCGCGCAAAGGAACTCAAGGACGGTGTTGTTTCAGCGTTGATTTATCCAGCACTGCTGGTCATTCTGGCGGTCGCTTCCTTGCTGCTGCTGATGGTCTATGTCATCCCGCAATTTACGCCGATGTTTGAAGATTTTGGCGCCGAATTACCGCTGTTGACGCGTATTGTCATGGCTGTTGGTGAATTGCTGCAGAATTTCTGGTGGGGGTTGATTGGCATTGCCTTACTGCTGGTACTCTGGTTTCGTTCACAGATGAGTAACTCGAAGTCTCGCAGGGTATGGGATTCGCGCTTCCTGTCGATGAAATGGGTCGGTGATGTGATTGCCAAAATCGAGATGGCGCGTCTGGCGCGAACGGCAGGCACGCTTTTGATCAATGGCGTGCCGCTACTGTCGGCCATATCAATTTCGCGAAATGTGATGAGCAATACAGTTTTACAGGACGACGTGGCTCAAGCGGCAAAGAAAGTCAAGACCGGTATGCCGCTGGCGCGCGCACTGAATGAAAGCGGTCATTTCCCGCGCTTGGCGCTGCAGATGGTGAACGTTGGTGAGGAGACCGGCCAGCTGGATGAGATGCTGCTGAAGGTAGCCGATACTTACGATCGTGAGGTCAAGACCACGATTGATCGGATCATGGCCCTGCTGGTGCCAGCGCTGACGCTGGGACTTGCTGCATTGATCGGAACCATCGTGATGTCGGTTCTGATGGCAATTCTGGGCATCAATGAGCTTGTGGGGTAGTTGTACGCAACTACTGACGAAACTTTAGGGCTTGATGCGGTCCAATTACTGAATATTGAATACAGGGTAAAGGTATGAATATCAAACAATCGAGCCAGGGTTTTTCGCTGGTTGAGCTGTTGGTAGTGCTGATTATTCTCGGTCTGATCGCAGGCCTGGTCGTGCCCAATATCATGGGGCGTGGCGAGGATGCCAAAGCGCGCACGGCCGTGGCGGAAGTTCAACGCCTGTCGATGGCGGTGGATGAGTTCTATCTGGATACAGGACGTGCACCGCGCGAACTGCGTGAGTTGGTTGAACAGCCGGGTAATGCCTCCAACTGGAATGGGCCCTACGTCAACAATTCGAACCTGAACGACCCATGGGGCAATCCATACCAGTACCGGTTCCCTGGTCAGCAGCGAGATTTCGACATCATCTCTCTGGGTGCTGACGGCGCTGCTGGAGGCGAAGGCAGGGATAGCGATGTCACCAACGCCAATTAATTGACTCTCTGGTGCTGAAACAGCCGGAAAAACTTCTCAGGCATCCGGGCTTGATGCGCGGATTCAGCCTGATTGAATTGATGGTTGTGATCATCCTTGTGATGATGCTGTTCGGACTTGTCGGGGCATCATTGAGCCGTTCGATTTCTGCGGCTGAACTTCGCAATGAAGTACGCGATGTCATTGCCGGCCTGCGCCACACGCGCGGCCAGGCGATCGTGCAACGACAGGAGCAGGTATTTCTGGTCGATGCCGAGCAGCGCACCTGGCAGGCGGCCGGTCGTGAGCCCGAGGCATTGCCCGAAGGCCTGGATATCACCTTGAGCACCGCGCGTTCGGAACTGACCGGGGAGAATGCCGGTGGCATTCGGTTCTATCCGGACGGCGCGTCGACCGGCGGCAGCGTATTGCTGAGTGTCGATGAGCGCAAATGGTATGTCACCGTCGGTTGGTTGACCGGTGAAATCAGCCAGGATCCGCCGGAGGATGCATGATGGCTGGGCTGCCACAGTCTATGCGGAGCGGTCTGCGACCGCCATGTTTGACTCACGCGTACAGGCACGCGCAGGCCGGATTTACCCTGGTCGAAGTCATGGCCGCATTTGCCATCTTTGCGGTGTTGTTCGGCATCATATTGCAGATTCTGAGTACTTCGGTCAGCAACACCCGTCGCAGTGCTGATTTCACCCAGGCGGCCTTGATTGCCCAGGCCCAGCTCGACATGGTCGGCATTGAAAGCATGCCGCAGCCGGGCCAATATGGTGGCGAAGTCAACGAACGTTATCGCTGGACGATGGACATCGAGCCGTATTTCATTCAAAGCGACAGCGGGGCCAACTACGACGAGCTGCCGGTTGACCTGTATCGCGTCGTTCTGACCGTGTATTGGGGTGACGATTACTCCGAGCGCTCGGCGACGTTTGAAACGCTGCGCTCGGTCGATCGTTTCTTTGCCGAACGACAGTTGGGGCGATGATGAATTCGGGATATCACAATGCTACGCGGCAATCCGGCTTCACGCTGATCGAACTGCTGCTTGCCACTGCGCTGATTGCCATCATCATGGCCATGGCCTACGGTGGCTTCCGGGCGGGCGTTCGCGCGTCGACCAGCGGCGAGGAACGCATTGAAGAAACCAATCGCATCCGTCTGGCGCATGAATTCGTTCGCCGGCAAATTTCACTGGCCCAACCGTTGATCATCGAGCAGGACGAGGGCGGCCAGTCGCCGCCGATTCGTTTTGAAGGTGAAGACGATCGCATCCGGCTGGTTGCGCCATTGCCGGGCTATCTGGGGTTTGGCGGGCCGTATGTACAGGAATTCCGCATCGAGCGCGGCGAGCAGGGCATGGACCTGGTGTTTGCCTTTGCCATGCTGAATAGCTACGAGCCCGGCAATCTGGATGCCGAGCCACCGATTACGCTGCTGGAAAACGTTGGCGATATCGCGTTTGAATTTCTCGGTTTTACCGAGGACGGGGAGGACGTGTTCTGGGGGAATTTCTGGGAATTTTCCGAGCGCATGCCGCTGGCCATTTCGATGCAGATGGACCTGCCGCGCGATAACGGTCTGATCTGGCCGACGCTGAATACCCCGATCATGGTCGATAACGCCGCGGTGGGCGCGCGGGTTACGCGTGATCCGAACCTGATCAGTTCGCCGATCGGGCCCAGGCAGCGACCGAATCAGCGCGAGCAGCAATAAGCATGTCGGCAGTGGCCTTTCAATCGTTACGCTATCGGGCGCCGAAGTACCACAGCGGCATCGCGCTGATCGTGGTGCTGTGGATGCTGGCGCTGCTCACTATCATCATTGGCAGCTTCGCCGTGTTGGCACGCACCGAGAGCCTGCAGTCCCGCTTCCTGTTCGATACCACGGCGGCACGCTATGCGGCCGAAGCGGGTCTGCACCGCGCCGTCGTCGAGCTGCGCAACCCTGATCTGATGACGCGCTGGGTCGCCGATGGTCGTCCCTATCAATTCGAATTTGCCGGTGCCGAAGTCGAAGTGCGCATGACCGACGAAAGCGGCTTGTTGGATATCAACGCCGCGCCGCAATCAATGCCGGAGATGATGATCAACCTGCTGGTGACTCAGGGGCTGGATCTACAGCAGGCCGAACAGCTGACCGATGCGATGGCCGACTGGGTTGATCCGGACGATCAGGTCCGAATCAATGGCGCGGAACAGCGCGAATACGAGAGTGCTGGCTATCCCTACGGACCGGCCAATGCGCCGTTCACCTCGATCGATGAACTGCAGCAGGTTATCGGCATGAGCTGGCCGTTGTTCAAACGTATCGAGGATTCGATTACAATTCATTCTGGACGATCCATGGTCAATCCGGCATTTGCCCCGGCCAGCGTACTGGCTGCACTGCCGGAGATGGACATGCAATCGGCGAACCTGTTTATAGAAGAACGTTCGCAGTATCATCCATCCGATGAGGTGCCATTGCAGCTGCCGGATGGCACACCGGTCAATCAGCGTGGGGGAGGCTTGACTCATACGATCAAGGTCAAGGCCACGCTGGACAGTGGTACCTGGACTGAAATCCTCGCCACTATTCGATTGGGTACCGACCAGCGCGGTCGGCCATTCAGGATTGTGCGCTGGATCGAAAACGTCACGGATTAGATCGTCCGGAGTTTGACGCTGCTTCATGCCAGCCATGCATGCCGCCCGATTGCTTGATTGATCAAGCACAACAATATTGAACTACTGACGGACATCCGTAATCAGATAAACCCATGATCCAGTCCTTTCTGCAATCCAGTCGCGAGCAATTTCGTGCCCGCTATCAGGCCACGCCGCTGCCGGCGTTTCTGTCCTGGTGGGGCAGTGAATTGTCTGCCCTGGTGCCGGCGCACATTGCCAGACGGATGATGCCGCCCAAGCCTGAACTCTGGATTATTCCGGCTCAAACCGGCGGTGGTGATCTGCGCATCGTTCGACCGGGACCGGACCGTAATCTGCCGCTGGATGTGTTCGGCGCCGGTGAGGATGTTGAGCTGCTGGCCAATCGCTGGAAGGATCTGCTGGCGGAATTTACCGATGGACAGCCTGAGATCCGCGTGTGTCTTCCCCCTGAACACTATCTGGCCCTGCCGGTAGAACTGCCGGCCGCAGTCGAAGCCAATTTGCAGCAGACCGTGGCCTACCAGTTGGATCAGCTGTCGCCATTCAGAGCCGATCAGGTGTTTGTTGATCAGCGCGTTCAGCGATCGGATGAAAAGCCAGCCGAGGCGCGTCGCAACCAGATCAAGGTCCAGCTCCGGCTGGTACCAAAAGAACAATTAGCACCGCTGCTGGCAAGGCTGAAGGCGATCGGCATCCAGATTCATGGGCTTGATACGCTTCGAGATCGAGCTGGCGAGGACCAGGAACAGGCCGTGCCCGAAGGCTTCAATCTGTTGCCAGAATCGCAGCGCGCCCACTACGTGCATGCGCGCGCCCGCTTCAATGTCATGCTGGCGCTGGGCCTGTTTGCCGTACTCGGTGTGGTCATGTTCCAGTCCATCTGGTTGCGCGAAAATGCAATTGAAACGCTCCAGGCGGAAGCCGATCGTCAGCGCGTTGAAGCCCGCCAGGTCATGCAGCTGCAGGAACAGCTTGACCAGTCGCTGCTGGCGGCCAATTTCTTGTCGGATCGGCGAGCACGGCAACCCGCCGCGATCGAGTTGCTGGCTGAAATGACGCGCATCATGCCGCGCGATATCTGGCTGCAGCGCTTTCAGATTCAGGGTGATGAAGTCATTGTCCAGGGCCTGGCCGACGGTTCGCAGCGAGTCATCGAGATCATGAATGAGTCGCCGCTGCTGGAGTCACCGAGTTTCCAGGGCCCGATCCGCATGGATCCGAATAGCGGCAAGGAAAACTTCACAACCACTGCCATCCTGCGGCCCAGTTCGATGATAGCGCTGGATGAACCGGTCGAATCACCGGAAGCGGATGATGAGAGCGTCAATCAGCCGACGACGGCGACCACCATCGACCCGGAGCGCAGCTGATGCAGCTGCTTCCCGATCGTGAACAGGGCCGGCCGCTGGCCATCGGCTTGCTGTTGATTGCCTTGATCGTGGTCTACCTGGTCGGTTTCCACTGGTTCATCATGCGGCATGTCGAGTTGGGCAGCCAGACTTCGGATCTGAAACAACAGATCGCACGCTTCAAGGCAACCGCTGCTCAGCGTTCTGCGCTGGAAGACCGCCTCGATCGTTTGCAGTCCGAACGCCTGGACAGTGCGCTTTTCCTGCCTGAAAATCAATTCAGCATCGCCGCAGCCGGCCTGATCCGTACGCTGCGCGAATGGATTGATAATGAAACAGCCGATCCCGATCTTTGCCAGATTTCGAACACGGCGCCGCAGCGCGCGCGTGAGCCCGAGCTGTTCGAAGTCGTCCGCGTGGATGTTCGCATGAGCTGTCCGCTCGACGATTTCATCAACGTGCTGCATGAGCTCGAAAGCTCGGTACCACTGATCTTTATCGACAACTTACGCATCAATCAGCGCTATCGACCGGAAATGCGCGACAATCGTCGCAGCCGTGCAACCTATGGTCTACTGGATATTCAGTTCCAGATGGCCGGCTATATCAACCAGCCAGGTGAGACCAATACATGATTCAGCTCGATACGCGCACGAATCTGCTGACGGTGTTGCTGCTGGCTGGCATTGCTGGGTTGGTCTTGCTCGCGGTGCTGCTGTTGTTGCTGTTCGGCCGGGTCAATGTCGATGCGATCGAATCAGCCACGCTGCCGCCGCGTGCCAGCCTGGATGCACGCACGCCGGATATTGCGCTGGACGACCTGTCCGAGTTTGCTGTAATTACCAACCGTCCGTTGTTCTTTCAAGACCGATCGCTGCCGGTTATTGACAGCGGCGAAGAAGTGGTCGATGTGCCGGTGGTCGAAGAAATCACCGAGGAACCAACGCCCGATTTGAATGCCAAAGTCGCCGGTATCATCATCACGCCGGAAATGAAGTTGGCGATGGTCAATGATCGCAACACCAATGAAACGCTGGTGCTGCGCGAAGGTATGTCGATGGAAGGCGACAAGGCGGCCTGGCGCATTGACGAAATCCGCAGTCGCGGCGTGCGATTTGTGACCGACCGCGGCGAGGAAGCCGAGTTGGAATTGGAAGTCGAAACACGAGCGCTGGCCGCGGCCACACCGCAGCGTCGGCCCAGCCCGCAAACCGCTCAACAGCAGCAGCCATCACCGAGCGAACCGGTGAACAACGACGACGCTGAGGCTGCAGCACGGGCCCGTGCCGAGGAGGTGCGGCGCCGTGTTGCAGAACGACGCGCCCAGCTTCGCGCTGAAGCCGAACGGCGGGCGCGAGAACAGCAGGGTGGCGGCTAGGCATGGCCACGAAAAGAACAAGCACTGACCCGTTTTCAGATTTACAGACCATGGACGATTGCATGCAATCACAGTTTTCATTTCACAAACTGATCGGCGTAATCACGCTGACGCTGCTGTTGACGGCCTGCGCCACACAGCAGCAGCGCGCGATCGATACCGATCCGACGCGCCCGGCCGGCCCTGGGGCCTTGATGTCCGACTCCAGCGATTCGATTGATCTGGGTGAAGAGGAGGTCGATCCGGATTCGATTTTTCAGGCGAACGAGACGTTTCCGGGCAGTGGCGTTTTTCTGAACCGGGAGGCAGCCAATCGTCCGGCACCGATTCCCGAGGGTGAGGGTGAAGTGACGCTCAATTTCGAGGCGCAGGGCATTCAGGAAGTGATTCACGCCATACTTGGCCATATGCTGCAGGAAAACTACGTCATTGCGCCGGGCATTTCCGGTGAGGTAACTTTTTCGACGGCCAAGCCGGTGACTCGCGACCAGATCATGCCGATATTGGAAATGCTGCTGCGCTGGAACGGTGCCACCTTGATCTGGCGCGAAGACCGCTATCACGTGTTGCCGGTGTCGGACGCCATCCGCGGAAACTTGACGCCACGCGTGGGCGGTGGTGATCTGGCGCGCGGCTATCAGGTGGTTGCCGTGCCGCTGGAGTTCATTGCCGCACCGGCCATGGTCACCATTCTCGAGCCGTACGTGCGCGAAGACGGCATCCTGAACGCCGATGCGGCGCGCAGCATGTTGTTTTTGGCCGGCACGCCGGCCGAGTTGCGCAACTACATGCAAATCATCGAGACGTTCGACGTCGACTGGCTTGCAGGCATGTCGGTCGGTTTCTTCGAAATCACGCGTGTCGAGGTTGTCGACCTGGTGGCTGAACTGGAAGCCGTGCTTGGTGGTGAAGGCGAAACGCCAATTTCCGGTATGTTTCGAATTCTGCCGTTCGAGCGCCTGAACTCGGTCATGGTCATCACGCCCAACGCCAACTATCTTGAAACCATCGAGACCTGGATCCGACGGCTGGACCGGTCCAGCCCGGAAGCGGGCAGTCGTTTGTTTGTGTACCGCGTCAAGAATCTTGATGCAGATGTCCTGGCCGGTTATCTGGCTACGGTGTTTGGCGGTGAAGGCGGTGGACAGCGCGGCACCAATCGCCAGGATCGCGGCGGACTGGCACCGGGCCTGGAGCGCGCCCAGGTCAGTTCAGTCAACGAGTTTCAGAATGAAACCAGCCCGAATGCGCGCCAGCAATCGCAGGGCCAGGGCCAGCGTGGCGGTGGCGGCACGGTGACCTTGGGCGAGAACGGCGAGATTCGGATCACCGCCGTGCTGGAAACCAATTCGCTGCTGATTCAGTCGTCCCCGACCGAATACGATGCCATATTGAATGCGATTGAAAAGCTGGATGAGGAGCCGCTGCAGGTATTGATCGAGGCACAGGTGCTAGAGGTCGTCTTGAATGACCAACTGCAATACGGCGTAAGCTGGTTTTTGGCGAACAATACCGATAATATTCCCGAGGATTTTTCCGACTCGAGAGAAAACGACACCGTGCTGCTGCGGGATGGATTTCTGGGTACCATCACGCGACGTGCATTGGATCGGACATTTATTTCGGCAACCATTGATGCCCTGGAGTCCGTTTCGGATGTACGCACTATTTCTGCTCCCTCGCTGATGGTCAGAAACAATGCCGAAGCATCGATCAACGTGGGCACCCAGATTCCAATTCAGTCGCAGCAGATCGTGACTGGTGGGGTGCAGAACACCGTCGGGACGACGCAGTTTTTGAACACCGGCGTTATTCTCCAGGTTACGCCTCGAGTCAACCCCGGAGGGCTGGTGTATCTGACGCTGAGCCAAGAAGTGTCTACACCAGGCTCACAGCCACCGGGTTCGACCAACCCTAATCCACCGATCAATAATCGGCAAGTCAGCACAGAAGTGGCTGTTCAGTCTGGACAGACGATTGTCCTGGGTGGATTGATCAGAGAAACCCAGGACAATGGCCGAAGTGGAGTGCCGTTCTTGTCCCGGATTCCTGGTTTAGGCGCTCTATTTCGAAGTACCAATGAAAGTATCCGGCGTGAAGAAACCCTGGTGCTGATTACACCAACGGTGATTACAAATACCAGCCAGCTGGAAGACGTTTCGCGCCAGTTCGAGCGCAAATTCAGGGCGATGGAGCCGATCCAGCTTCCCGGTATTCCCGATTCAGGCCCGGAAACGCCTTGATCCTATGCCAAAGATTTTTTTCACTACTGAGTCTGATTTATGAGTAAATTCAAATATTTATTGATTTTCTTGGCCCTTGCGCTGGCCTCTGCCTGTACCGAGCAGGTCGACCCGGTTGAGGTCGTAACCGAGCGTGCCCAGGCGCGCTGGTCTGCGCTGATCGAGCGCGATTTTATCGCTGCCCGAACCTTCTACACCCCCGGGTTTCAGGAAACGACGCCTGAATTTGATTTCCGGGTCGATATGGAGCGGCGCCCGGTGCGATGGGAGTCGGCTGAGGTCGAAAGCGCAGCCTGTGAGGAAAATACCTGTGAAGTCCGTGTCATGTTGGGGTATCGTATACCTTCTGCGCCCGGTCAAATCAGCAATCTCGGGAATACGCGGCCAATTACCGAACAATGGATCAAAATTGACGGTGAATGGTGGTTCGCGCCGGATTAACGTTTCCTGAACTTTTTACGAAATGTTGCTTTACATGGACGGGTCAGTTACTATAAGATTGCAGAGTCTGAAATTTCAGGGCCAAATGGCCTTGTGATGTTTAGAAGTTGCTCAATGCAGAGCCCTGTTTAAAAAAAACCTAGGAGTGTTGTAATGAAAAGAAAGACCTTGACGACTGCGGTATTAGCAGGTCTGACAGGCATGGCGGGCATGGTCAGCGTTTCCAACGCTGTTAACCTGAACCCCGACGGCCTTGGTCAGGTACTGCTGTACCCGTACTACACCGCACGTGGCGGTAATGACACATTCATCTCCATTGTCAATACCACTGACAATGCGAAATCCGTCAAAGTACGTTTCCTCGAGACATTGAACTCTCGAGAAGTGCTTGACTTTAACCTCTATATGTCTGCTTTCGACGTGTGGGTAGCTGCGATCACCGGCACCGAAGACGGCGGCGGCCAGATCTTGATTCCGGATTCTTCTTGCACAGTGCCGTATTTCTTCGGTAATGACGTGTTGGAAGATGGTGAAACTGAGCTGGATCGCTTGGGTCAAGCAGACTTCTTCGCCTTCGGATACACCGGCACCCTCGCTGATGGCGCAACCGGTGACATCGAGCGTACGGCTTCTGGCTATGTCGAAGTAATTGAAATGGGTACGCTTTTCGATATCGAAGAAAACTCAGCAACAGCAGCGACTCACGGTTTGGTGACCATCGATGGCGTTACAGTGCCACGTCCGTCGAACTGTGCACAGTTGGTTGATGCTTGGACCGACATTGGCGGCAATGGCTTTGTTCCAGCTACCGGTGACGGCTACTGGATTGAAGATGAGCTGGTTGACCATGAAGCACCCAGCGGTGGAATCTTTGGTGCCGGTACGATCATCAACGTCGCTGAAGGCACCATGTTCAGCTACACCGCAGAAGCAATCGATGCATTCTCATCGAATGTTCTGCACACCAACCCAGGTTCAATTCTGCCTGACCTGAACAGCGGTGACTCGACGTCTAATGTATTCATCAACGGCGTTGTTAACACCCAGTCTTGGGAAGATGGTGTTGAAGCTGTTTCAGCGACCGTTCTCTACAACACCCTTATGAACGAGTATGTTGTTGAGCCGGGTATTGGCGCCCAATCTGAATGGGTAGTTAACTTCCCGACCAAACGCTTCTACGTTGATTCAGTCTTTGCCATTGACGTCCCGCCGGTTGATCCATTTACCTCGGTATTTGATGGTGAAGCCTGTGAAGAAGTGCAATTCCAGTTCTGGGATCGTGAAGAAGCGCCTTCGAATCCGATTATCGTAGGCCCAATTCCTTCTCCACCGCCTCCAGGACCTCCGGGCGCTGAGCCGTTCGAGTTGTGCTTCGAAGCCAACGTCATTCGCTTTGCTGACGGTGATAGTGCGCCGGATGCGACTGAAATCCTGAAAGAGCCACGCTTCACAACCTTCCCGGTTCTGGATCAGGGCTTTACCTCAGGTTGGGTTCGCTTCGACTTCAGTGACTACCAGACGCGTCCATCTGAGGCCGGAGTTGTCTATGTTGGTTTCCCAACAATAGGCTTCTGGACCAATACCTTCAGTAATGGTGTATTGGACGGTGGAACTGTCCTGAGAAACTATGGTGGAACCTTCCGTCATCGTGGTAGCCGTTCAGTCGAGCTGGCACCGATCTCGTAAAGTCGTTTAGACTTTACCCCGTGTTTCCGGCCCGGCCGGAAACACTGAAATCAGAAAAGAGGTTGTCGGCAACGGCAACCTCTTTTTTTAAGCTTTTTTTAAGCAAAATTAGCGTATGATTTGCTGAAGCGTGCTGGCAAAGTTAATCTGAACTTGTTGGTACGCATCAGTCTAATAATCAACCTTTGTCGGATGACCTACGCCCGTGAGTACTACATTGAAAATATCGAATCTAGCAGTGTTAATCGCTGCCTTGTGTGCTGGACATGTCGCATTTGCGCAATCCAGCATCATACTGAATACCAGCCCGACAACAACTGAAATCGAGTTGGAGCCAGGCACTGATGTCGAGATTGATCCACTGTCCGGCAATCTGTTCGCAACGCCGGATGATCCAGCCGCTTGCTCCGCAACCGTCAGTTGTGAAGATGTCGAAGTCGATATTCTTTCATTCAACTCGCCGTTGACAGTGCCTCAAGGTCAAAGCGTGAATTTCACATGGTCTAGTCGGGGTGCCTGGTCATGTTCAGGGTCAGGTTTTGCCGATACCAATTGGAATGGAACTGGCAAACAACCCTCCGGTAGTCAACTTGTCTCCACAGTCGATGTGCCGTTAGACACCTATGATGTCGTCTTGGATTGCAGTAATGGCCCGGTCAATGACCAGTTGACGCGCTCCATTACCGTTGAAGAAAATAATAACGGCGGCGGTGGCGGTCCTGAATTCTGCGCACAGCAAGGCCGGCTTCCACCGCCCGGATTGACGCGGGATATTGATGCACTTTCAAATGCTTTCAACCAAGATATTCCGGGGCAAACGCTGGTCTGGGAAGACTTGTTTAATGCACCGTTTCCGGATGGCGGTACCAATTTCTGGAAGTCGGAGCGTGATAAATACATCAGTCTGGAATTTACGACAACTGGCGTGCCGACTGGCACAATTGGTAGTTTGGATCTTCGGAATCCGCAGGGAGCAGGTAATTTTGGATTAACCCTGCTGACCATCAGCCAATGTCCCGGAGATTTCACAAATCAGTCGGATCCGAATTGTAAGGATCTGGTCAACAACGGTGATATTCGATTCGCTGTAGGTCAAAACCCCGGGTTCACCTGCGAGCTGGAACCCAATACCACCTACTACTTGAATGCGCTACATACAACAGATGCAAATGCGCCATATGATTGGGAATGTGCCGTTCCTCCCTTTCCTCCGACAAGCACATTGAACTGTCGTGATCTTATCCAGGTAATCGAGGAATAGGTTGAATTGACTATGCATTGTTGGAGAAGTAGCCTGAAACTGGCTCATTGGGTCTTACTCACCGTCTTGTTAACGGGATTTGTCAGTGCGAATGAAGAACTGAACAGAGAGCTGGATCTAACCTATAGCAGTCCGTTGCTTGCAACACGTGGTGATGCCCAGCTCACGCACCTCGAGTTGGATGCCAGGATACAGGTGATTCCAGAAGTTGATCGCGCTGGCGTTGTAAGCGGCCCAAAGCGTTTGGAGCAGCTGATTGAAAGCCAGTTGGAAATCATTGATTTTGCCAACCGGGCCATTGATGCTGGGATACTAGAGGACGAATTGGTCCATGCCCAATTGAACATGATGGTGAACAGCTGGCTGGCAGAGCAATATCGTGACCGTGCATTTGCCGAGCAGGAATTGGACGATTACACCGATCAGGCGCGCGAGATTTACATGCGCAATCCGGATCGGTTTCAAACCGAATCGGCTATCAGCTTCAGTCATATCCTGATCAACGCGGCTGACGATGCCGAAGCGCGCGCGCAGTCGTTGCTGGAGCGAATACAGGCCGGCGAATCGCTGTCAGCACTGGCTGTGGCCAACTCCGATGATCCGAGCGTTGAGAACAACCAGGGTAGTTTCAATAATATTGAGCTCAACATGCTGGAAGCCGGCTTCAAGCAGGGCGTGGAAGGCATGGCCGAAGGTGATGTTGGACTGGTTGAATCAGGGTTCGGCTGGCATGTGGTCCGGATAGACGACGTGCTGGAAACCGGTACATTGCCGTTTGACGCCGTTCAGGAAGAATTGGCTGAAGAAGCCAAAAACCAGCATCGAACGCAAGTTGCCGAGCGTTTGCTGCGTCAGCACTATTCCGAGCCATTGGAATTGGAGGACGGTGCGGTTGCAAAGATTCTCGACCGCCATGCGCCAATTCAGCGCTGATTCTCATCAATAACAAGAACTCAACCGATCAGGGCTAGCGCATTAGCCCTGATTGTGTTTTCGTCTGGTCGTACAATCAGGTCACACCCAACGCCTGCGTTTGGATGGCCCGGCCACTGGACTGATGCAGCCATAGATGCGCGATGTTTCTAGATTTAATTTCACGTGATTTGCGCAGCCGTTTCATCGGCAGCTATACAGGCTGGCTCTGGCTATTGATCAATCCCCTGTTGCTGCTGGGCGTCTATGCGTTTGTATTTGGCGTAATCTTCAAGGCCCGAGTACCTGAAAATATGGAGGTCAGTTTCGTGGTTTGGCTTGCGCTGGGCCTCTGGCCCTGGCTGGCTTTTTCCGAGGGCATTGTCAGCGCCAGCGAAAGCATGCCAAGGTACAAGAATCTGATCAGCAAGGTCGCTGTGCCGCGTGAAATCCTGGCGCTGAGCACTGCGACTGCTTCGTTCGTGCTTCAGATGGTGGGTTTTGTTGTAGTCCTGGTTCTAATCAGCCTGCTCGGCGTAACGATCCATTGGTCTGGTCTGATCCATGCTGCAAGTATCCTGACTACATTATTCATCCTGTCCTGCGGGATCGGATTGTTTGCTGCAGCGCTGCGCGTTTACATTCCGGATATCGAACAGCTGCTTCCAACCATGCTGATGTTCGGCTTCTTTCTGACGCCGATTATCTATGCGCCCGAAATGCTGCCGGAAGCCTTCGGCGTGTGGCTTGATTTGAACCCGATGGCCGGGCTGTTGACGGACCTGCGCGGCGCGTTGTTGGTTGGCGATGCGTTTCCCTCATTGGCAACCGGGGTGTTCGCGGCGATCAGTGCTTTGATATTCCTGCTGGGCATGATGTTCTTTCGCCGGATGAGTCCTTTTTTTGAGGACTTTCTGTAATGTCCGAGCATTTGCTAACGGTCGATGCGCTGGGAAAATCCTATCCGCCGGGTGTCGTCAATATGGGCCGGCTCAAAGCGTTCTGGAGCATTCTGCTGAAAGGACATACGGTCGGCGGTAAATCCGTTCTGGAAGACATTAATTTCGAAGTACAAGCAGGCGAATCGGTCGGCGTGATTGGCGCCAACGGTGCTGGGAAATCAACGCTGTTGAAGCTGATTACCGGGGTGCTCGCGCCAAGCCAGGGTGCGATACAGACCAATGGGACAATCGCGGCCCTGCTGGAACTTGGCGCAGGCTTTGAGCCTGAGTACACCGGGCTCGAAAATTTGCGCATGAACGCGGCCTTTCTGGGCCTGAATCGCAAGCAGATTGACGACCGACTGGACAACATCCTGGCATTTGCCGATATTGGTCAATCCATTCATGAACCGATCAAGCATTATTCGTCGGGCATGGTGGTTCGTCTTGGGTTCGCTGTTGTGGCCTCGGTCAAACCTGACTTGCTCATTACCGATGAAGTCTTGGCTGTGGGTGATGAATCGTTCCAGAAAAAATGCATTCGATGGATCGAATCGTATCTTGACCAGGGTGGCACCTTGCTGATGGTGTCGCACAATATGTACCAGGTACAGAAATTGTGCCGTAAGGCGCTGTGGCTCGAGCAAGGGCGCTCACGTGCCTGGGGCGATGTGTTTGATGTGACCCAGGCCTATCTGGCCTGGCATGAGCGCAACGACGCCGAGCAACAGTTGAAAGGTCAATCACAGCGATCCGGGTCCGGCTATCAGGTTCAGCAGGCCTGGATTGAGGGTTTCGAATCAAACAGTGCTATCACGTTCGAAAGCGGTGATCGTATGCAGGTTCATCTTCAGATCCGTTCACCGGACGGTCGTCCACCGGTCGCGCTGGTCGGCATTGCGCGGGCCGACGGCACGCCGGTGTTCGGTACGGCTAGTGATCACAGCGACCAGTTATTGACCAGCCAGGACAACCGGTTGTACTCGATTTCAATCGAGTTTCCCAGGCTGGCGTTGTTGCCTGGAGGCTACGCTGTACGTGTCTGTGCCATGGACCCGGAGGGTTTGCGCATCCACGATACCCACGAGTGCGAATTTTCAGTTCGGGGTCGCTCACGATCATTGGGAATGATCGAACTGCCCTATCGCTGGATCGTGCCCGAAGCTGTCGAATGACCGCTCGGACCCGCATCGTGGTGCCGGTGTTCAATGCGGTCAGCCAGACACAGCGGTGCCTGCAAGCACTGAGTCTGACGCTGCAGCGCAACCAGGCCGATGCAGACGTGATGGTCATCGATGATGCGTCCGACAGTCCTGCGATGCCTGCGCTTCTGGAGTGGGCCAAGCAGAATCAACCGCATTGGACCGTCATTCGCAAGGAAATCAATGGTGGCTTCGTGCAGACGGTGAATGAAGGCATGCAGCGCGCAAGCCGGCAAGACGTGATTTTGTTGAATTCCGATACCGTGCCTGCCGGTCATTGGCTGGATCGGATGATTGCTTGTGCAATACAGTGTCCGGATGCCGCCAGCATCACGCCGTTTACGAATAATGGGGAAATCGCCTCGTTGCCCGAGCATCGTGCAGTCACACCTGTTCCGGACGACCCTGAACACTGGGCAGCGGCTTGCGAAAGCGTTGAACCGCCACAGTATCCCGAGCTGCCGACGGCGGTTGGCTTCTGCATGTATTTGCGGCGGGCTTGCCTGGATCGGATCGGGTTGTTCGATGCCGAGACGTTCGGCCGGGGCTATGGAGAGGAAAACGACTGGTGTATGCGCGCTCGACAGGCCGGTTGGACTCACCGCCTGTGTGATGACGCTTTTGTTGCGCATGAAGGGAATGCCAGTTTTGGACCACTGGGACTAAGGCCGGATGAACACTCGATGCAACGTCTGCTTGCTCGACATCCCGACTATTCAGCAGTGATTGCCGACTTCATCCAGCGTGATCCGATTGCACCGATTCGGACAGCGATTATGAGCCAAATCAACGAGGCCACAACCTAGCGTCAGGCCGTGAATCCCTGGCCTGTTTTCCGATCATGATGCAGCGCCCGGATTGATTTAGAATCAGAGCATGGCAATCTCAGCAGGTCTGAAGCTCAAGTTAGGGCAAAAGCTGAAATTGGCGCCGCAGCTGCGTCAAGCCATTGAATTGCTCCAATACAACCGGATTGAGCTGCGCGAGCATATCGAGCAAGCGCTTGAAACCAATCCGCTGCTTGAACTCGACGGCGATCTGCAAGACGAATACGATCAGGATCCTGAATCGGACTACGCCGATGAGGCTGATTCCGGCAATGATGACTTCGACGAACATGAGCCGGATGTGGCCGACTGGGATGACCTGCCAGAAGGTTTCTCCGAGGTGGGAGACACACCGGACTACGATCGTTTTATCAGCGATCCTGATGCCGATTCACTGTATTCGCATCTGCTTTGGCAGGCCAACCTGTGCGGCTTCAATGAGGAAGACGATGCCATTGCCAAGGCCATCATCTATGCCCTGGACGAAGACGGCTATCTGCATGATGATCTCGCTGATTTGCGTGCCTCGATGGCGCCGGAGTACCTGGTCAGCATCGAGGAAATCAGGGCCGTGCTCGAGCGTATTCAACACTTTGAGCCGATGGGTGTTGCGGCACAGAATCTCGGCCAGTGCCTGCTGATTCAAGTCCGTGCGCTGTCCTCCGATGTGGCCTCGAAAGGATTGGCTGAGCATTTGATCAAGCACCACCTGGAGGATCTTGGTCAGACCGATACGGCGGGCCTGGCCAAGGCGACCGGATTCGACAAGCAGCAGATCGAAGCCGCACTGCTGGTCATACGCAAACTCGACCCCCGGCCCGGCATGCGCCACAGTCGACATGACCGGGATTATATTGTGCCTGATGCCTATGTCCACAAGGACGAGGACGGCTGGCGAGTGACGCTGAATCGCGATCATGAGCCCGGTCTGAGAATTAACGAAGCCTATGCCAAGCTGATGAAAAAGACCACGGGCAAGGACCGGGACTATCTGAAAAACTGTCTGCAGGAGGCGCAGTGGCTGATCAGCAGCCTGGATTTACGCAATAATACGCTGCGCTCCGTGGCCGAGTCGATCGTGCGGATTCAAACGGGTTTTTTGCAGCACGGCGAGGTTGCCATGCAACCGCTGCTGCAAAAAGACCTGGCCGAAATAGTCGACGTGCATGAATCGACAATCTCTCGGGCAACGACCGGTAAATACATCCATACACCAAGAGGCACGTTCGAACTGAAGCATTTCTTTTCCGTCGCGCTGCCAACCGTCAGCGGTACCCCGATCGCTGCGACTGCGGTCAAGGCCCGTCTCGAAGCATTGATCCGCGAAGAATCAGCAACCAAACCCTACTCGGACCAGGCGTTGACCGATGCGCTCGGCGCCGATGGCCTGATGCTCTCGCGGCGCACGGTGGCCAAATATCGGGAGCAGCTCGGTATTCCGGGCTCGTCGAAGCGGCGTAAACAGGCCGTGAGCTGAACGCGCTGTTCGCACTGTCGTTTCGGCTGCTGCAACAGGGGGTAACGTCTGGTATACCATGCTAGTTGCGTCGAGGCATTGTGCTTGACGCCATGTTGAAGAGGAACAGGAGGTAGATCACTATGCAACTCGAAATCAGCGGACAGAATGTCGAATTGACTCAGGCACTGAGAGCCTACGTGACGGAAAAGCTGGAGCGGCTGGATCGCCTGTTCGGGAATCTGATCAGCGCACATGTCGTGCTGCGTATTGAAAAGAATGACCATACGGCCGAGGCCACTGTCAGCGTCGGTGGTCGCACCAACCACCTGCACGCCGATGCGACTGAACCGGACATGTATGCTGCCATCGACAAGTTGATCGACAAGTTGGCACGCCAGGTTCGGCGACACAAGGAAAAAGTGACAGACCATCACCGCGCTGCGGAAGAAATTCCGCCGCCCGATGGTCTGATCGAGTAAGCTGAACATCCTCATTACGACCACCGAGATAGCCCGCCGGGCAACTACACTACATGCAACTCGTTGATATCCTGAACAGCGACCGGATTGCGCTGGACGTCAGTATCAGCAGCAAGAAATCCCTGCTTGAACAGGCTGCTGAACTGCTGTCACATTCACCGGAGGCCACGGATAGCCGGTCTATTTTTGATGGCTTGTGCCAACGTGAGCGGCTGGGTTCGACCGGCCTGGGTCATGGTGTCGCAATTCCTCACTGCAGGGTTGACCAGGCCGGGGTTTCGGGTGCTTTGATCCGCCTGCGCCGGGCAATCGATTTCGACAGCCCCGATTCTGAACCGGTCGATCTGTTTTTTGCGCTGGCTGTGCCGGCGCAGTGCAGCGAAACCCATTTACGGCTTTTGGCTTCGATTGCGGAGTATTTTGGCGATTCGGATCGTCGAGAGCAGCTGCGAGCGGCGCAGCAGGATTCGGATCTGATCGATTTGATGAACGAGGGGTCGACGGAAGCAGAACAATGAGCCAGTCATCCAACCAGGCGCTGCTGGTGTCTGAACTGGTCGAGCGGTTTGCCGATCGTCTGGATTTGAACTGGATTTGTGGACGCAACCAGGCTGATAGCCACAGTCTGAGTGCGGACAGCTTGCAGGAACGACCGTCGCTGGTCGGATTCTTGAACTTGATACACCCCAGCCAGATACAGATTCTGGGGGAAGAAGAGCAGCGCTGGCTCGACAAGCTGGATTCACGCTTGCGCTGGCAGGCGCTGGCCGAGATTTTTGCGGCCAAACCACGGGCGCTGATTGTGGCCTCAGGCCTGAGCGCCGGCAGCGATCTGGAAGAGCAGGCCCGTGAAACCTCGACGCCATTGTTGAGTTCCAGCAAACCGGGCTGGGAATTGCTGTCGGTACTTGAATATCAGGTTGCCCGTGTAGTCGCGCACCGCACCATCCTGCACGGCGTATTCCTGGAAGTGTTTACTCAGGGCGTGTTGATTACCGGTACGTCTGGTGCCGGCAAAAGCGAACTGGCGCTGGAGCTGCTGAATCGTGGCCATCGCTTGATCGCCGACGACAGCCCCGAGTTCATCCAGATGACGCCGGATGCTATTGAGGGTCGCTGTCCCAAGGTCCTGCAGGATTGTCTTGAGGTGCGCGGCCTGGGCGTGTTGAATGTGCGCAAAATGTTTGGCGACAGCGCCGTCAAAACCAGCAAGTTTCTGCGCCTGATCCTGCATCTGTATCACCCGACCCAGGAAGATGAGTCCAGTCTGGATCGACTGAATCGACGTGCCGAAACCCAGCGCGTGCTGGACCTGGACGTGCCACGACTGCTGCTACCGGTATTGCCCGGTCGAAACCTGGCGGTTATTGCCGAAGCGGCTGTACGTAATTTCATGCTACAGCTGAAAGGGTTCGATTCCACTGCTGAATTTCTTCAGCGCCACGCGCAACTGTTATCGTCGAATGATTAAACGTCTTTTCAATTCACTCCGCATACCCGGGTCGAAGGCCATGGGTTTGACTGCAAGCCGACTCATGAGCAACAGTCGCACGGCTTGCGGTGTCGCAGTCGCCATGCGGCAATCGTTGCCACGGTCCAATATGCATCGGCTGTTCAATCCCGGGCTGTCCGGCCTCAGCAATCGCCTTACGGAGCGCAACAGGATCGCCTGTGGCGCGTGGTCATCAGTGCAACGTGGCCTCAATGGCGGCGTGCCCCACGTGTATTGTCGACATGGCCACTAAGCAACGGATCCTGGTCATCAGCGGGTTGTCGGGCAGCGGCAAGTCCGTGGCATTGAACGCGCTTGAGGATCAGGGCTATTATTGCGTCGATAATCTGCCGGCCAGTCTGCTGCCTGCGCTGGCTGAACAGATCGTTGATGATCCGGATCGCTTTCGCAAGCTGGCGGTGGGCGTGGATGCCCGCGTTGGACTGGACTCCTTGTCGCGGTTGCACGAGGCACTCAACGCACTGCCACTGAAGACCCGTTTACTGTTTCTCACCGCGGAAAACGACGTCCTGATCCGCCGGTTCTCCGAAACCCGCCGCAGACATCCGCTGGCCGGTCCGGGCACGCTGGCCCGGGCGATTTCTGAGGAGCGGGCTGCACTGGCCTCACTCGAGCAAAGTGCCTACAAGGTCATCGATACCAGTGACAAGAACGTGCATGATCTTCGTCGGCTGATCTGGTCCATGGTCAGTAACGCTTCCGAGCCGAATATATCGAGTCTGCTGCTCGAATCGTTCGCGTTCAAGCAAGGCCTGCCGCGCGACGCGGATATCGTGTTCGATGCGCGATGTTTGCCGAACCCTCATTGGCAGCCAGCGTTGCGCGAGTGGACCGGTCGGGATGAACCGGTACAGGCTTATCTGCGAAGTGAATCGTCGGTGCGTCAGTTTCTGGATGATATTGATCAATTCGTACGTCGCTGGCTGCCGGCCTGGGCCGGCGAGCAGCGCAGTCAGTTGATGGTTGCAATTGGTTGTACTGGCGGTAAACACCGTTCAGTATTCCTGGTTGAGCGATTGGCCAAGCGCTGGAAGACCGACGGACTGCAAGTAGTCAGTCATCACCGGGAACTGGATCAATGACCAAAATATTGTTGATCGGTCATTACGGCGTAGGCTCGGCGCTCAGAGCCGCCGCCGAATCGATTCTGGACGAGAATCTGGTCCAGCGACTGCAGGATGTCATTTCCTTCGACGAAGATCGTCGACAACCCGAACGGCTGTCCAATCGACTCGAACAGGTCTTGTCCGAACTGGCAGCCGAACACGACGTCCTGATCCTCAGTGATTTGCCCGGCGCCAGCCCGCATAACCTTGCGGTCCAGGTCGCCGGCCACTATGCCATGCCGGTGGTCAGCGGCATGAATTTGCCGATGTTGCTGCGCTGTATTCATCATCAGGAGCTGACTGCGATGGCGTTGGCCGATATCGCGGTGGAAGGGGCACGGCGGGCAATTTTCAGTGAGGTTCCCCATGGTTCGTAAGCCGGTTGAACTGGTCAACAAGCTTGGGCTTCATGCGCGCGCGGCCAGCAAGCTTGTGCAGGTTGCGAATCAGTTCGAATGCGAAATCTGGATCGTCAATGGCCACCGCCGTGCCAGCGCAAAATCGATCATGGGCGTACTGATGCTGGCCGCACCGATGGGCACGGAACTGATCCTGGAAGCCAGTGGCGATGACGAAGTTCAGGCACTGGAGGCGCTTTCCGAGCTGATTGCCGAGCGATTCGGAGAACCGGAATGATCCTGACCCTGAGCGGGATCGGCGTTTCGGACGGCATTGCCATCGGCAAGGTGCACGTATTGTCAACCGGTGAGCTCGAATTGCCTGAACATCATCTTGAGAAATCCGAGCTTGAAGCTGAGGTCGAACGGTTACGCCGCGCAGTCAAACGAGCCGAGCAGAGGCTGCAGGATGTAGAGCAGGGTATCCAGCAGGTCGAATCCGACCCGGCGCGTGAGTTGCTGCAGACCCATCGGCTGATGATCAAGGACGATGCGCTGGTTGGCCAGGCCATCCGATGGATTCGATCGGAGCAAATCAATGCCGAATGGGCGCTGGATCGTCAGTCGGCTGCGTTGCGACGGGAAATCGAGCGAATCGAAGATGACTATATTGCACACAGGGTCGAAGACCTGGACCAGGTGGTCCGCTTGTTGCAGCAAGAACTCGGCCAGCAGCCCTCTCCGGTGCTGGATCAGCGCGTTCCACATCAATTGGCTGATACCATCATCATGGCCAAGCAGTTGAGCCCGGCCGAGCTTGCTCTTCTGCAGCAACGCCAGGTTGCAGGGCTGATTACCGAACATGGTGGCATCTGGTCGCATAGCGCAATTGTTGCGCGTTCGCTCGGCATACCGATGGTCATGGCGGTGCATCATGGCCGCCGATTGCTGCGCGAAAATGAGCCCATCATTCTGGACAGCCACTATGGTGTCGTCCTGGCGACCCAGGATGACCGATTGCACGCGCACTATGCAGAAAAGCGCAGTCATGCGCTGCGTAACCGGAATCAATTTCAGCGCTATCTCGCCGCCCCGAATCGAACCCGTGATGGGGAGCGGTTCCAGCTATTTGCCAATGCCGAGCTGGATACTGAGCTGGTGCGAGCCATCCAGAATGACAGCGCGGGCGTGGGCCTGATGCGAACCGAGTTCATGTTTTCGTTTGATGAGCTGACGGATGAAGAGGGTCAGTATCAGGCATATTGCAACGCGCTCGATATACTGGGCGGTAAGCCGTTAACGATCCGTACCCTGGATATCGGTACCGATAAACTGCCGCGTGAACTGCGTCGCATGCACGGCCCCAATCCTTCACTGGGGTTGCGTGGCTTGCGCATGTCGTTATCGATGCAGGAAATCTTTCAGGTCCAGCTGCGCGCCATTCTCAGGGCATCACTGCACGGACCCGTGCGCATACTGCTTCCGATGTTAACGCGTGTTGAAGAGGTTCATCAGGCTCGAATCGTTGTTTCAGCCTGTCGCGAACAGCTCCAGGTCCGAGGCATCAGGCCGGATCCGGATATACCGATCGGTGGCATGATCGAAACCCCGGCCGCTGCATTGATGATCGACCCCCTGGTGCGTGAGCTCGATTTCATCTCGATCGGCACTAATGACCTGGTGCAGTATGTGTTGGCCGTCGATCGGCAGGATGAGTTGGTCAGTCATCTGTTTACGCCTTCCAATCGCGCTGTGCTGCTGTTGCTCGACCAGGTTGTGCGGGCCGGGCGCAAACATGATCGACCGATGCAGGTGTGTGGTGAAATGGCCGGTGATCCAAAGCTGGTGCGATTGCTGCTCGGTCTGGGCTTGAATGAATTCAGCCTGCCGCCAGCACACATGGCAGAAATCAAGGCCAACTTGACTCAGGCCCATGCGGATCGCTGTCGAAAAGCGCTGCAGTCGTTTCTGAATGCCGACGATGACGAAGATGGTCAACAGCTGATCGAAGCGCTGGTAAGCAACCACTAGAGAGCCATGGTGACTGAATAGGACCATTACCCAAATATGGATTGACGGGAAGTCGTGCCAATATGAGTCCGGTTCGGTTTATTTTTTCATCGAATCAAGGAATTGATCAGTCTTGAATCATTCAATCTCATCTGAACAAACCAGGCCCCTGTGGGTGCCGAGCAGTGCAAGCATCAAGGGTTCGCACATGGCGCAATTAATCGAGCGTGTGGCGGCCGAGCACGCGACCGGGGTTACCGATTATGCGTCGCTGTATCGGTTCTCGTTGGCTCATCCCGAAGCCTTCTGGAACTCGATCTGGGCATATGCTGATATTCGAGGTGAGCAGGGCCCGCGTTTCAGCGAGGCCTGGCCGGATATGCCTGGCGCCAGGTTTTATCCCGAGGGCCGGCTGAATTTTGCCGAAAACCTGCTGCGCTGCCGTGATCATCGCATCGCCATCGAGTTTGCCAATGAGGCGGGTGATCGCAGGCAAATGACTTATCGGGCGCTCAATGCGGAGGTCAGTCGCGTGGCCGCCGGCCTGCAAGGGCTCGGTATAGAACCAGGCGACCGCGTCGCGGCCTATATGCCGAATGTGCCTGAGACCGTCATCGCCATGTTGGCGACAGCTGCAATCGGAGCTGTCTGGTCTTCATGCTCGCCGGATTTTGGCGTGCCGGGCGTGATGGACCGCTTTGGCCAGATCAAGCCCAAGGTATTGATCGCAGCCAGTGGCTATTGCTACAACGGCAAGACCTTTGACTGCCTGGAGCGCGTGCAGACCCTGCTGCCTGAACTGACCAGCGTGGAGGCCACGATTATCGTGCCCTATGTGCATAGTGTCGAAGCGCTGCCGGAGTCGTTGAATGCCGTGCTGTGGGACCAACTGGCGTCCGATCACGACGAGCCGCTGGAATTTGAGGCGTTCCCATTTGGTCATCCGCTCTATATCCTGTATTCATCCGGTACGACCGGCATCCCCAAGTGCATCGTGCACAGTGCCGGCGGTACGCTGCTGCAGCACGTCAAGGAACTGATGCTGCACACCGATCTGCATCGCGCCGATCGATTCTTCTATTACACGACCTGCGGCTGGATGATGTGGAACTGGTTGGTATCGGGCCTTGCGGTCGAATCGACCGTTGTGCTGTATGACGGCTCGCCGTTTTATCCCGATGGCCATGTGCTGTGGAATTTGATCGACGAGCTCGATATCACGATCTTCGGCACCAGCGCAAAATGGATTGCGGCATGCGACAAGGCCGGCTTGAAGCCCCGTGAAAGCCATTCACTCGATTCGCTTCGCGTCATGCTGTCGACCGGATCACCGCTGCTGCCGGAATCGTTTGACTACGTTTATCGAGACGTCAAGTCCGATCTGCAGCTGAGCTCGATTTCGGGCGGTACCGACATTGTGTCCTGCTTTGCGCTCGGCAATCCATTGCTGCCGGTCTACCGCGGCGAACTGCAGTGCCGCGGATTGGGCATGAACGTCGAAATTCGCGATGACCAGGGCAAAGTGGTTGAACAGCAGACCGGCGAGTTGACCTGTTCGATGCCGTTTCCATCCATGCCGATCGGCTTCTGGAACGATCCGGACGGTCAGCGATATCAGGCAGCCTATTTCGATACCTTTCCCAACGTCTGGAGCCAGGGCGACTACGCAGAGTTAACCGCCCACAATGGCGTAAGGATCTTTGGCCGCTCGGACGCCACGCTGAACCCGGGTGGCGTCCGAATCGGTACCGCGGAAATCTATCGCCAAGTGGAACAGCTCGACGAAGTCATTGAATCCTTATGCGTCGGTCAGCAATGGCAGGACGACGAGCGCGTGGTGCTTTTCGTTCGACTGCGTGACGGCGTCGAACTGGACGAGGCGCTGCAGCAGAAGATTCGAAGCCATATCCGCCAGCATGCAACCCCGCGCCACGTGCCGGCCCGGATTCTGGCCGTCACCGATCTCCCACGCACCGTGTCCGGAAAAATCACCGAACTGGCCGTGCGCGACGTCATCCACGGCCGACCGGTCAAGAACACCACGGCGCTGGCCAATCCCGAGGTGCTGGAGCAGTTCAGGCATCGTCCGGAGCTACAAAGCTGAGCTCGAGATTCCAAAACTGCGATCAGTTCGTCCTCGCCGTAGCCGTATCCTCAGCCTGTTGTTCCTTGATCAGGGCGATAAACCCTGCGCGTTCAAAATGAAGTAATCCTAAAAATAAGAACAAACTGACCGTAAACATGGTTCGCTCTAGTTGCGCATCGATATACAGAAACAAAGTCAGCCACACCAATGCATTGACGAACAAAAAACTAGAAAAATTAATTGCAGTCTTGGGATTTGCTTGTCGCGAAACTAATTTAGCGCACCAATTTTTTGCCAGTAATTCCATATTGTCTCCTGCCCTATGAGTGACGTCATCGACAATCAAACCTACCGCGCGTACTGCCCTAATTTCAAGCCAATCAAGGCCGTGACGCGGCCTATTCATCGTTGCGGGCGGTGTGAATTTAAGCAATGAGTCGACACGCCGGGTTAGGCCAATCAACAAAGAAGAGCTCAATAATCAACGCAAACAACTGAAAAACAACGTTTATTTCTGATAGTTACAGCGCGTAGCCGAAGGTCACATAAACAAAAGACTTGATTTTTGCGTCATGGTGATATAGTCTACTAATACACCATATCTCTTCGTTTGCGCAGGACTACTGTGATGAATACTCGACGCTGGATGTTGCTTCTCCTGGTGCTGGTCAGTCTGCTGGCCGGTTGTCAGTCTCAGGATTCCCAGACCACCGCTGACGATGAGTCGGCAACGGAAGAAACCGAGCAGGTCGCGGCTATTCCGGTTGAGGCTGAAACCCTGGCGCTGGGTTCGATTTCGGCCTTTTATTCATCCACCGGCACGCTGGAAGCGGACCGCGAGGCCCGCGTGGTTCCACGCCTGGCCGGTCAGATTGTTTTGATCGAGGTTGAAGAGGGCGATCGCGTAGCACAGGGGCAGGTCCTGGCGCGGGTGGATGCCGATCGATTGCGCATTGAAAAGCAGCAGGCCGAGGCGGATCTGAGTCGAATGCGTCAGGATTTCGAGCGTCATCGGGAGATGCACGCACGTGATCTGATCAGCACCGAAGTGTTCGAGCGCGTCAAGTACGACTTCGAAGCACAGCAGGCGCGCGTGGAACTGGTGGATCTCGAGCTTTCCTACAGCAAGATCAAGGCTCCGTTTGCCGGCGTGGTGTCGGAGCGCATGATCAAACTGGGCAATCAGGTCAATACCGTTGATCCGATTTTTGTCATCACCGCAATGGATCCACTCCAGGCTACGCTGGATGTGCCGGAGCGCGAGCTGGCACGACTCGAGGATGATCAGCGCGTCAGCGTTCGACTGGATGCCCTGCCGGGCGAAGTGTTCGATGGTTTCGTCCAGCGTATTGCGCCGGTCATCGATGCCGGTTCAGGTACGTTCCGGGTTACGGTCGAGGTGTCCGATTCAAATGATCGACTGCGCCCCGGCATGTTCGGTCGCTTCCAGATCGTGTTTGATCAGCGTGAATCCGTGCTGTTGGCACCGGTCGAGGCCGTTGCACTGGAAGATGGCCGTGCTTCGGTCTATGTGATTGAAGACGGCGTGGTCTCTCAGCGCACGATTGAATTGGGCTATCGAAACAACGGCAAATATGAAGTCACCCAGGGATTGTCCGAGGGTGAGCGCGTGGTGGTACTTGGCCAGGCTGCATTGAGTGAGGGCGCACGCGTTGTCGTGCTGGGCGACAGCGTCAGCCAGGGCGAGGCCATCGAGGTTGCCAGTGAATCCGATCCGCTGAGCGCGGAAAACAATCCGCAAGACCAGAATACGGATCACGGCACCCAGTCATGAAACTGATCCGCCTGGCGACCCGGCGCCGGGTCACGATTCTGATGTTTACCGTGGCCGTGATGCTGTTTGGCCTGGTATCGCTGACTCGTCTGCCGATCAGCCTGTTGCCTGATTTGTCCTATCCCACGTTGACGGTGCGAACTGACTACAGCGGCGCGGCGCCGGCCGAAGTTGAAACCTTGATTACCCGACCGATTGAAGAAGCGTTGGGTGTCGTGCGCGGTGTTCGACTGGTGCACTCGGTATCGCGCGCCGGCCAGTCGGACGTCACGCTGGAATTTGTCTGGGGCTCCGATATGGATATGGCGGCCCTGGATGTCCGTGAGCGGCTCGAGACGGTCGACCTGCCGATGCAGGCAGAACGTCCGCTGTTGCTACGATTTGATCCATCGACCGAGCCGGTACTGCGATTCGCGCTCAGCCGATCAGAGACCGCTGCCACCGCCTCGTCTGAATCGGCCGTACAAACCATCCTGCCCCGGGCCGAGCTGAACAACACGACCGCGGAACTGCGCATTCTGCGCCGCTATGCCGATGAGCAGCTGGTGAAATCGCTGGAATCGATTGCCGGTGTCGCCGCGATTACCGTCAGTGGCGGTCTTGAAGACGAAATCCAGGTGGTCGTGGACCAATACCGATTGGCTCAGCTGCGGCTGACGATTGAGCAGGTGATCCAGCGCCTTAGTGCCAGCAATGTCAATCTGTCGGGTGGCCGTCTCGAGGAGGGCAGTCGCCAGTTCCTGGTTCGCACCATCAATGAATTTGAAACGGTGGACCAGATTGATCAGACCATTATTGCGACCCAGGACGGGCGACCGGTCTATCTGAGTGATATTGCCGAGGTCCGCGAAAGCTGGCGCGAACGCGAGGCGATTACGCGCGTGAACGGAGCCGAGACGGTCGAGTTGGCGCTCTACCGTGAGGGCGATGCCAATGTCGTGACCGTCGCCCGAGAGGTCGAACGCAATCTGAACCGGGTACGTGTCGATCTGCCTGATGATCTTCAGCTGGTTTCGATCTACGACCAGTCGGTCTTCATTCGCAATGCAATCCTGCAGGTCGTGCAAGCGGCACTGCTGGGCGGTCTTTTCGCGATTGCCGTGCTGTATGTGTTTTTGCGCAATGCCAAGTCGACCGCGATTATTGCCACCGCGATTCCGGTATCAGTCATGGCGACGTTTGCAGCCATGTATGGCGGCGGCTTGAGCCTGAACATCATGTCGCTCGGTGGGCTGGCGCTGGCCATTGGACTGCTCGTCGATAATGCGATTGTGGTATTGGAAAATATCGCGCGCAAACGCGAGGATGGTGAGTCGATTCTGGAATCGGCCCGGTCCGGCGCAGGCGAAGTCGCCTCGGCCGTGGTTGCATCGACGCTGACCACGATTGCCGTGTTTCTGCCGCTGGCCTTCGTCGATGGTATTGCCGGTCAACTGTTTCGTGATCAGGCATTGACCGTGACCTTCGCATTACTGGTTTCGTTGTTTGTGGCGCTGACGTTGATCCCGATGCTGGCCTCGCTCGGGCAAAAAGCCGGTCCGATCCATCGCCGGTCCAGCAGCGATCCGGAGCGCAACGCATTCACTGAATTGACCAATGACTATCAGGCCAACACACGTCTTGGCGGTTGGCTTCACCGAACGCGCGTGCGCCTGGTCAACGCGGTTGCGGTGCTGTGCACCCGGGTGGCCGGCTTCTTGTTCAATACCATCAGCAGGCTGTTGCAGTGGCTGTTGCAGCCGCTGGTCTGGTTATTCAATCGACTGTATGGCGGCGTCGCCGGCATTTACCCGAACGTGCTCGGTGGCGCACTGCAACAACGAAGCCTTGTTCTGTTGACTGCAGTGCTGCTGTTTGGCGGCTCACTGGCACTGGTGCCGCGCCTGGGGATGGATCTGGTGCCGAGTCTGTCGCAGGGTGAATTCAATGTCGAAGTGGCGCTGGCGCCCGGCACACCGCTGAACCGAACCGATCAGGTGATTGCACAGATTGACCAACAGATTCGACAGCACCCGGCAGTAGACCGCACCTACATCGTGGCCGGCACCGGCAGCCGACTGGATACCAATCCGGAGGAGGCCGGGGAGTACTCAGGTACATTGAACGTCGTGTTGCAGCCGGGCCGTGCCGATGCTGAAGCCGATGTGATGGATCGCTTGCGGGGCATCATGCAAACCGTACCAGGCGCCAGCTACAGCATTTCGCGTCCCGAGTTGTTTTCGTTTGATACGCCGCTGGTCGTCGAGATTGCCGGCTTTGATCTTGAGGCACTGCAGCAGGTCTCAAGCCAGATTCAACGTGCAATGGTCGCCTCCGAGCAATTCGCTGATATCGAATCGAGCATGACTGCCGGTCATCCTGAATTGCAGATCCGGTTCGACCACGAGCGCGCAGCTCAGCTCGGTCTGCGGGCCGATCAAATCGCGAACACCATTGTGCGTCAAATCGACGGTGAGGTCGCCACGCGTTTTTCTTCGTTGGATCGACGTATCGATGTGCTGGTGCGTGCGCGCGATGATCAACGGCAATCGGCCGATCAGATCGCCAAATTGGTCATCAACCCGGGTGCCGATCGTCCGGTAACGCTGGATGCGGTGGCCGATATCGAGATGGTCATCGGGCCAGGTGAAATCCGTCGTTCCGCCCAGCAGCGCGTCGCCGTGCTTTCGACGCAGCCGCGAGTCGGCGATCTTGGTCAGGCCACTGAGACTGCTCAGGCGATTATTTCCGGAATCACCTTGCCGTCTGGCATCAACGTGCGCGTGGCAGGCCAAAGCGATGAGATGAAGCGCTCATTCGAGTCACTGATGATGGCACTTGCTCTGGCTGTGTTCCTGGTTTATCTGGTCATGGCATCCCAGTTCGAGTCCCTGCTGCATCCGTTCGTGATTTTGATGACCGTGCCGTTGGCACTGACCGGTGCCATTCTGGCACTTTGGCTCACCGGTTCCAGTATTTCGGTCGTCGTCTTCATCGGCTTGATCATGCTGGTCGGGATCGTCGTCAACAATGCGATTGTGCTGGTCACACGCATCAATCAACTGCGAGAACAGGGGTTGGAGCGTCAGCAGGCCATTGTTGAAGCCGGTCAGGCCCGGTTACGTCCCATCATCATGACCACGCTGACCACCGTCCTCGGTTTATTGCCGCTGGCAATCGGCCTTGGCGAAGGCGCCGAGCTGCGTGCCCCGATGGCGATCACCGTCATCGGCGGGTTGCTGCTTGCAACCGCGCTGACGCTGATCGTGATTCCGGTGCTGTACAGCGTTCTGGATCGATCGGATCGAGGTGTGCAGCCTGAACCGGCCGGTTCGCTGCAACCGGCTTCGGAAAACGGCTGAGGCGGGGGCACATGCGCTTATCCACACTGGCCCTGCGTCGACCGGTCACGATCCTGATGATTTTCGTCAGCTTGCTGGTGCTGGGCGGTGCCTCGACGCGCATGCTGCAGCTCGAGTTCTTCCCGGAAATTGATTTCCCCGGCATGATGATCCAGGTGCCGTACGCCGGCAGCACGCCGGAAGAGGTCGAGCGATTGATCACCCGGCCGATCGAAGACGTGCTGGCGACGCTGGGCAATATTCAGCGGATGCGCTCGACTTCGAATTCCGATGGTGGATTCATTTTCATGTTTTTTGGCTGGGATTCGGACCTGACCGCCAAGGGCGTAGAAGCACGCGACAAGATTGATGGCATTCGGCACTTGCTGCCCGATGACCTGGATCGTGTGTTTGTGCGCAAATTTTCCAGTGCAGACAATCCGATGCTGGTGCTGCGGATTGGCTCGGAACGTGATCTATCGCGGGCCTACCAACTGCTTGAACGCAACGTGACCCGCCGCATCGAGCGCCTGCCTGGCGTCGCCAACGTCAACCTGGATGGCGTGATGCCAACCGAAGTGCGCATCGAACTGCTGGCCGATCGGGTCAGCGCGCACCAGGTTGATCTGAATGAGCTGCGCGGACGACTGGCCGCGGCGAATTTTTCATCGTCTGCAGGTTTTATTGATGATCAAGCGACCAATCAGCGCATTCGCGTCAATCCGATGGGTGAATTCCGGACGGTCGAGGACATTCGCCAGCTGCCAATCAATGCAGCCGGACTTCGTTTGAGCGATATTGCCGAAGTCAGCTATCTATCGCCGCCGCATGAATACGGTCGGCTGCTGGACGGCAGTTTTGCGCTGGGCCTCGATATCTTCAAGGAAAGCGATGCCAATCTGGTCGAGGTAACCGAGCGCGTGCTGGACGAGATCGAGGCCATCAATCAGCTTCCGGAAATGCAGGGCATCAATCTGTACATCATGTTCAGCCAGGCCGAGGGGGTGGTGTCCTCGCTGAAGGACCTGGCCATGGCTGGCCTGATCGGCGCGCTGATGTCAATGGTCGTGCTGTTTGTATTTTTACGCCAGTGGGCCAGCACGGTGATCGTTATGCTGTCGGTGCCGGCGGCCATCCTGATTACGCTGGGCGGCATGTATTTTCTTGGCCTGTCGCTGAATATTCTGACCATGATGGGCCTGATGCTGGCCGTCGGCATGCTGGTTGACAATTCGGTCGTGGTGACCGAAAGCATATACCGTCAGAAGTTGCGCTATCCGGATCAACCCGGCCGTGCAACGCTGATCGGCGTGCAGGAAGTCGCCATGGCCGTCACGGCAGGAACGTTGACGACCATCATCGTGTTTCTGCCCAACATTTTCGGCGCGCAAAATCAGATCACGATGTTTTTATCGCAGGTGGCCTACACCATTACGATCTCGCTGCTGGCCTCACTGCTGATCGCTCGTACCATCATCCCGCTGTTGCTGACCCGGGTATCGCTGCCGCCCACACCCAAGGCGGGTAACTGGTTGCGGCGCCTGACCAATGGCTATGCCACATTGTTGGTGTTTCTGCTTCGGCGGCGTTGGGTGACGACGATTGCGGTTGTACTGGTGCTGTTCAGTACGGCCGTTCCGCTGAGCCAGCTCTCGACCAATATGTTCGATGAAACCGAAGAAGATCGCATCATGCTGCACTACAACGTGATTGGCACTTACGCACTCGAAACCGTGCGGGATTCCGTTGACCGCGTTGAAGGCTACCTGATCGATCACAAGGACGAGTTTCAGTTCGACTCGGTGTATACCTACTACAACAACAATCGGGCCGAATCGACGCTGATTCTGAAGCCGGACCGCACGCTGTCCAATGAGCAGATTCGCGAGGTCGTCCGCGAAAACCTGCCGATGATTGCGATCGGTCAGCCATCCTTCGAATTCAATCGCGGTGGCAGTGACGAAAACATCGGCGTCAATCTGCATGGCGAAGCCAGTGACCGGCTCTTTCAGCTGTCCGGTGAGGTCGTGCGCCTGCTGTCGACCGTCGAGGGCTTGACTGACGTTCGCGCGGAGGCCGCCAACAGCGGCGACGAGATTCAGGTGCGCATCGACCGTGAGCGCGCCGCGCGCAATGGCCTGAGTACGCGCGAGGTTGCACAGGTGATTTCGGTGGCCATGCGGGGCGAAACGCTGAACGAGTTCCGCGGCGCTGACGGCGATGTCGAGATCAAGCTGATGTTCCAGGGTGCCGATCGCAGCAGCGCCGAGGATCTGGCCGGGCTTTCACTGGTTAATGCAGACGGTGACCGGGTCGACCTGGAAGCCGTGGCTGATATCCGCACCGCTCAGGGTCCGTCTGAAATTCAGCGCGATCAGCGTCGCACGACATTGGCGGTCACCGCCAATCTAAACGATATCACCATGGATGAAGCGCGCGAACGCATGCAGGCCATGATGGAGCAGGTCAGCCTGCCGTCCGGCTATAGCTGGAGTTTCGGGCGCGCATTCCAGGAAGAGGACGAAGCCATGCAGATGATGTTGTTCAACATGCTGCTGGCGCTGGCATTGATCTTTATCGTGATGGCGGCCCTGTTTGAATCAACGCTGTTTCCGCTATCGATTGTCACTTCGATCGTGTTTTCGTTTATCGGCGTGTTCTGGTTCTTCATGCTGACTGGCACCGATATGACCTTGATGGGCATGATCGGCATGCTGGTACTGATGGGTATTGTGGTCAATAACGGTATTGTGCTGATTGATCACGTCAATAATTTGCGTAGCAAGGGCTGGGGGCGCGAAGCGGCACTGATTCAGGCCGGCCGCGATCGACTGCGACCGATTCTGATGACCGCAGCGACCACCATCCTGGCCATGATTCCACTGGCCTTAGGCGATACACGCGTCGGCGGTGGTGGACCGGCGTATTACCCGATGGCGCGCGCGGTCATCGGCGGCCTGGCCTTTTCAACGCTGGTCAGCCTGATCGTCGTGCCGTTTGTCTATCTGCAGCTGGACCGGCTGCGCGAATGGTCGCGGATGGTCAGAAAAAAAGCGCATCAGGGCCAGCGCAAAAGAAGAGTGAGCGCCTGATTCAACACGGCTGGGTCGGTCAAGGCCGCCAGAATACGTCTTGCATCGCTGGTTCGGTTCCCAGCGTGGACAGGAAATGATACAGGTCATCGACGTCCTGTTCGGTCATTTCGGAAAAACGATCCGGCGCGACCAGGCTCATTAGTCCCAAGTGGCGATCGCCCAGTCCGCGACCGGTGCGAATGATGGTTTCGAACGTATCCCGATCAATGGCACGGACAATCGCAAGATCGGGCGTGCCCATGATCAACGTATCGCCACGCAGGTCCAGGCCATGGCATTCATTGCAGGTGGTCATGGCCAGGTACTCGCCACGCGCCAATGCGGGCTTGCGCTGATGGTCGTGCGTCAATTCGGGCACATGGTCGGCCCAGTCCTCGACGTGTAGATTCGGAACGGTCAGCAGTTCCCAGCGCACCGACCAACCCAGTCGGGGCGAGGGCAGGTCCAAATCAATCATTGGCGCAGACCGCAGAAAGGCGATCAGGTCGGCCAGGTCTGCGTCACTGAGTCGGGCAAAATTGAATGAGGGCATCGACAGCATGGCGCGACCCTCGGCGCTGATGCCCTGCCGTATAGCCGCTTCGAGTGCTGCAATGTCATGCTCACGGGCGTACCGCGCCAGGTTGGGCGCAATGGCGCGCGCCGGCCAGTCCCATTGCTCATCGAAATTCATGCCCTGCAGCTGCTGGCCGTGGCAACCAAAGCAGCCCCGCGTTCGGGCGATGTATCGCCCGCGTTCAATGCTGGCCGCATCGGTTGGGATGGGGTGATCAAATGGTGCATCGTAGCTTACGTCTCGCAGCACGGCTTCGCTGGCGAAATAAACGCCTGCCCCCGCAAGCGCGACCAGCCCGAATCCACAAAGCAGCGCAATCATCAGCTTGTTCATCGGATCAGCATACTCATATCCATCGCTGGTTTCTATCGTGTTCCTGAGCAATCAGATGACTCACAATCAACCACTCATCGTCGCATTGTAACAACGCATTTCTTTGATTAGCTGTTAAGCCAACATGATTACCGATCAACCTCCGCTTTCGAAACCATCGGAAAATATAGCGTCGCCTTGAATCTCTCTGGGCAAGGCACGGACACTAAAAATCGGGCCTGGCGAAGATTCGACACCGTTTCGGAAAAATTGGGTGACGTAATACTCGGCGGCCAATTCGTTGTCCGTAGTCAGATCGAAATAGCCGGAAACGAACGTGGTGCCAGCTGCGACGAACGCCTGATTGTCAAGTGAACGATAGATGCGATAACCAATCACTCGCTCGTCTTCCGAATCAGCCCAGTCCAGGTAAACACCATCTGCATAGCGGCTGGCTCTTGCGCCGATGATCTCTGGGCCGATAGCACCGCCAATGCTGAACGATTGGACGTTGTTTTCGCCATTGGCATCGTTGATTTCGAAGCCCGCATCGGCCAAGGCAAACAACGTTTGGGTATCGTCTCCCGTAGCACCCTCTGGAAAACTCGCGCTGAGCGTCAGCACGGTTCCGCCAAGACCTGGATCGGTCAGTATATCGGTTGCAATCGGGAATCCGGATTGGCCCGGCCCGCTCCAGGTCAGCGAAAGCTCAAACGGAGTATCGAAGGAGGCGCCGCGATTTTCGACCTCGACCTCGATTTCAACGTCTGGCAAGCCACCCGCTGCAGGAACGACCTGCAATCGATTGATCGCCAGATCCGGCAAACGCGGCACTTGAATCAACGCCGGGCCTGCACCATTGCCCAAGCGGGATTGTTTGCCACGGGTAAATACAGGCGGGATCAGGCGTTTGCCATCATCGTCGGTTAAGGCTTCCAACGCCGGGACTTCGGCAACAATACTGACCATCTCAAGCGTGTCCAGGAAGGGATCATAGGTCATTTCAGGCATGAAATGGACCTGGCCGTTGTCGGTCAATGGGTCGAGATTCACAATACCTGTTTCGAGCTGCAGGGTGACCATCGCATAGTCGCCAGTGCCGGCGGTTGCGCCTATCGAGTCGGTCGCTCGAACGATTGGCTGATTGGTCAGAGACCCATAGCCAAGATGGCGAAAGCCGATGATGGCCAAGTTGTCGGGCATGATGGACAGCTGCGGTCGTTCGACCCAGATTCTGCGTCCAAAATCATCCAGAATTTCCAGTTCCGCCCAAGCGCAGGGTTTAGTGGAGCAATCACCAGTCGCAAAATGCAGATTGCGCCGATTTCCCAAGAAGGCGTCTGGGTCCTGGGCCACGCTGTAGGCGACCTGGACCTTACCCAGTGAATCACCGGCAATGGAAGGTGAGGCCACACCGCGTGAGATCTCTACCGGAACGATACCTGAAGCATCGCTGTTCAAGAACCGATAAGCCAACTCGCGTTGGCCAACATCGGCCAGGGATCGCGTTGGATTGCGTACCCATACGGCGACCGGTTCGCCATCGATATAGGTCGCATCGGGTTGTACTTCCTTAGCTGTGCTATTCGGATCAAGGCGCCCGGGCGTACTCCAGACCACGCCGTCAAAGGTCGAGAAAAATACGCGCTGATCGCCGGTCAAGGTGTTGTCCAGATCGCGCGAGAACACCAACAGCACTTCGCCACCAGGCGGGCAGGCGCCGCCGCGATAGCCATCGGGCTGACAGCTCGCCAGTTGAACGCCGCCTTCGCCCAGGCCCGGCATCGTTAAGGTCATCGGGTCGGACCAAGCGCCGTTGTCGAACACCGAATAGCGCAAATGCTGAGCTGCGATTACCTGCGGCCAGTCTGCTTCAATGGCCGGACCACCGAATTGTGCGCGAAGCAGTTCAAAGGTTGGCTCATCCAGGCTGCTTTGCGACCAAACCTTGACTGCGCGATTGCGCGATAGCCAAGCCACGTCCAGACTGGTGATGCCACGTAACTCACCGGCCGGAATGGCGTCAACGGCTGCAGAAAAATCGCCGAATGAAGTGATTTCAGTGACGAGACTGCCATCCTCGATCGTATAGGTTCGTATTGATCGACCGCGAGCATTGCTGGCGATGGCCGCTTGGCCGGACGGCGATGCTACGGACGGCGTGCCTCTGGCCACGGATTCGTTCGTACTTGCCAGGATCGCGTTCGCTGGTTTCTGACAGGAAGGATTGCCCGGCGCATCAACTAGCGAAATTAAATCGGAAGCGCCGATGCAGAACGGGCACGGTCCGACGCTGATTTCATACGTTGCGTCCAGAAAGAAGTCAAACGATGTACATTGATCGTTCTGACTGTTTCCCATCACCGCCACCATCAACATCCTGACCGAAGGAATCGCGGTGATATTGACTTTCACGATATCAAACAGGATGGAGGCATCGATAAACAGATCGACACCGGCTTCGACACTGGGAAACACGGTCAATGTGTTTTGCATCTGATCATTCATCAGTTTGACCACCCCGACTGCACCGAACAGGGCCCTGAACCAGAAGTCTGCACCAACGGTCGCCTGGGCAATGGGCCAGATGCCCCAACCATAACGAAACAACGGAATTTTCCCACTGTCGAAAATGACTTCTTCCGCTTTCTGGATCTGGACCGAGGCTGGACCATCACCTGCGATTTTGCTGGGGACAGGCTCAGTGCCTGTTCCTTGGTTGATAGCGATATTGTCGCTCTGTCCGTCGCGTGCGATTTCGCTGAAGCCATCGTTATTCAGCGTCTGGCGAACCGTAGCATCGTTCTGACTGTCGTTATTCAGCGTTCCGATGTCATATTGATTGACGGTTTTGTTGACCATCGCCATGGCCGGATTTTCAAAGGCAGACAGCCGGACTTCTTCAGGCGTCCATACAATTCGACGATCGGTCAATGCCGGGTCGGGCCCGTTTAACGCTGTGTCGGTAATCCAGCCCGGCACATCCTCGACAACAAATTCGAAGTAGCGTCTGTAGGTGGGCCCGTCATTGCCCACTTGGCCAATTAATGTGCCGCTGTAGCCGCCCGGCGGCAGAAGGTTGGCCTCGGGGATCACGGCGCGGTACTCGACCCCTCCGGGACTGCAGTTGCCGGCAGTCGGAGCGGTCGGTTCGATGTCGATGACGGTCGGATTGCCGCTGCCGGTGCCTTCGATTTCCATACTGATCGACTCGAGCGCCCCGAATATGATCTCGTCGTGCTTGATCCGGACTTCGGCATCTTTGCCACGAAGAATCTGGACACCCTCTGGTTGCCCGGTATGAACCAGGCTCCGGAATACCGGTACGGGCGTGGTCTGATCGCCTCGTAGAAACCGGTCGTAGCGGGTCAGGCCAGGCATCCAGGGCTGTTCGGGAAACAGCGCGTTGCTGACATCGACCGACGGCAGCGAGAACGCCAGGGTCGCGCCGGCAGCAATCTGGGGAAACCCGAGGGCGATCGGTTCCTGGCCCGACCTCAACTCCGCGGTGATGGTCCCCTCGTAGAACCTGTTGTCCTTGACGTCGTAGATCATGTCGAAGAACACGCCGGTGGCTGCACCATCATCATTGACCACACCAAAGGCACCGGCATCGGCGGCCAGCGCATTGATCACGATCCGAATCGGGAAGTAGCGGGGATACTTCGGAATGTGAGTGTTGATGTCCGGAACGTTGTTGCGGACGATGGCCGCCCATTGGGCGCCGAGCGTGAGCTGCTCGGGACTGATCGAGAAGAAGCGCTCGCCGTTCTCGTCGGTGAATTCACGATACAGGCTGGTCGGACAGGTGTTCAGTCCGGACAGCTCGAAATCCAGTGCGGACTCCAGCCACCACTGGACCTGGTTGGCGGCCTGAAACACGGGTCCGGTTGAAGCACTGGCTTGCGGCGGGCACTCGGGCGCACCGCACTCGGGATTGATCAATACGCCGCTTAGTACCGCCACCAATACATTCTCCAGCTCAAAACCGAATGTGTCGGTAACTTTCACGGTGAAAGTCTGAGTGGGTAGCGGTGCGCCGCTGGTCAGGCCGAACTTGGTGCTGCCGCTGATCTCCGGATTGGCGTAGGCGATCCCGCCTTCGAAGTGGCCGATTTCCGACGGCGGCACCGCATCGCCGAACAACAGGCTGAGCTGGGAGACATCGGCGGAAAACTGGCCGTCGGAATCGACCTCGACATTGCCGATATCGGCCGGAACATTGGCGCAGCTCACGCTGCCTCGCGGCGAACCGTCGGGAGCGGGAACCACCGATCCGTCGCCGCAGACTTCGAGGAAGATCGAGTACTGCGTTTCCGGATTGGCCAGCACGTGGCTGGGCAGTTCGATCTGGCCGGTGATTCGCTCGGTCGTATCGGGTCTCAGATCGTTGCTCGGGAGGTTGGCGGTGGTTACATCCGGAACCGTTCGCCGTCCATCACCGTCCAGCACCAGGAAAAATTCTTCAGCAACCCCGGTCGTGATGCGGCCCACGCGGTTGATCAGTTCCACCCTGGATTCAATCTGTGCGCCGGACGGTACTTCAATCATGCCCGTGTACTGATTCTGAACGGCTTGCGGGCCAAATACGCGAACGCCGTCAAAGCGAATTTCGGCGGTGCCGGGCACCAGGTTTCTGGCTTCGAATTCAACGACCGTTCCTGGGCTGCCTTCCTCGACATTCAGGACCAGACTCGGTCCGGGTGAAATCTCGATCGCTTGTTCAACAATGAGGTTACGACCCGCAAAAACACCGATCGAATAAGGCCCCGGCTCCAGGTCCGGCAGCGTGGCATCAAGTAGGATAGTGCCGGTCCGGTCCGGTGTGGCGGTACCAAGCAGGATTGGGTCGGTCAGTCCGAGGAGTTCAAAGTCATATTCGAAGCCGGAAACCAATTCACCGGCATCCAGAACAACCGTGCTTTTTGGGCTGGGTGTTTGCGGTGAAACGATCAAAGACTGGGCCTGGGCCAGCGCCGCCGACATCATCAGTCCGGCCAGCACTAACAATAATTTGATAAATCGAACCATGAACCACCTCCAATCATTCCACTCGACAGCCCCTTCTCCAATTAAAAGGCCAAGCCAGGCGCGTTTCGCACAACCGCGTTGAGGAATTGCGACGATTTGGAAACGCGAGACAGTGACCGTTAGGTTCCAGGCCAATCGGTCGATATCGCATGGTCGCTGGTCAAGGTGCTGATCGAGCGCAGTGGTTATTGATGAGCAAAAGAGGGCCGGAAAGCGGTGCTAGGAATGATGGTTAGGCTTTGATCGAACACCCTCTGCACATAGGCAGCCTTTTCCGTTGCGATCGGCAACGAGACGAGTAATGCGGCATTGATATGCGGTTTTACTCGAAGCTGTCGATAAACACCGCTTCGCTGAACTTAGCCGGGTCGGTCCAAAAGCCGCTGCGAAGCTCATATTCTCCACCGTTCTTACGCCCACCAGCATCATGCTGGCCGATCGTGCCGCGCAGTTCAAAAACACCGCCGTCGGCTTCAGCGCCACCGCTGTCGATCGTGCCCTTGATAACTCTGAATTCGCCGCCTTGGAGTGGTGGTTGATCGGCATGCAAATTGCTCAAACTCGATGTTATCGCGACAAGAAGCATTAGCAAGCGGATAGGATTCGATTGACTCATCTATTCGGTCGTCGCTATTCGGAAACTTTAACACCGCCTGCAGCAGCCCTCTGAAAGACACATTGATTATTTGCGCCAGTCATTACGGTTCGTCCTCTCAAATAATAGATTTGCGTTGTGTTTTCGGGCTGAGAAAATGGAGAAACATTGGTCATGTTCTTAAACTGCAAAACCCCGTTTCTGAACCCTACAATAGATCTACTTGCTAAAGCACTGATTGGATTGCCGCTTGGGGAATTTGTAAATCCGATCTCACATTGCGCAAGATCGTTAGGAGGTTTACAATCCAAACAATTAGATTCAGTTTTTCCAATCAATAATATTTCACCAGGTGCGGTTCCAGTCGAGATTTGAAATGAAGTAATGGTCGTCCATGTTTCGCCTACGACTATGAATTCGTTAAAACCAAAACCGACCGGATTCGAACCATTGAAGTCGGTTGGGTCGACAGATAGATTGCAAGTTCCAGTTGTGCAGCCCCCATCTAAGCCTGAGCCAGTTGATGCTGTAATACCAGCAATATCCCCCTGGGGAATACCGGCGCACGCTACGGTTCCATTCTCGTTTACGCCTCGGATCGCCTGAGTAGTAGAACAGTCGCCCGTTATACGCGCCTGAACCTGACTATTGTCGATTGCCGCTGCGCCCACGGCGTTAGCGCCGAGATCGGCCGCGCCAATGGTGCCGTCTTCGATATCGGCACTGGTCACCGTCACCAAACCCTCATCTGGATCACAAGTCACCGTGCCGTCCAGCCCAATGGATCGAATAAACGATCCGCGTGTGCAGCTCGACGAAATACGCAGCTGCACCGCACTAGCGTCAATTTGATCGGCACCGACCGCGCCATCAGCAATCTGTTCCGAGCCAATCGCGCCTTCTTCGACATTCATGGCGTGCGTGGCAATCGGCGCGGGCGTGATCTTCTGGCGCGGCAGCAGGCTGGTATACCCGCCGCCATCATTGGTGTCGCGGACCTGAACTTCCAGCCAAAGGTCAGTCATGCCAAAGACATTGAATCCGAAATCGACCTCGGCCGTGAACAGTCCAGCAGTAACCAGCACGTTTGCGCTATCGGCTGGCGATACTAGTGGAATGCCGCCATCAGCCATATCATAGAGCTGAAATCGGAAATCAAAGTTGCCGTCGGCGGCGACGTCATTTCGCTCAAGTTCGCCCTGGTAGGTGAACGCGGTAGTTACCTGCCCGAGTGAGTGCGCGCCCAGTAGCAAGAGAAATATAACCATTGAAACCCGGACCATGCCTGACCTTCGTTCCGAAGCCTTCTTGCATTTGAAGTTTGCAGCTGCGTGAAAAAGCTGACGCAGAACAGCTCGGCCGCGACCGGAGGTCTCCAGAGAGCAATTAGAGCAAAGGGGAGTAGAATACGTCTCATTTCGAACCATCAACGAGCTCCAGAAATATCTGTTCGTACCTTCAATAAAGGCCGAATCAGTAGCATTTCGCACAAAGGGTTGAAAATTTAGGGTGATTCGGGTTTGACGTTAGTCAAGATGAGTTCACCGCACAAACAGAGCCATTCCAATTGCCATCGGCAACTAGACGTATCAGCGGATGGATCGACTTGTTGTGCGCTCCGATCGCGGCTCGGCCTTTTGTATAGATATGCCTATCAGAATCTGGCAAGGAAAGCGGCCTGCAGAAAACCGGTTCGTTTCGAATCCAGGTGACCACTCGTTGAGGCCATCCAATCCATACCCATCTCGCCGCCGCGAGTCTGGCGGCCCGCGCTTAACGCTCAGCCAGTCCTGACGCTACAGAATTCGCAGGCTCGATTAAATCCGGAGCTTGAATGCGGAGTTATTCGAAACTGTCAGCGAAGATTTGATCCCGGTATTCGAAGGCTCCCCTGTCGACGCTGGGCCCAAGAACTCTCAGACCGAAACCAATATCGAATAAACCCGGGTCCCAGTCCAGTTCCAAGGGGGGATTCAAAGGATTGTCGGGCGGAGTGAAGCCGGTATCTCGAGCGGGCGAATCCTGCAGCAGTGAGAAATCGATATCAAGCAGAGGATTGGTCGTGCTGTTGCCGATGTTGGTGCCGCCCAAGCCGAGGGGGTTCTGAATGATGTTGTGCAGCATGTGATTGTTGCTGATGTTGCCGACGGGGCCGGACATTACCAGATCGGAAATGCCGTTGTTATTCCAGAACACGTTATTAGCCGCCACATTGCCGCTGCCGCTGGTATTTTTAAGCCATACGCCAGCGATGCCATCGTTGTTGAGGGTGGTATTGTTAACGACGGTGTTGTTGATGAAATAAGTGGCCGCAGAACTGCCTGGACCGCGATCCACGGCTGCAGTGTAAAGAGAATTCACGGTGTTGTCGTGGAACAAATTATTGGAGATGTCCACTCGCCCCTGGCTTTCGATCATCAGGGCTGAGATACCGGCTGCTGACTCATTGCCGATGAAAGCGACCCGATCAATATTCACCCGCTGTGCAGGCGCATCATCACCGAAGCCTTTGATGAGGAGACCGCCACCTGGAAGCTCGTTACTGTAAATATAGCCAGACTGGATCGTCAGGTTGCTAACGCTCACCATCGCGTTGGAGTCACCTGCCAAGATTGCAAGAACCCGATGAACATTGCCACCGTCCAGTACGGTCGTGAAAGCATCTCCGCTGCCACGAAATCCAAGACAGCCCTCGGCATAGCCGCCTGTGATCGTAAGACTTAGGTTCTCGATCGAGGAATAGGAAAAGCCAAGCCCTCTGATGCCGTTCTCCGCGGTCGAGTAATGGCCGCGCTCAATTCTTATTTTATCAGGCTGGCCATTGCTCTGAGCCTGCAATAGCGCGGACTGAAGCTCCATGGCGGTGCTAACGCAGAACTCAGTGGCTGCGACAGGAGGCGTCCAGAGCATGATCAGAGCGAATGGAAAAAATAATTTACGAGTCATCGTTTAATCTTTCGGCGTCGCGCAGCAGCGCCTGTAATTGTTCATGGTCAATGCGTTCGACCGTGCGGCCATCGGCGCCAACGATGGTTTCGGCCGCAATCATCGCGTTCACAATCGCCTCTTCAGTTGCCTGGATCACGCCTTCATACAAATAGTCCAATGTGTATCCGGCGGCATCGCTGATGGCCTCGAGGGTGAGCACCTCGCCGTTTCTGCCCGGACTGCCATTGGCGGTCGAAAAAGCCAGAAAGATTTCACCGGAGCCGGTCTCTGCAACTCCACCAATTCGCGCCACGCCCATGGCCGGTCGTTTGGCCAGACGCTTGAGCTGTACCGGCAGCAGCGGTGCGTCGGTGGCGACAATGGCAATAATCGAGCTGTCTTTCGTGCCAGCGTTCTCGAAGTGGTTGGTACGGTCCGGATTCAGTGTTTGGCCGACTGGTACACCAGCGATCGTCAGTCGCCACGGCAGACCGTGATTAGCCTGCACCAGAACACCGACCGTATACGGGCCGACCCGGCGCGAGCTGGTCCCGGTGCCACCCTTAAAGCCATGGACGACCATGCCGGTGCCACCACCCACGTTGCCTTCGGCGATCGCCCCCCCACGGGCACCGTCCAGGGCGGCAAAGACATGCTCTGTTTTTACGTGGCGGCCGTACATGTCGTTGACGCCCCCATCCCAGGTCTCGGCTACGACCGGCAAATGGGCCATGGACTCGGGTCGTCGTTTCAGCATCCACTCCAGCGCAGCGGTATGCACGTCGCCGACGCTGACCGTGTTGGTCAGCAACACTGGCCCGAAGAATCCTCCGAACTCGTCGATCACGTGGCTACCGGTCATCTCGCCAGCGCCGTTCATCGTGAATCGGGCCGCGAAGACCGGCGCCGGGTTGGCGCGGCCACGCGGTAGCAGCGCGGTTACGCCGGTGCGAATCGGGCCTTTACCGATGACCAGTTCCCCTTCGCCTTCAATCAGCGTGGTGTAGCCGACTTCGACCCCGGCCACATCGGTGATCGCATTCAACGGCCCGGGCGTGCCGTCGAAGGGAATGCCCAGGTCGCGGGCGCGAATGGTGTCGTCTCCAGAAGCTTCTGTCATGGCCAGACAAAGCATTAGAGCTAAAACGTAACGGCGCATTGGAGTTTCCTCTAGGGGTTATTAATATTAAAAGGCCGGAGCGCGGCTAAACCGCACAATGTATATGAGCCCCTAGCGCTTCGCGTCATTCAGCCAAAACGAGCAGAGTGCGATGTAAAGACTCACCGTTGCCTAAAACGGTACCTTTGCGTTTTGTCATCGGCTACTGGTTGAATTATCGGATTGATTCAGTTCTGTGCGTTCAGATCACTGATTGGCCTTCTCATTACTGTCCATTTTTAGACATGAGTTGGACGCTTCTGCCAGAAATATATGCTGGATTACAATTTTGATCTTAAACGAATGAAACCAACCAATCCGCGTGAATCTCGCCGTCGATCGTCTGACGATCCGCGTTTGCCTTCCGATCAGTCTCGGCGTTTTTTAATCGCCATGGACGAAAGTTTTCGCGCGCAGTGGCGGTCCGGGCCCGTCAGCGTCCTGATCTATGTCCTGACCCTGGTCGTGACCTACACCTTGATCGCTCGGGCGATTTACAGCGGTGATCTGAGTTTCGGTTACGTGTTGTTGCCCTGGATTGTTGAGTACCTGCTTGTGGCTTGGGTCGGCGTACTGCTGACCCGAAGCTGGGTTAAGGAACCCATTTTTACGGCGATGAGTGGCCGCCTCGGTATCGCGCTGGCGTGGACCATTGCGTTGCTGAGTCCCTATATGGTCGTGTTCTGGTTGCAGGCCCCTTTCGGACTCGATCCCGATGCTGGCAGCCTTTCAAGGGTGTGGCAACGGCTGGTGGATTCGGGCATGGTTTGGGCCTGCCTGGCCGTGGCGGTCGGGCTGCTGTTGGATACCGTCCGCGACGTAAAGGCCTGGCGCACTTCCGGTGGGCCGTTCGTTTGGCCGGCGACCCACCGCTTCGGTTTCAAAGTCGCTGGCCTGATGGCCGTTTGGTTTGCGACGCCATTCGTTATTGGGTTCTTGGTTCTGGTTTTCTGGCTTCTGGATGCAGCCGGAATTATCGTGGAGACAAGCGATCTGGCGTCAGCCGAATTTCAGATTAATTGGATCGTCTTCAGCATGCTGCTAGCAGCTGATCTATTGGTGCTGGTGGTCGGAACCTGGATGCATCGACGGCACAGCCGAGCAGAAAAATTGGCTGCGACAAGTGAGGCCGACCAATGAATGTCAAGCGAATGAACGGCCTCAAAGTACCCGCAATGCCGGTGATGCGAAACCGCTTGGGTCTCCGGTAACGCCTTCGAGCGGTTGGTGTCATCGATTCCCGCTGCCATCTATTCACAGGCCGGGCCGGGCGTGTTTCGCACAGGCGACGGGCTTTCTATCGCCAGAAAGAAAGTCGATGGAGGTCGGGGGAAGGACACGGATCGGGATGGATCCGCAGCCGAGTTCAGCGCAGCCGCTGCTCGAGGGTGGCGATGTTTTGAAGAAGCGGGTGATCAGCAGGCAGGCGTTCGGCTGCGCCGTCGAGGGCCTCGAGTTCGCGGCGCGCGTCGTCGCCGCGCCCGTTGTCGGCAAGCATGGCGGCGAAAATGTAGCGCGTTTCGTAGGTCTGGATCGAATTCGGATTGTGTTCGTCCTGAAAGGCCAGAGCCTGATCGAACAGCGCTTCGGCCTCGGACAGCGCACCCTCGGCCGCCAGCCCGCGGGCAAGATACGCCTGCGCACCGGCGGTGATGCCATGCTCTGATCCCAATGCATCCTGGGCCGTCGACAGGGTGCGCCGCCCGAGCGCTACGGCTTCTGGCGCTCGACTCAGCATCGTCAGCACCTCGACCCGGTTGACGTGGTTGATCAGCGCCAGGGGGTGGTCGGTGCCGATCGTCCGCTCCACAGAGGTCGCGGTCTGGGCCATCGCCAGTTCAGCGTCATCAAGACGGCCCAGTTCCTTGAGTCGAATGCCGCGATTGGTCCTGGCCGTGAGAGTATAGCTATGGGTTGGACCGAGTTGATCCGTGGCGGTAGCGATGACCTGATCATTCAAATCCAGCGCCCGCGCCGGATCACCCGCCCGTGCCAGCGCCGTAGCCAGCGTGGAGCCAGTAGCGATCCACTGAAGACTTTCCTTCCCGGTGCGCGCCTCGACTTCGGGCAGCGTTTCCTCGAGCAAGTCGACGGCGTCGGCGAAGCGACTGTTCTCGAGCAGTGCAGCCGCAAGCGCAGAGGCAGTGCTGAGTGTCGTGGCGTGGCTTGGTCCGAGTAGAGCGAGAAACTGAGACCGAGCCTGCTCAAGCAACGGTAGGGCCTCGCTGACGCGGCGCTGGTCCAGCAGTACGCCACCGAGGCGGTAGACGGTTCCGATCGCCGCAATGTCGGCGGGATATTGCTCCGGTGGTCGAAGCTCCATCGCATCTCGCAATCTCAACTCGGCCAGCGCGTCTTCGCCAAGACGCTGTGCCGCGCAGGCCTCGATTTTGAGCGCGGCGGCGAAAACACGGTGGTTCGGTGGTAGGTGACCGGTTCCGAGCCGGCGAATCTCAGCGGCAGTCTCGTTTGCAGTGGCCGCATTTTCATTGCAGCGTGCCAGCCCCTGCTTTATGAGTACCTGGGCAATGGATTCACGGTGTTCTTCCTCACTATCAGCAAGCAGCGCCAGGCTGTCGTCGAGCAGGGCAAGTCCCACCGACTCACGGCCCAGGTCCAGGTAGGACGCGCCGACGACATAGTGAACCATGGCGCGAATGTAGGCCGGCTGAGCATCGTCGAGGGTCAATTGCCGTTCGGCTTGCTCAAGCACATCGATTATCCGCGCATCGCGGCCGTGCGTGCCCCCAAAACTTGCTCCGATTACGTCCTGAAATATCTGCAGCGTAGCTCGAGCCTGCTCGCTGGCCTGCTGTTCGCGCAGATTGGCTCTATAGGCATCTAACCAACCAATGCTGGCCACTATCATCCCAATCAGAAGGCTGGTGGCAATCCCTGTCAATGCAATGTTTTTTCGGCGTCGAGCCGGGGCCTTGCGTATTGAGCGCAGTTGGTTGACAACCTGACTTGCAGTGGGGCGCTGAGTTGGATCAATGCTCAACATTTCCCCGATCAATGGACGGAATAAACGGGGCAGTACGCTAAGCTCGGGGGGCCGACGTTGTGCTGCGGCAAGCGCATCGACATTCTTGGCCTTATACGGCTGCTGACCCGACAGACAGCGATATAGCAGCGTGCCCAATGACCAAATATCAGCTGCAGGATCGGCCTTTCGTCCAATTAATTGCTCAGGTGCTGCGGTTCGGGGTGAAGCCTGGTCTACAGGCTCACCATGTTCTGTTGCTGCGCCAAAATCAAGCAGCAGAATACGACCCGATGGTTCGATCAAGACATTGCTGGCCTTGATATCGCCATGCACCAAGTCACGTTCATGCATGGCGCAGAGAGCATCGGCGAGTGCTTCGCCTATTTTCAGCGCTTGATCAACATGGCTGAATCCTGGCCTCGAAATCAGCAATTCAAGTGCTTCGCCGTTGCTGAGTTCCATCCAGATTCCCGCGTGCTGGCTATCGTTAGTCGCGCCCAAAATTGCTACCACGTTTGGATGCCGGATCCGTGCCAGTCGCCGAGCCTCTTCCAGCCAGTCGGATGCCCCCGGTGTGTTTTGATCAAGCAGCTTGAGCGCCACTTCGCGTTGCAGGTGTGGATCATAGGCTCGGTACAGTGTGCCGAATGTGCCTGAAGCGATCGGCTCGTACACCTCTAGACCACACCAGAATTTACCCGGCAATTCGGATTCAGCGGTTAGGTTGAGCTGATCAAAAAAATCAACTACCCGGCGCAAGCGGTCAACAGCCTGTTCAGTTGCGCCCTGTTGTGATACAGCTAGCCAGTCAATGTCTAGTTTATTTTTCATCATTCAGTTGTTGCGCAAGCTCAGTGAGTGAACGCTGAATCATCATGCGTACCGCATTGGCGCTTGAATAATTCAATTCTTCGGCAATAAAGTCATAGTCAAAACCCATTTCAACGCGCAGGATCACAGCCGAACGTTTCGGTTCGGGTAGCCGGTCGACCAGCACCTCAAACGCTTCCAACTCCTCCAGTTCAAGTGTGCTGTCCCTGGTCTTTGCCCCCATCAGACGAAGCGTATCGGCCGGTACGATTCGCTGCCGCGCGCGCATGGTTCGCCGAACTTCATCCTTGGCGCATGACAACAGAATGGAGCGCAAATACGCGAGGAAGGCACCTTGGCCTTCGGATTCAAACCGTTCTAGGTTATTAAAGGCCCGCACGACTGTAATCTGCACAAGATCTTCCGTTTCGGCCAGATCGCGGCCGTATAGTGGCAGGCGTCCACGCGCCCAACGTTGCAGCGTCGGCAGGCAGCGACGGGCAAGCAAATCACGTGCGCCAGTCTCACCTGCATTGCAGCGGTTGATTAACTGGCATGTTGAATCCAGTTCTGTAGGCTGCTCATGATCTTTCATAAGGTGGCTGCATCAAAATGGGTCCTAAACAATACCATCGTGCGCCATGTGTCGAAAGATCGACGCAAGGTTGCCAAGCGATCTGAGTTCTGGCTGAGAGAGGAGGGTTGACTGCGGCGGGTGAAACTCGCCTGGCCCTTCGGGTGAATTCTGCTTTGCAGA